>JAHHQZ010000009.1 GCA_020026075.1 Actinobacillus sp. | reverse complement strand
ATACAGAGCCCAGTCCTTAAATTAATTTAGTCTAAGTTTTTGGGGTCAGGTCAGCTCAGCGTGGTGTTTTTTTATGGGAATTATTGGGTTATGAACGTATAGTAACTAAGCAGGCTTATAGGGTTAGGGTTCTTTATTACAGCCACAAATGCTATAATTCGCCCCTATTTGTGCCGTGCTGTTGGCACGGTAATTTATAAAATTTATGGGAAAATTCCAGCCTAGGACAAAGCCATAAATGCAACAAAGGATGGTCACGTGATGCAACGTGTGTTTATCATTATTTTAGATTCTCTAGGTATTGGGGCAACGAAAGATGCCAGCAAGTTTGGCGATGAAGGTGCCAATACATTAGCCCATATTGCACAGGCCTGTGCTGAGGGTAAAGCGGATAATAAGGTACGACACGGCGAGTTAAAAGTGCCGAATTTACAGAAGTTAGGCTTAGGTCTTGCTTGTGAAAAAGCCTGCGGTATGCTACCTCAACACTTCAATCCTAATCCTACACTCATTGGTGGTTATAGTTACGCTACCGAAATTTCCACAGGAAAAGACACCACATCAGGCTACTGGGAGTTAGCCGGTGTGCCTGCTTTATTTCAATGGGAAACCTTCCCAAACCCAGAAAATTCCGTGCCTGAAAGCCTTTTAGCTGATATTGAAGCATTGCCAGCTGTGCCAGGAATACTCGGAAATTGTCACGGTACAGGCGAGAACATTTTAAATCAATTTGGTGAAGAACATATCGCCACAGGCAAGCCTATTCTTTACACCGTCGGGGACTCCGTGCTGCAAATCGCTTGCCACGAAAGCTATTACGGTTTAGATAAGCTTTATGCACTTTGCCAAGCGGTACGTCAAAAATTAGATGACAGCAATATTAGCCGTGTGATTGCACGTCCTTTCGTGGGTGAGCAAGCAGGGCAGTTTATACACACAGAAAATCGCCGTGATTATGTTTTGTCGCCGCCAACGAAAACGGTTTTACAAAAGTTGGTGGAAGAAAAAAACGGTGATGTGATCGGTGTAGGAAAAGTGACGGATATTTTGGCAGGCTTAACGCAAAAAGTTAAATCCACCGACTGTGATGAGTTATTAGAAAAAACCATCAATGAAATGAAAAAAGCAGGTGATAACACTATCGTCGTTGCGGATTTAGAAAACGGCTTAAACTGCTTTGGACACGAACGTGATGTTGCAGGCTATGCCCATTTATTGGAACAATTTGATGCCCGTTTACCAGATATTTTAAAAGCAGTAACCAATGATGATTTGCTCATTTTAAGTGCAGGTCACGGTTGCGATCCAACGTGGCACGGCAGCGATCATACACGAGAATTTGTACCTATTATGCTGTACGGTAACGGCGTACCAAAAGGCTTTTTAGGGGCAAGCTCAACCTTTGCCAGCGTCGCTCAAACCGTTGCGCATTATTTTGATTTATCGCAAATGGATTACGGCGAGAATCTATTAAAATCTTCATCGAATTGACGTGCTTATGTCAAATTTTAATTAACTAAAAAGAGGAAATCATTATGACTCCACACATTAACGCCCAAGACGGTGCTTTTGCAGATGTTGTACTAATGCCAGGTGACCCACTTCGTGCAAAATACATTGCAGAAACCTTCTTAGAAAACGTAGAACAAGTAACCAATGTTCGTAATATGCTTGGTTTTACAGGAACTTACAAAGGTCGCCGTATTTCTGTAATGGGGCACGGTATGGGGATTCCATCTTGCTCAATCTATGCTACTGAATTAGTGAAAGATTACGGCGTGAAAAAACTTATTCGTGTTGGTTCTTGCGGTGCAGTAAGCGAAAAAGTGAAAGTACGTGATGTTGTTATCGGTCTTGGTGCGTCTACGGATTCTAAAGTGAACCGTTTACGTTTCAAAGACAATGACTTTGCCGCTATCGCTGATTACGGCTTAACTCACGCTGCAGTTGAAGCGGCTAAACGTAAAAATGTACCAGTTAAAGTAGGTAACATTTTCTCTGCGGATTTATTTTACACACCAGATCCACAAATGTTTGACGTAATGGAAAAATACGGCATTTTAGGTGTTGAAATGGAAGCGGCGGGTATTTATGCTGTTGCGGCAGAATATGGTGCAAAAGCTCTTTGTATCTGTACTGTTTCTGACCATATCCGTACTGGTGAACAAACCACAGCGGAAGAACGTCAATACACTTTCAACGAAATGATCGAAATCGCTCTTGACTCAGTTCTTATCGGCGATGAATTAAACGAACAATAATCTTCGTTTAACCCATTAAAAAAGGGCTAATCCAAGTAACTGGATTAGCCCTTTTCTTATGCGAGAAATATTTTGTTTAACCTTAGTTGTTTAACATTACACGGTAGCTTGGATTTTCCATCACATTCACGTCAATCACTGCCTGTACACTTTTCAATAAGCTGGTCGTCAAACATCAGCAGTAGCACCGCCAGTGCTACCGTTAAGCCAGATAAAGTTTCGGTTCTTACATTCACCAGACCTTATTTTGGGAAAAAGTTGACCGTTTTATTCATAAACACTCATACTGGCGGTGCTACTGCTGATTAAAGAAAAAAATAGGCGGTCAAAATGACCGCCGAAAGAGAACATATTATAAAAGCGGGCTAAATAAGAAAAACAGCTTTTCAATAATGCGGTGATAACTTGGGCGTAGTCGCCAAATTTTATAAGACATTGGCAAGGATTTATCTAAATAGCTTTTTTGTAGCTGATACACTTCCTGTGCGAAAGTTTTATCTTCCACCAACATCATCACTTCAAAATTAAGCAAGAAACTGCGCATATCCATATTGACCGTGCCGACCATCGCCAAGCGTTTATCCACCAGCACGCTTTTCGTGTGCAAAAGTCCTGCGTCAAATTTATAAATTTTCACACCAGCGGCGAGTAAATCATCAAAAAAAGTACGGCTCGCCCAGTCCACCAGCAGGGAGTCGTTTTTCTTTGGCAGAATAATTGACACATCCACGCCACGAAAAGCGGCTACTTGTAAGGCCTCCGCAATATTATGACTTGGTACAAAATAAGGGGAGGTGATCACAATGCTTTCACGAGCAGAAAAAATCGCCTGCGCCAGTGCTTCTTCCATTAAATCTTCTGGATAACCTGGCCCAGTGGCGAGAATTTGCACGGCGTGAAAGTTGTCTGCATCCTGCGGTAGAGCGGTTTGGCTTGGAATGTCTAAGGGTAACGCCTGACCAGTTTCCACTTGCCAATCGACGGCGTGCAAGCTGTTTAGCACGCTAGACACAGGTCCCACAATACGCACCATCATATCCACCCATTCGCCAACGTGTGCATTTTGCTTAAAGTAGCGAGGATCCACCATATTCATACTGCCGGTATAAGAAATGTGATTATCGATGGCGATAATTTTACGGTGCATTCGCAGATCAATACGGCTGAAAAACATACGAATCAGACTCACGTGCAGGCATTCTACAATTTCAATACCATGACTGACCATTTCACGCCGATTTTTACTTTTTAAAAAAGGACGACTGCCCACGCTATCCACCAACAGGCGAACCGCCACGCCACGTTGTGCGGCGGCAACCAAAGCATTTTGCACCTCATCAACTAGACCACCGTTTTGCCAAATATAAAACACCATATTGATATTTTGCTGGGCGTGGTGAATATCCTGCACAATGTTTTGAATAATGCTTTCTGGCGTATGTAAAACGTGTAACTCATTGCCCACCACGCAGGGAATGGTTAAACGGTGTTGCACCAAATTGAGCAAAGGCTGGAATTTTGACGGAAATTTTGTACTGACAAGTGCTTTATCTTGGGCAAGTTTGCGATACCACGCAATAAAGTGTGGTTTTATACGATCAAAAAGATCGCGGCGGTGTTTACCAAGATTGATTTCGCCAAAAATCAAATAGGCGAAAATTCCTACAACAGGGAAAATGTAGATCATCATCAGCCAAGATAACATCGCTGTTGCTGATTGTTTACGAAACAGCAAACGCAACGTAATGGCAATGGTTGCCAGCCAAACCAATGTGGGCAAAATGTATGGCGTAATTTTATGAATTAACATATTATTTATTCTCAAAATTTACCGTATCAACAGGAAACTTATGCAAACTAGCCCTCTTATTGCCACCACCGCTCCCAGCCTTGCGATCGACTGGCAAGCCCAAGTGGTTTACCGCCATTCAGATTTTATCGTATTAAACAAACCTGCTGGTGTATCTGTTCATAAAGATGACAGCCTAGAAGGACTAACAACTGTGCTTACAAAGGCGTTAAGTTTACCACAACTTTGGCTAGTTCATCGCCTAGATAAAGTAACTTCTGGGCTTTTGATTTTGGCATTAAATGCCAGAGCGGCGAGTGCACTAAGCCAACTTTTTGCCCTGCATCAGGTTCAAAAAACCTACGTTGCCATAAGCGACAAACGTCCTAAAGCTAAAGCAGGCACGGTGAAAGGGGATATGCAAAAAGGACGTAATGGTAGTTGGAAACTTTGCCACACGCAAGAAAATTCTGCACATACGTATTTTGTTTGCCAAAGTTTACAAACACCAGCGTGGCTGTTTTTACTCCGCCCTTACACGGGCAAAACGCACCAGCTCCGTGTGGCGATGAAAAGTCTAGGCAGCCCCATTTTAGGTGACAAACGTTATCAGGGCAGCCCTGCTAACCGCACTTGCTTGCATGCGTGGCGATTGCAATTTACCTACAATAGCGAGCAATTTGATATCCAATGTCTGCCAAATTTTTTTCCAGAAAACAGCCAATGGCAGCAACCACTTTTACAACGCTTACTCCTACTAGAAGAAAAACTTTTACAATTTACAAAAGGAAATTTTTAAAATGTTATGGCGATATTTCTCTATTAAATATAATGTGGCGATATTAACCACTGTTTTCAGTATGACGGCTTGTAGCCACACAGCCCCCCAAAATTACCCTCAAACTTATCAAAATGACGACCAACAAATTGCATTACGTCAGAATATTTTACAAAATTTTAGTAAATGGCGTGGTGTGCGTTATCGTCATGGAGGTTCCAGTCATAAAGGAATAGATTGCTCTGCATTTGTACAAACAATTTACTACGCTGCTTTAAAACGCCGACTACCAAGAACCACAAGCGAACAAAAATATTTAGGAAATGCAGTGGCAGTTTCACAATTAAAGGTAGGGGATCTCGTATTTTTTCGCCGTAATCATCACGTTGGCATCTATATTGGTAATGGAGAATTTATTCACGCTTCCCGAAAGAAAGGGGTAACCATAGCAAGCTTAAATAATCCGTACTTTAAAAAAAACTATACACAAGCGCGGCATCTGCTGTAACTAACCAAGGCTGGAATTTTCGTCAAAATTTTGCAAAATATTCCGACCTACGCAAATGTCGTAAGGAAAAATAAAAATGCTCTTAATGGTATTGATCAGCTCCCAAAAGTTGGACTGACTTAATTCAAGGACTGGGTTCTGTCTCTATACAGGACTTAGTCCTTTTAAATTCACCCGAATACGCTCATTGTTGTAGTAGTGAATGTAGTGGTGAATTTGGTGTTCAAGTTTTGTATGAAGTGTATTGGTCATAAAAAATCTGCACCCTAATTAGTTGATTGTTTAGTCCAACTTTGGGGTGCAGATCATAAAGGGCATTTTTATTTGCAGTTTATCTCATTCACAACGGGCGAGAACTAGCTCCGTCAAGGCTTGAATGTGTCTTGGGTGGGCGTTTAGGGCTGGAATATAACGGAATGTCTTGCCGCCTGCGTTGAGAAAATATTGGCGGTTTTCTTGGTCGATTTCTTCGATGGTTTCTAGGCAATCGCTGGCAAAACCTGGACAGATAACGGCAATTTTTTCGATTTTATTCCGGCGTGGGCTTTTGGCTTGTGGGTGAGTGTAATCTTCACCACGAGCTTTGAGAAATTCGTCTGTGTAAGGGGTTAGCCACGTTTCACGTCCAAAGCGAGATTGATAAGTCATTGACCATTCGTCATCACGCAAGCCCAAAGCGTTCACTACAGCTTGGGTGGTTTGCTCGCAATGAGTTGGGTAATAGTCGCCCTCTGCTACGTAACGCTCTGGAATGCCATGATAGGAAAACAGCAAATGTTCGTCCGCTTTTCGATGGCGTTGAATGCTGGCAACGAGGGCATCAATATAGGCAGGATGCGTGGCGTAGTGGTGAATAAATTCAAAAGCGGGCAAGTTACGGCGTGTTTGCCAAAGTCTATTGAAGGCATCAAATACCGCTGCGGTGGTGGTACTGCTGTATTGGGGGAAAAGTGGCAGCACAATCAGCTTATCCAGCGTTCCGCCTTGTTCTAGATTTTGTAAGGCTTGCTCGAAACTTGGTTTGCCGTAAGTCATTGCTAATTCTACTTGCACAGCGATATTTTTATTCGCAAGGGCAACAGTTAAGTGACGTTGTAACAGCGTTTGCTGTTGGCGAGAAATGGCAATCAGCAACGAACCTTGCGGTGTCCAAATTTCTTGGTAGCTTTTGGCAACACGTTTGGCACGGTGGGGCAGGATAATCCCACGCAGCAACGGTAGCCATTTCCAGCTCGGTAAATCGACCACTCGTTTATCACGCAAAAATTGCCATAAATATTGGCTAACCCCTTGCGGCGTTGGCGTACTTGGCGAGCCTAAATTCACTAAAATCACGCCAATGCGTGAAGGTGTCGAAAGTTTCATCGTTATATTTATTGTTCAGGGTTGATGACGGAAACCGTTAAGCGAGAACGGCAGCAAAGTTTATTGGCATTATTAAAAATATCAATTTGCCAACTGTGCAAGGTGCGCCCTAATTTTAAAGGCGTGGCGACGGCACGAGCGGTGTCGCCTTGTTTAATGGGACGTAAATGGCTGGCGTTAATTTCAGCACCAACGGTGATGAAAGGAGCTTCAACGGCACACATGCCTGCAAGGGAACCAACGGTTTCCGCTAACACGCAAGAAACGCCGCCGTGTAGCCAGCCCAAAGGCTGGGTGCATTTTTCTGTAATGGGCATTGTGGCTTCTAACCAATCGTCACCAAAGGCGGTAAATTGAATGCCTAAATAGCTAATTGCTGTGTTTTCACAGGCTTGATTGAGTGCGTCAAGAGAAAGGTCTTTTTTCCAAATTTTCATAAACTAATACCAAATGAAATTATCAAGTAGAGAATATTACCACAGCTTAAAGGTGCTGCCTATGCGTGAGATCAAGCATTAGGCTTTAATTTGATTCCAATAAATCTCACGCTCTGTGCTGGTAATCGCCACATCGGCTTTTTCTAAACGTCGCTGTAATTCTGCTAATTGTTGTTGAATGTACTGGCGCTGTTCAAGGCTTTCCGCTTGAGATTGCTTGCGTTCGAGGTTCGCCTTTTCTTTCAGTAATTGTTGCTGTGCCTTTTGAAACGCCGCCAAGCGTGGCTTAGGGGGCAAGTTTTGTAAACGATCCCACGCTTTTTGACGGCGTTCTTCAGCGGACAGGGGGACGGATTTCGTTTTTAAGGCGTTTTGCAATGCGTTACATTGGTTGAGCAAACGTTCGCTTAGGTACTGCGCCTGCATTACATCTTGTTCTGGCGTGGCCATTAGGGCGTGAACGGTTTTATCGATTTCGTTGAAGTAATAACTTAACGGCTCGTTGCGTTCTTTGAAAATATGCACCGCAAATGGCGTGCGTAAAATGCGGTTTAAGGGCTGTTTAAACTGCTGTTTCCAGTGGTTGATTTGCTCAATAAGGCTGGGATTATGCATAGTTGTCCTAAAATTAGCAGAAAGGCGGTATTTTACCGCAAGATTGTAGGATTTTCCTGAAAAACAAACCAAGATTATGGTATAAATGCA
The DNA here is from genome assembly GCA_020026075.1 of Actinobacillus sp. Classification (GTDB taxonomy): domain Bacteria; phylum Pseudomonadota; class Gammaproteobacteria; order Enterobacterales; family Pasteurellaceae; genus Actinobacillus_C. Next base: position 47,833 of record JAHHQZ010000009.1, on the reverse strand, counting down.
CCCATTTTGCCATTGGGGCAAAGGTCGGAATTTTAGGAGAAATTATGACAGACGAACGCCTATTTAACGCAGAACTGATTGAACACATTGAAAAAGACAACGTGCTGGAACAGCTACAAAGCATTCCTGATTTCCTACGCTGGGGGGTTACGTGTTTTAACCAGTCGGATTTATATTTCGGGCAAGGAACGGATAACCCTTATGATGAAATGTTGCATTTGGTGCTGGCAAGCCTGCATTTACCGCTACAAACCCCAGCAGAATTGCTCAATAGCCGTTTAACCACAATGGAAAAAGAAACCCTGTATCAAGGGGTGATGACACGCTTGGCGTACCGCACGCCGATGGCGTACATTACCAACAAAGCGTGGTTCTGCGGTGAAGAATTTTACGTTGACGAACGAGTAATCGTGCCACGCTCGCCTATCGGTGCGTTAATTGAAGAGGGTTTTCAAGGCTTAGTCCACGAACCTAAACGCATTTTGGATCTTTGTACAGGCAGCGGCTGCATTGCTATTGCTTGTGCGTTGGCGTTTGAAGAGGCGGAAGTGGATGCGGTGGATTTATCCGTAGACGCACTAAACGTGGCGGAGCTAAATATTGCACGTTTTGGCTTGACGGATCGTGTGTTCCCATTGCAGTCCAATGCGTTTGATAATTTGCTGGCAGGGGATTACGACTTGATCGTAACCAATCCGCCTTATGTGGACGCAGAAGATCTCGCCGATATGCCCGTGGAATTTCACTCTGAGCCTGAGTTAGCGTTGGGTTCGGGGCATGATGGCTTGCTGTTGACGAAACAAATTCTCGCTCAAAGTCCGCAATTTTTAGCCGAAGATGGCGTGCTGGTGTGCGAAGTGGGGAACAGTATGCTGGCCTTGCAAGCACAGTTCCCAGAGGTGCCATTTGAATGGCTAACATTGCACAATGGCGGACTGGGCGTGTTTGCCTTGCGCAAAGCGGATTTAGTGGTGCATCACGACCGTTTTATGCAAGCGTGGCAGGCAGCGTTAAAAGCGTAATGATCTCAAAAGGTGCCGAATGAATAAATACAAAATTAGCCAAGTGGCGAGCCTGTGTGAACTTTCCCCCAAGCAAATTCGTGATTACGAAAAAATGGCACTGCTACCGTCACCGAAACGGGACGCAAGCGGTTATCGCTACTACGATGACAACGATTTAACCCGTTTACGGTTCATCAGCAACAGCCGTAAACTGGGCTTTCCGTTGGGGCAAATTAAACAACTGCTGGATTTAAAAGACAGCCCGAGCCTGCAAAGCCGAGATGTCAAAAGTTTAACCCAAGAACATATCCAAGCTCTTGAAACTCGCATCGAGCAACTGCAAACAATGCTCCAACAGCTAAAAAGCTGGCATAGCGACTGTCGAGGGGATGATAGCCCCCTCTGCCCAATTTTGTCTGGTTTAAGCTGCTGTGCCAAACCGATAACCCAATAACAACAAGGCCGGAATTTTTACTAAAATTCTGACGAAAATTCCGGCCTTGCGTTTAGGGATAAAAAAGCCTTTCTGTAGAGAAAGGCTTTTATTTTATGAGGTTAGCGAATTATTTTTTCTTTTTCGCTTTTGGGTTTGGAAGGTCAGTAATTGAGCCTTCAAAAATTTCCGCTGCCATACCGATTGATTCGTAAAGGGTAGGGTGAGCGTGGATCGTTAATGCGAGATCTTCTGCATCACAGCCCATTTCGATGGCTAAGCCGATTTCACCGAGTAATTCACCACCATTTACACCCACAATGGCACCACCGATGATGCGGTGCGTGTCTTTGTCGAAAATGAGTTTGGTCATACCTTCTTGACAGTCAGAGGCGATAGCACGGCCTGAGGCTGCCCAAGGGAATTTAGCCACTTCGTAGTTAATGTTTTCCGCTTTACATTCTTTTTCAGTTTTACCAACCCAAGCCACTTCTGGCTCAGTGTAGGCGATAGATGGAATGACTTTCGGATCGAAATAGTGTTTTAAGCCTGAAATAACTTCGGCTGCTACATGACCTTCGTGTACACCTTTGTGCGCTAACATTGGTTGACCAACAATATCACCGATAGCGAAAATATTTGGTACGTTGGTGCGCATTTGTTTGTCCACTTGGATAAAGCCACGATCGGTTACTTGAACACCAGCATTTTCAGCGGCAATCAATTTACCGTTTGGTGTACGACCAATTGCCACAAGCACTGCATCATAACGGCGAGTTTCGTTTGCTGCTTTGCCTTCCATTGAAACGTAAATGCCGTCATCTTTGGCTTCTACTGCGGTTACTTTGGTTTCTAAAAGTAAACCGAATTTGTCTTTGATTTGTTTGGTGTAAACTTGAACAACGTCTTTATCTGCTGCTGGGATCACTTGGTCGAACATTTCCACTACATCAATTTGTGAACCGAGTGCGTGATAAACCGTACCCATTTCTAAACCGATGATACCGCCGCCCATAATGAGAAGTTTTTCAGGTACTTCTTTTAAGCGTAATGCGTCTGTGGAGTCCCAAACACGTGGATCTTCGTGTGGAATGAATGGTAATTGAATTGGGCGAGAGCCAGCCGCAATAATCGCATTATCAAAAGTTACACGAGTTTCGCCGTCAGTACCTGTTACGATGATGTTGTGATCGTTCTCAAATTGTCCGTAGCCGTTGATAACCGTTACTTTACGTGCTTTTGCCATTCCTGCTAAGCCACCAGTTAATTGGCTGATAACTTTTTCTTTCCAAGTACGGATTTTGTTGATGTCAGTTTTTGGTTCGCCGAAAACGATACCGTGAGCAGCTAAGGATTTTGCTTCTTCGATAACTTTTGCAACGTGAAGTAGGGCTTTTGATGGGATACAGCCAACGTTTAAGCACACACCGCCAAGGGTAGTGAAACGTTCGATAATCACCGTTTCTAAGCCAAGGTCAGCGCAACGGAATGCCGCAGAATAACCAGCAGGGCCGCCGCCTAATACCACAACTTGTGTTTTAATTTCTTTCATAATTTACCTCGTAAAATCAGGTTGCCTAAAAAGGCAACCTTGCATACTGTTTATTACATTGCTAAACGGCGTAAGTCCGCTAACACACTGCTTAGGAAAGTCACAAAGCGAGCGCCGTCTGCACCATCGATCACACGGTGATCGTAGGAAAGGGAAAGTGGTAACATTAAGCGTGGCTCAAATTCTTTACCGTTCCATACTGGTTCAAAATCAGATTTTGACACCCCTAGAATCGCAACTTCTGGTGCGTTAACGATTGGCGTGAAATGTGTTCCACCGATACCGCCGAGGCTTGAAATTGTAAAGCAACCGCCTTGCATATCGCTACCTGTTAATTTACCAGCACGGGCTTTTTGAGAAACTTCCATCAATTCACGAGAAAGTTCAAGTACGCCTTTTTTGTTCACGTCTTTAAATACAGGCACAACTAAACCGTTTGGTGTGTCAACTGCCACGCCGATATTGACGTATTTTTTAAGGATAACGCTTGAACCATCTTCGCTAATAGAGCTGTTGAACAATGGGAATTGTTCTAAGGCTTTCGCTGCCGCTTTCATAATGAACACGAGTGGCGTGATTTTCACATCTTGTTTGGTTTTCGCTAAGAAAGCGTTTTGTTCTTTACGGAACGCTTCAAGGCTGGTGATGTCCGCTTTATCCCATTGGGTTACGTGTGGAATCATTACCCAGTTACGGTGTAAGTTCGCACCAGAGATTTTCTTAATACGAGAAAGTGGTTGAACTTCGGTTTCACCGAATTTGTCGAAGTTGACTTTCGGCCAAGGAAGAAGATCTAAACCAACGCCTGAACCGCCTTGTGCAACTTTGCCTGATTCAACGGCTTGAATGGCAGCTTTCACGTAAGCTTGAACGTCTTCTTTTAATATACGACCTTTACGACCAGTACCTTTAACTTTGTCAAGGTTTACACCAAATTCACGGGCTAAACGGCGAACCACTGGGGTTGCGTGAACATAGGCTTTGGCACTTTCAACGGCGGCTTGATCCGCCGCTGGTGCAGCTGTAGGTGCTGGAGCAACGCTTGCAGTTTGAGCTGGTGCGCTTGCTTGTGGTGCTGCTGGAGCTGCTGCAACTGGGGCAGAACCTGCAACTTCAAAGCGCATAATAAGTGAACCAGTGGATACTTTATCGCCTGATTTCACAAGGATTTCTTTTACAGTACCCGCAAATGGTGCTGGAACTTCCATTGAGGCTTTGTCGCCTTCAACGGTGATAAGAGATTGATCTTCTGTTACGCTGTCGCCGACATTGACCATAATTTCGGTAACGTTTACTTCATCACCGCCGATGTCTGGAACGTTCACATCCTTGATTTCGGTGGCTGCTGGTGCAGCAGCTTGTGCAGGTGCTGGCGTTTCAGCTGGGGCTGCGCCTGCTACTTCAAAACGCATAATAAGTGAACCAGTGGATACTTTGTCGCCTGATTTCACAAGGATTTCTTTTACGATACCTGCAACTGGTGCAGGCACTTCCATTGAGGCTTTATCACCTTCAACGGTGATAAGTGATTGATCAACCTCTACTTTGTCGCCTACATTCACCATAATTTCGGTAACGTTTACTTCATCGCCACCGATGTCTGGTACGTTTACATCAATGATAGCGCTTGCTACTGGGGTAGCAGCTGGAGCTTCTGCAGGGGCTGCTTGTGTAGCGGCGCTGTCTGCGGAATCAATGACGAGCATTGGTGTGCCAGTGGTTACTTTGTCGCCCACTTTTACGAGAATTTCTTTTACAACGCCTGCTTCAGGGGCTGGTACTTCCATAGAGGCTTTGTCGCCTTCTACGTTGATGATGGACTGATCAGCTTCGATTTTGTCGCCTACATTCACCATAATTTCAGTTACAGTAACTTCATCACTGCCAATATCTGGAATATCAATTTGTTTTGCCATTGTGTTTTCCTTGGTTGTTTTTGTTCATAAAGCGTAGGCCGGAATTTTCGTAAAAATTCCGACCTTGCTTAATTAGGCATACAACGGATTGATGCGATCTGCGTCAATGTTGTACTGTTTGATTGCATCCGCAATGGTTTCTTTGGCTACTTTGCCTTCTTTGGCTAGAGCAGTGAGTGCTGCGATAACCACATAATGTGCGTTCACTTCAAAGTGTTCACGCAAGTTTTCACGGCTATCTGAGCGACCGAAACCGTCTGTACCAAGTACGATGTAGTTATCGGTTGGAACGTATGCACGGATTTGTTCAGAGAATAGTTTCACGTAGTCAGTTGCAGCCACAGCTGGTGCGTCATTCATTACTTGAGTAACGTATGGTACGCGTGGGGTTTCTGTTGGGTGTAACATATTCCAACGCGTTACATCTGCACCTTCACGAGCGGCTTCGGTTAATGAGGTTGCGCTATACACATCTGAAGTGATGCCGAAATCTTTCGCCAATAATTGTGCCGCTTCACGAACGTGGCGAAGAATTGCACCAGAACCCAATAGCTGAACTTTACCTTTTTCTTTGCCTTCTGCTGTAACAGTTTCAAATTTGTACAAGCCTTTACGGATACCTTCTTCAGCGCCTTCTGGCATTGCTGGTTGGTCGTAAGTTTCGTTAAGGGTTGTGATGTAGTAGTACACATTTTCTTGTTCAGGACCATACATACGGCGGATACCATCTTGTACGATAACAGGCACTTCAAACGCAAATGCTGGGTCGTAAGAAATACAGTTAGGGATTAAACCTGATTGAATTTGGCTGTGACCATCTTGGTGTTGTAAGCCTTCACCGTTTAAGGTTGTACGACCAGAAGTACCACCGATCATAAAGCCACGTGCTTCTTGGTCACCTGCAAGCCACATTAAGTCGCCCACACGTTGGAAACCGAACATTGAGTAGTACACGAAGAATGGGATCATTGGTACATCGTTTACAGAGTAAGAGGTTGCTGCAGCGATCCAAGAGGCGGTTGCACCTTGTTCGTTGATACCTTCTTGTAATACTTGACCATCTGTGCTTTCACGGTAGTAAGCCACTTGTTCGTGATCTTGTGGTACGTAGGTTTGACCGTGTGGGTTGTAAATACCGATTTGACGGAATAAGCCTTCCATACCGAAAGTACGTGCTTCGTCTGCGATGATTGGAACGATGTGTTTGCCTAAACCTTGCGTTTTTAACAAGATGTTCAGCGTACGCACAAAGGCCATTGTGGTAGAAATTGGGCGAGCTTGCGCTTCAAATAATGCTTTGAAATCTTCTACCGCAGGAACTGGTAATTCTGTGCTGAAACGTGGTGAACGTGTTGGCAAGTAACCTTTTAACGCATCACGGCGAGCGTGTAAGTAGTTGTATTCAGGGGTGTCTTTTTCAAAGGTAACGTAAGGAAGTTTCTCTACTTCTTCATCAGTGAAAGAAAGACCTACACGATCACGGAAGTGTTTAATATCGTCTACTTTAAGTTTTTTCACTTGGTGAGCGATATTTTTACCTTCAGCGGCAGCACCTAAGCCGTAGCCTTTAACAGTGTGCATTAAAAGTACCACTGGTTGACCTTTAGTGGCTTTTGCTGCAGCGTAAGCTGCGTACACTTTTTCAGGATCCTGACCACCACGTGCTAATTGAGAAAGCTCTTCGTCGGTCATATCTGCAACGAGAGCTGCTGTTTCAGGATAACGACCGAAGAAGTGTTCACGCATATAAGCACCATCTTTGGAGCTGATGGTTTGGTAGTCGCCGTCAACCACTTCCATCATTAAGGTCATCAATTTACCGCTGGTATCTTTTTCTAAAAGTTTATCCCATTGGCTGCTCCATAATACTTTAATTACTTTCCAGCCAGCGCCAGCGAAGTTGCCTTCTAATTCTTGAACGATTTTGCTGTTACCTGTAACTGGGCCGTCTAAGCGTTGTAAGTTACAGTTAATTACGAATACAAGGTTATCTAATTTTTCACGAGCTGCGAATGCTAAAGCACCACGAGATTCCACTTCGTCCATTTCACCGTCACCACAGAATGCGTATACGGTTTGATCTTTGGTGTCTTTTAAGCCACGGTTGTCTAAATATTTTAAGAAACGTGCTTGATAAATCGCATCCAATGGACCTAAGCCCATAGAAACGGTAGAGAACTGCCAAAATTCAGGCATTAGTTTAGGGTGAGGGTAAGAAGATAAGCCTTGACCGTGAGCTTCTTGACGGAAGTTGTTCATTTGATCTTCGGTTAAACGACCTTCAAGGAACGCACGAGCGTACATACCTGGCGCAGAGTGGCCTTGGAAGTATACTAAGTCGCCGCCGTCTTTTTCGTTACGTGCACGGAAGAAATGGTTATAACCAACTTCATAAATGGTTGATGCAGATTGGTAACTTGCTAAGTGTCCGCCCAGCTCTAAATCTTTTTTAGATGCACGTAAAACCATCATTACCGCATTCCAGCGGATGGCATTTTGGATACGTTCTTCTAATTTGAGATCACCTGGATATTGAGGTTGTTGTGCAGGGGGGATAGTGTTGATGTATGGGGTAGTTAAACCAGCAGGGAGAGAAACCGCTTGTTCACGTGCCTGTTTTAAAACTTTTTCAATAATATATTGAGCACGTTCTACACCTTCTTCACGAATGAGAGAGTCGATAGCTAACAACCAATCTTGAGTTTCGATTGGATCTACGTCATTTTTTAAACTGTCTGACATAGTCTTTTCCTTATTTAAGAGTGAATGTACCGTTTAGACTTACTTGCCTAAACCCTAAAAACCACGAATGTAATTGGTAGGTTTTTTTGCGAAATTTGGCTTTGTTACAAAGGGTAACAAAATGTTAAAATTTCGCTAAAAGTTTGCGTATTTTATTATGAAAGCGACCAGAGAACAACTAGAAAAGCCCATTCCCTGTGTACGTACAGGGCTTGTTCTCTATAAAATCTCGGCAAAACCACCTACAATTAGCAAAATTTAAACGGAGACTCCCAATGTTTTGCAAAAAAATGCATTTTATTCCGGCCTTCACTTTTGGTGCGTTGTTTGCCCCCGCCATTACCCAAGCCACCAGTCTTTTTCCTACCAGCCAAATGTACGTTGCTTTAAACGAGCAAACCCAAGCCATCGAGCAAATTTATCGCTTAATTGAACAGAGGCATTTTTGGACAGTCGATCGTGCCGAAGACAATGAAGGCAAAGCTTGGCAAACACTACAATGTGGCAACAAGCCTTGCCGTTTTACCAAAACTTCTTACAAAACGAAATTACGCTTTTTCAAAGATTCTGAACCTTTGCAAAAAGTGATTAAAAATCAAATAACTGGAATGGTTCTTGCCTGTGTCGACAGCCCAAAACTTGCCATTTGTCGCCTTGATAAAATGGGCAAAGCCCCTGTTTTTCTCCGTGCGACAAAAACAGGGCAACTTGGCGTATTGACACTAATGAATAGGGAAAATTTACAAGCCTACGTACAACCACAATCCACAGCACAACCCCTTGAAGGGTTACTGAAACGTTCGCCGTTTATCACCGTTAAAAACGGTAAACCGCACAAAATTTTGCGATTTATTCCGACCCAGCATTCGTGGCAGCAACAGGTTTTCCAACAGGAACAATGGCGGAACGCTGCCTGTAATGGGAAAGACAGTACCGCTTGTGGCTTTAAACCTGTGGCGGTCAAAGCGGTTACTTGTTTAGCGAATGCTCAAGGTGAAACCTTGTGTAGCCTGCACGTCGGCGAGCAACGGGCAACCTTTATGTGGCAAAAAGATCCGAATGCGACAGTAGAACGTCTATACCCAGCAGACATTACCTACCCCGTGCCATTGCCGAGCCTAAAAGCCAAAGGCGTTTTTGTGAGTTTGGATAAGCAGAAAAATATTCAGCGAGCCTTTAAGTTTTTCCCAGCGAAAGCGGGTAGCAATGCCGAGTGGCATTTACAAATGCTAAAAAACAATCAATGGGAAACCGTCAACTGTGAAACAAATAAGCCTTGCGCCTTTACCGCCACAGACAGTGCGAAAATTAACGCCCTGCTTGCACAAAATTCAAACGCTAATACCGATCATCTGCGCCAAATACTTTCCCAGCAACAAAAAGGACAAACGCTCCATTGCGCTTACACCAATGGTCTTGCCTTTTGCGTGTTGCTGGAACAAAAAGGCGTACTGATAAAACGGGATTTTTTCCTTATTAATCGTAATGGTAGCCTGTTGCCGTTACAGCGCAGTGAGGAAAGTGAGTAATGTTTTTTAATAACATCAATGATACAGGTCGGAATTTTGACAAAATTTTTGTTAATATTCCGACCTTGCTTTTTTTAACTTTTTATAATGTGGACAACAATGATCTTCCCAAAAGACCCAATGGCATTAAGTAGCGACCCAACGCTACACCTAGCACAACAGCTTATTCGCCGTGAAAGCATAAGCCCTGATGACGCAGGCTGTTTAGATCTCATTTGTGCTGAACTTTGCAACGCAAATTTTAACCTGACCCCTTTACCTTTTGATGACACGCAAAACCTATGGGCAACGCATGGCAGCGGCGAGCCTGTGTTGGTGCTGGCAGGGCATACGGACGTGGTGCCAGCAGGCGATGTGGCAGCGTGGACGTATCCGCCATTTAGCGGTGCGCTGTTGCCAATGGATGAAGGGCATAAGCTTTTTGGCAGAGGAGCGGCAGATATGAAAGGTTCGCTGGCTGCGATGGTGATCGCTGCGGTGAATTTCGTTAAAGCCAATCCGAACCATCAAGGCACGTTAGCGTTTTTAATCACCTCAGACGAAGAGGCCAGCGGAGCAAACGGCACGAAAAAAGTGGTGGAGTGGCTGTTACAACGTAACGAGAAAGTTCACTATTGCATCGTAGGCGAGCCATCAAGCCAGCATAAATTAGGCGATGTGGTGAAAAACGGTCGACGCGGCTCGCTCATTGCAGATTTACGCATCAAAGGCAAGCAAGGACACGTGGCTTACCCCCATTTAGCGAGCAACCCCATTCATTTAGCAACACCGTTCTTAAAGGATTTAATCGCTCACCAATGGGACAACGGCAACGCACATTTTCCGCCAACCTGCTTGCAAATCACCAATCTTCACAGCGGTTTAGGGCAAACGAACGTCATTCCGCCTCATTTAGATGTGCAATTTAACCTGCGCTTTAACACCGAAAGCCGAGCGGAAACCATTAAACATTGGGTTACGCAATGTCTAAACGCTCATCAGCTTAACTACGACATCCACTGGCACTTATCAGGCGAGCCATTTCTTACCGAACAAGGCATTTTATGGCACGCTGTGGATAACGCCATTCGCCAAGTGACAGGCACAACCCCTGAATTTAACACCACAGGCGGCACTTCTGACGGACGTTTTATCGCCAAAATGGGCGCAGAAATCATTGAACTCGGCGGTCTAAACGCCACTATTCACCAAGTCAACGAATGGATCTGTGCCGAAGATCTACTGGCTTTAGAAAAAATCTACCGAAACGTCATACAGGATATTTTGTAGGTAAAAAACGAAGGCCGGAATTTTTGTCAAAATTTTGGCAAATATTCTAGCCTTGAAAAACACGCCGTATCGTGGCGTAGTCTTTGTCTACGCCAAATTTCCACGCCAAATCACATAAAATCAATTTTTTTGAGGTTAGATTGCATTCCCTCACAAAGCCACTACAATAAACAGAATTTTGTGCCGTATAGTCGGTTTAACTCTTAACAAAAGGAATGGTTATGGATCAGTTAGCGATGAAAAAACTTGCAGCAAAAGCTGCATTGGATTTTGTGCCGAATGGGGCAATTATTGGCGTGGGCAGTGGCTCTACGGTGAATTGCTTTATTGATGCGTTGGCGAGTATCAAACATCAAATCAAAGGAGCAGTGGCTGCCTCCAAAGTGTCAGAAAAACGCTTACGTGATTTAGGCATTGAAGTTTTCAGTGCCAATGATGTGAGCAGTTTGGAAATTTACGTTGACGGAGCGGATGAAATCAATCCGCAGAAAATGATGATTAAAGGCGGCGGTGCGGCATTGACTCGTGAAAAAATCGTTGCTGCATTGGCGAAAAAGTTCATCTGCGTTGTGGACGAATCCAAACAAGTAGACGTTTTAGGGCAAACCTTTGCTTTGCCAGTGGAAGTCATTCCTATGGCTCGCTCGCAAGTGGGACGCAAATTAGTCGCACTGGGGGCAAGCCCTGAATACCGTGAAGGCGTGGTAACGGATAACGGCAATATTATTATTGATGCATACAATTTCTTAATTCCAGAACCAATGAAAATGGAACAAACTTTAAACAACGTGGCAGGCATAGTCACAAACGGTATTTTTGCCGTACGTGGTGCAGATATTGTTATCGTTGGTAGCCCAAACGGTGTAGAGGTAATTGAATAATGACAAAAATACAACCCTCATTAGCGAAAGACAAAATCAAATTTTTACTGCTGGAAGGCGTGCATCAAAACGCCATCGATGCTTTAAAGCAAGCTGGCTATCACAATATTGATTATCGCCCTCACGCATTGGACAATGACGAATTAAAAGACGCCATTAAAGATGCACATTTTATCGGTATTCGTTCTCGCACACATTTAACCGCCGACATTCTACAAAACGCACCAAAACTCATTGCTATTGGCTGTTTTTGTATTGGCACAAACCAAGTGGATCTCGCCGCTGCACAGGCATTGGGTATTCCTGTGTTTAATGCGCCGTTCTCTAATACGCGTTCTGTGGCGGAGTTAGTGCTGGGCGAAATTATGCTGTTAATGCGCAATGTGCCACAGGCAAACGCCGAAGTGCATCGTGGCGTATGGTGTAAATCCGCCAAAGGCTGCACGGAAATTCGTGGCAAAAAACTGGGCATTGTGGGCTATGGTCATATTGGCTCACAGTTAAGCATTATGGCGGAAGCGTTGGGTATGGACGTGTATTTTTACGACATTGAAACCAAATTACCGCTCGGCAATGCCAAACAAGTCAATAGCCTTGATGAATTGCTGGCGCAAAGCGATGCGATAAGCCTACACGTGCCAGAAAATGCCACAACGGCGAATTTAATCAACGCCCAGCGTTTAGCACAAATGAAAGCAGGGGCAGTTTTAGTGAATGCCTCACGTGGTACAGTGTTGGATATTCAAGCTCTTGCGGATGCGTTGCAAAACAAACATTTGCAAGGGGCAGCGTTGGACGTTTTCCCTAAAGAACCAGCGAGCAGTGACGAAGTGTTCCAATCGCCATTATGTGCTTTCGACAACGTGATTTTAACTCCACACATTGGCGGTTCAACCACTGAGGCACAGGCGAATATCGGTACGGAAGTCGCCCTAAAATTCATCAAATATTCCGATAATGGCTCCACGCTGTCAGCGGTGAATTTTCCAGAAGTTGTCTTGCCTGAACAGCACCACGCCCAGCGTGTACTGCACATTCACCACAACAAACCTGGTGTAATGAACAAAATCAACAAGGTGTTTGAAACGCATAATGTCAACATCGCCGCTCAATATTTACAAACGCATGGCACCATCGGCTATGTAGTGTTGGACGTAGAAACGGACAACGCACAAGCGTTATTGCAAGACCTACGTGCCATTGACGGCACCTTGCGTAGCCGAGTGCTGTACTAAAAAACACAAAAATATTCCGACCTTGCCGAAAATGCAGGGTCGGAATATTTTTATAAATTTTGCAAAATCAAAAGGATACAAAATGTTAAACATCGCCATTGCCAGCGAATTTGCGCTGGCTGAAAAAATTTTACAAGCATTGGAAAATCACCCATTTGGCACGAAAGTCGCACAAATTACCTTCGTTGATCTCAGCGCAGTGGAAGAAGAACGCAACTTATGGTTCGGTAAAAAAGCCGTTGCAGAAGTGAAATTACCAGAAACTACGTGGGAAGGGTTTGATTACATTTTCTTCGCCGCAGACAAACAACAAATGAGCCACGCCAGTGCAATGGCACAAGCGTCACAAACTGGGGCGATCGTGTTGGATTTACACGGCTTAGTGGCAAATTTTGACGATGTGCCAGTGGTAGTTCCTTTTGTCAATGATGATGCAGTAGCAGGCGTGCGCCAACGCAATATCGTGGCATTGCCTGATGTGCAAGTTACCCAAGCCGCATTGGCGATAGCGCCTTTACTGCGTGAATTTACCCCAAGCAAAGTAATGGTTTCTTCAATGCTACCAGCCTCTTATTTAGGCGATAGTGGCGTGGTGCAACTGGCAGGGCAAACCGCTCGTTTATTAAACGGTTTACCGATCAATAGCGACAATGAAGAAAACGAAGAAGAAAGTGAAAAGGACGAAAACAGCGACAATGCTCAACCACAACGCCTTGCTTTTGATGTATTTCCAAACCACAGTGCAGTGTTAAGCCGTCAGCTACAACGCGTATTACCACAGATTGCCAGTGCAACATTTCACGCCGTGCAAGTGCCAGTATTTTATGGTTTAGGGCAAATGGTGAGCCTAATTAGCGATAATGTAAATGATAGTTTAAGCAATGAAACAGCGTGGCAGATGGTACCTTTTATTCAAGTGCAAGCCAAAACCGTTACCCCAGTGAGCAATGGCGCAAATGAAAATGACGATGAAAGCCAAGCCGTTTTACACATTAGCGATGTAGCGTGGGACGATGGCGAAATGCGTTTTTGGTCAGTGGCGGACGAACAGCAGTTTGATATTGCCTTTATGGCGGTGGCATTAGCTCAATTAGTTTACGAACGCTAGAATTAAATCCTTTTTAACCGCAATTTAAAGGGCATTTAACGCCGTTTTTTATGGCGGTTAGCTTGGCAGAACCTAGCCCAATGGGCTTTTTTATGGTGTAATAACGCCAATTTTTGCGTGAAAAACGCAGCCACTTACTAGCCTGTTATAACAGCGAACAAGGAATTTATTATGAGCTGGATCGATCGAATTTTTAACAAACAAACCTCATCACAAAGCCGCCGTGCCAATGTGCCAGAGGGCGTTTGGACAAAATGTAGTGATTGCAATCAAGTGTTATACCGTGATGAGCTTACCCGTCATTTAGAAGTTTGCCCTAAATGTGGGCATCATATGCGTATTGATGCACGCACTCGTTTATTAGCTTTATTGGATAAAAATGATCAAATAAAAGAAATTGGTGAGCAATTAGAACCCAAAGATGTTTTAAAATTCAAAGATTTAAAACGCTATAAAGATCGCCTAAGTCAAGCCCAAAAAAACACGGGCGAAAAAGACGCACTCGTTACATTAGAAGGTACCTTATGGAATATGCCTGTCGTGGTAGGTGCGGAAAACTTTGATTTTATGGGCGGCTCGATGGGCGCTGTAGTTGGGGCGAAGTTTGTGCTTGCCGCAGAACGTGCAATGGAAAAAAATTGCCCGTTTATTTGCTTTTCCGCTAGCGGTGGCGCACGAATGCAAGAGGCGTTAATTTCCCTAATGCAAATGGCGAAAACCAGCGCCGTGTTGGCGAAAATGCGTGAACGAGGCGTGCCGTTTATTTCCGTTTTAACGGATCCGACCTTAGGCGGCGTATCCGCAAGCTTTGCAATGTTAGGGGATATTAACATTGCCGAGCCAAAAGCGTTGATTGGCTTTGCCGGCCCTCGTGTTATTGCACAAACCGTGCGTGAAACCTTGCCTGAAGGGTTCCAGCGCAGTGAGTTTTTACTGGAAAAAGGGGCGATTGATATGATCGTTAAGCGTAAAGATATGCGTGATACCTTAGCGGATTTAATCGCAAAACTAATGCACTTGCCAAATCCCTTTACCCCAGTTCAGCCTGCGGAACATTGCGGGGAAGCAGTAGAAAAATTAGTACCTTAGTTACCGAGTAACCAATGCCAACAATGTCAATACCTAATGCCAATACGCCACTGGCGGATTGGCTTATTTATTTGCAAAACGCACACCACAAAACCATTGATTTAGCCGAGAATCAGCTAATGCAGGTAAAAGCAGCGGCGAATGCGATGGATCTTTTAAAACCAGCCTCCTTTGTCATTACCGTTGGTGGTACGAATGGCAAAGGGTCAACCTGTCGTTTTTTGGAAATGCTTTGCTTAAAAGCAGGGCTTAGGGTTGGCGTTTATTCTTCGCCCCATTTGCTGGATTACCGTGAACGTGTGCGAATTAATTCTACCTTGTTGCCTGAACAAGAGCATTGCCAATCTTTTGATTTTATTGAAAAAAATAAAACAATTTCGCTAAGCTATTTTGAATTTAGCACCCTTTCTGCGTTAAATTTATTTAAAGAACATCGTCTTGATGTGGTGATTTTAGAAGTGGGGCTAGGCGGGCGTTTAGACGCAACCAACATTGTGGATAGCCAAGTGGCAGTCATTGCCAGCATTGATATCGATCACACCGCTTTTCTTGGTAATACAAGGGAAGCCATCGCTTTTGAGAAGGCCGGAATCTTGCGAGCAAATTGTCCAGCCGTTATTGGTGAACCCAATCCACCTCAAACGCTCATAGACGTGGCAAAAACGTTACATTGTAACCTTTCTCAACGTGGCGTGGATTGGTCGTTCGAGGAGAACAGCCATTCGTGGTCGTGGCAAAGCGCACAAGGCGAACGCTACGAGGACTTGCCAATTCCAGCCATTCCAGTAGCAAATGCGGCATTAGGGTTGGCGGTTTTAGATTATCTGCCGTTTAACCTAACCTTTGAGCAAATTCGCCAAGTGCTAAGCCAAGTGAGTTTAACAGGGCGTTTTCAAACCATTTCGCCCCATTGGCAACAACGGCTAGCCCAAAGACTTAACCACCCAATGGAAACCCTACCACGAGTGATTTTAGACGTGGGGCATAACCCACACGCGGCTTGCTATTTAGCAGAAAAAATCCAGCAAGAAAAAAACGCTGGCCGCTTAGGCAAACTTACCGCCCTGTGTGGCGTGCTGGCGGATAAAGATTTAAACGGCATTTTAAACGCCCTCACCGAACCGCCTATTATTGACGAGTGGTACGCCTTAACCTTAACAGGGGATCGTGGTCAGCAGGGCAAAATTATTCAACAGGTATTGGCTGAACGCCACATTCAGGCGGCGGCATTTGATGACATCGCCCACGCCATCGCTCAAATAACCGCAGAACTTACGCCACAGGACAGCTTGCTGATTTTCGGATCGTTCCATACCGTAGGGGCGTTTATCGAATGGCTCGGCGTGGACGCTACGCCGTAATATTGTCAAAAATTTTGTAAAAATTCCGACCTAGCCTTTGCGCTAGGTTTTGTTCAATTTGTGAGGACGCTTGATGACAGTCGCATCGCAACCCCTTAACCCAATGACTGTTCCCCTAAACACCGTGAGCCTTATCGAGGCCTCCGCTGGTACAGGGAAAACGCACACCATCGCCAGCCTTTACTTGCGCCTACTGCTAAAAGTGGGGGAAGAAACGTTTCACGAGCCGTTAAGCGTAGAGCAAATTCTTGTGGTAACTTTTACGAGAATGGCAACAGCGGAGCTGAAAACTCGCATTCGTGAACGCATCATTGAGTTAAAACATTTGCTGGAAAACCATTTAGCCAATCTAGCCAACCCTGAAATCACGTTACAACATTGCGATGACTTCCAGCGTCAACTGATTTTAGCGTTGCCACAAGATCGAGAAAGTATAAAAACGGCAATTATGCGCCTTAGTTTGGCGGATCAAGACTTCGACTTAGCCGCTATTTTCACCATTGATGGCTTTTGCCAGCGAATGCTCAAACGCTATGCTTTCCAGTCTGGCACGTCTTTTGATGTGAATGTGCTGGAAACAGACGATGAAATTACCTTGCAAGCACGCTTAGCGCAAGAAGTGTGGCGTGAGAATTTTTACACCCTTGATGAAGACATGGCGCGTTTTATTCAAAACATTGCCAGCACGCCAGCGGAACTTAGCGAGCAAGTGGCGACTTTCGTCAATAAAAATCTAACCATTGCCGAGCAGCCAGTCAATTTAGAGCAGTTAAGCTGGCAAAACTTAAAAACGCAAGGTTTAGCAGTAGCGGACAGTTGCTATTTAGAAAAAATAACGGCGTTGCAAGCCTATTGGCGAGAACATCGTGATGAACTTCTGGCGCTGTTGCAGGATAATCAAGCAGTGATGGCAGGCTATTTGAAGAAGGACGGGGCGCCGAATGCGTATCACGCAAAATGGTTGCCAGCAATGGACGATTGGGCGAAAGGTGAACCAGCTGCCGTGCCTGATTGCATAAAGCATTACACCCAAACCGAAGTACTGAACAAAGCTCAAAAGAAAGATTTACCTGGTTTAAGCCACGATATTTTTCAGCATTTAGAACAAGCGAATAAGGCTTTAAACGAGCAAAAAACAAGCGTTGCAGATTACAAAAAAAACCTTGTGCGCTTTCTGTTTTTGCGTGATTTAAACGCCAAAATGCGTGATTACAAAGCTCGCCACACGGATAAATCCTTTGACGATTTAAAACGCCTAATGGACGAGGCCTTGCACAGTGAAAACGGTGCCGCCTTAGTGGCGCTTATTCGCCGCCAGTATCCTTTTGCGATGATTGATGAATTTCAGGATACGGATCCACAGCAGTACCGCATTTTTGATCAAATTTATTTAAAAAATGCCGACCCTGACGATAAGAACGGTTCAGCGTTTTTGATGATCGGTGATCCGAAACAGTCCATTTATAAATTTCGTGGGGCGGATATTTTTTCTTATTTGCGAGCGGCAAAAAATACGCAACAAAAATTCACCTTGCAGGAAAACTGGCGTTCAACCGCAGGTTTAATCACGATGGTCAACGAACTTTTTCAGCAAAATGAAAAAGATAGCACATCGCCATTTTTGTTTGACCGTATCAATTACGAAAAAGTGAACGTGCCAAAGGCGCACCAAGATATGCAGGGGCTTATGCTAAACGATGCCGTCCAAGCGCCGTTGCAAATTTATTTGCAAGAAAGCGAAAACGCTACGCCGGAATATTCTGCGGAAATTTGTGCAGCCTCGATTGCTACGTGGCTCAATGCTGGGGTGCAAGGGCAGGCGAGCCTAAATGGCAAGCCGATACAAGCGAAAAATATTGCGGTGCTGGTGTCAAATCGCACGCAAGCGGATGCGGTGAAAAAAGCGTTACGCCAGCGTGGCGTGCAGTCGGTGTATTTGTCCGAACAAAAAAATATTTTTCAAACCAGCGTGGCACAGGATTTACTGTACATTTTGCGTGCCTGTCTACATCCGCTGATGAAACAAAATATATTGAATATGCTAAGTTGCGGTCTGATGGGCTATGCGCTGGGCGATATTCAGCACATTAAAAGCAACGAAACGGCGTGGGAAAACACAGTAAAACGTTTTCTCGATTACCAGCAAATTTGGCAGCGACAGGGTATTTTGCCAATGTTAAGCGAGTTGATCACAGGGGAAAATTTGCTTGAACGTGTGTTCCAGCAAGCCGATGGCGAACGTGATTTAACCGACTATCTGCATTTAAGCGAACTGTTGCAACAAGCCAGCACTCAGCACGACAGTCAAGCGGCGCTGGTAAGTTGGCTTGAAAAAAGCATTGTGGACGGTGCGAACCGCCAAAGTGCAGAAACTACGGCTTTGCGTTTGGAAAGCGATCGTGAGTTGGTCAAAATTATCACCATTCATAAATCCAAAGGGCTAGCCTTTGATTTGGTTTGGTTGCCATTTGCCGCCGAATATATGCGTGATCCACGCAAAGATAGCGGCACACGTCCGCAAACGTATTTTGATGAAAAAGCGGATACTGTGCATTGGGATATGCTCGCCACGCACCAAGAGAATTTACAACGAGAGGCGCAAGCAGAAGAAATGCGCTTGCTGTATGTCGCCCTTACTCGTGCAAAATATCAAGTTGCAATGACACTGCCACGCTGTTTTGGTGATAAAAAAATTACAGGTCAAAGCAAAAAAATGGCGTGGAATGCTTTGGTTTACTTACTACAAAAACAAGCAGGAACGGCAGAGGATCCGAGCGAGCCAATGGTGAATGTGGCGCTGGATAGCCTACTTAATGCTTGGCTGGAATATTCACAAGTTTTACAGCTAAATGATGCCGAGCCGTTTCTTGCACAAGCGCCGCTGCGTGTGAAAACCGCACCGACAACGGAGCAAACCTTACAAGCCGCTGAATTTAACCAACGCATTGAGCAACACTGGGAAAGTTTGAGTTTTTCCAAAATTAAACGCCGCCACGATCAGGCGATTTTCCATTTAAATGAGCAAGAATTAACAGGGGAGCGTTTCCCATTTTCTAGCAAAGACAGCGCACAAGAATGGGGTTTAACCACGAATACGCTGTGGGAAACGCCTGAGATAGAAAAAGAAACGCAAAACATTGCAGATTATTATCCCAATGCATCACTGGGAGCATCGCCAATGACGTGGGCTGGTGGTGATAAAGTGGGGAGTGCCTTGCATTACTTTTTAGAAAAACAGGATTTTCACGAGCTAGCCACTTTGCTACCTTTGCCATTTGCGGAACTTCCTCTCGCATTACAACAAAGCTTACAAAAATTGGCACATCAAATGGGGCTGCGTGATGAAACATTGCTTGATGTAAACCTTGACGCACTGCAACGCTGGTTACAGTTTATTGTAAACACGCCATTATGGGAAAATTCGCCGTTTTGTTTAGGGGAGTTGCCAGCTAAGCAGTATTTAAAGGAAATGGAATTTTATTTCCGTATCAATCACGCATTTACAGGCGAAGATTTTAGTGTGATTTTGCAAAAGTTCGGCTACTTAACCGATTCTAAGCAAAAAATGCAATTAAGGCGCTATCAAGGTTTAATGCAGGGCAGTATTGACTTAGTTTTTCCCTACCAAGCGCAATGGTTTGTACTGGATTATAAATCCAATCGCTTAGGCGACCATTTTGCGGCGTACGATAAGGAAAAACTACCCGCGGTAATGCAGGAACATCACTACGATTGGCAATTTTTAATTTATAGCGTGGCGTTACATCGCTACTTAGCCCAGCGGTTACCAAATTACGATTATGATCGTCATTTTGGCGGCGTGGTGTATGCCTTTATGCGTGGAATGAACGGCAAGGCTGGCAGTGGTATTTATTTTCATAAGCCCGCACGTGCCGTTATAGAAAGCCTTGATGCTTTATTTGACTAGCCACAAGGAAAAACAAATGTTGACGCTACTCAAACACTTATTTGACGAAAAAATTTTACGTCCGTCTGATTATTACTATCTTATGTTGCTAAACGACAAGCAACAGCCCTATGCTTATCCGCAGGCGGTGCAGGATCTCGCATTATTTTTAATCGCTAGCCTGATGCACAAACGCCAAATGGGAAATGTTTGCTTGCCCTTAACGGAAAAATTACTGAGCTATCCTTTTGATTTATACGGCGAAAGCAACGAAACCCTACGCCGGAATATTTTGCAAAAAATTAGCATTCCTTTTGCAGAATGGCAAAATGCGTTACGGGGTAACGTGTTATTTACCGAAAATCCACAAGCAAGCGTGAAACCGCTGGTGATTGCCCACGATGCGTTATTTTTATACCGCCAATGGGTGGATGAAAAAGCCATTGCCGATTATTTTTTACTGCAAAAAAATGCACAACATCAGCCAATGCCTTTTAGCACAGCGGAAATCAAGCAAGTGCTAAATACGGTTTTTCCCAACGATAGCCTAACGGCGCAAAAGCATCCGCAGGAAAGCCATCATTGGCAAAAGATCGCCGTTGCAACGGCATTACGCCAACGATTTAGCATTATTACAGGCGGGCCTGGTACAGGGAAAACCACGACTGTCACTCGTTTGTTGCTGGCCTTGCAACTGCTGTATGCAAAAACAGAGCAGTTGCTGAATATTCGCTTGGTAGCGCCCACAGGCAAAGCGGCGGCTCGCCTGAAAGAAAGCGTGCAGCGCTCCATTGTTATGCTACAAAAAAGCATCCACATTTCGCCAGAAATACTCGCAAGCCTACCAGAAGATGCCGCTACGTTGCATCGTCTGTTAGGTGCGCGTCCCTTACAACCTGAATTGCTTTATAACGAAAACCATAAACTGCATCTTGATGTGCTGGTAGTTGATGAAGTGTCGATGATTGATTTAGCGATGATGGCAAATCTCGTACGAGCTCTGCCAGCCAATACAAAGCTAATTTTGCTCGGCGATGAAGATCAGCTGGATTCCGTAGAATATGGGGCGGTACTCGCGAGCCTGTCGGCGTTTCAGTATCAATCAAACCAAACACTACGCCCTTATAGTGCGGAACATTGTGTATTTTTACAGGACGTTACAGGGGAAAATCTGCCAAGCGCGCAAGGCCATTGGTTTCGTGATCACCTTTGCCAGTTGCAATATAGCCATCGTTTTGGGCAATATCCCGCTATCGGCAAATTGGCAGGCTTGATCAATCGTGGTTTAGGCGATGAAAGCTGGTGTTTTTTAGCAGAACAAAGCCAGCAAAGGCAAAGCGAAGTGTCGCTGGTGGACTACGCTCAACGTGTCGATCCCCAATTAGCCATTGCACAACAAATTCAGCATTGCAGTCGATTGATTGTTGAACAGGCAGCGAAAGACTACCAAGCCTATTTTCAACAGGTTAAACACCTGCAACAGGAACAGCGCCCATTGCAGCCTGCCGATATTCACGCCATTTTTACGGCATTCAATCAAATTCGTTATTTAACTGCCTTGCGTCAAACACCACTGGGGAGCGAACAGCTTAACCAGCACATTTTTCATTACCTACGCCAACAAGGACAGCTGAGTTTTCCAATGGGGTATGAACATTTTATTGGCAAACCCATTATGATCCGCAAAAATGATCCAACCATTGGTTTGTATAATGGCGATGTGGGACTATACTTGCTCGACTTTGATGAAAAAGGTGAGGCACGTGGGCGTTACTGGTTTGAAAATGGGCAATCGGAGCTGGCAAGTCGACTCCCTGAACACGAAAGTGCCTTTTTTATGACCGTTCATAAATCGCAAGGTTCCGAGTTTAACCATACCCTGCTCGTACTGCCGTTGACACCAAGCCCTGTGTTGACCAAAGAGTTAATTTACACAGGAGTAACACGTGCAAAAGAACGTTTAACCATTTTTGCAGAACAGGATATTTGGCAGAAAGCCATTACAAAAAAACACGCTCGCCAAAGCCAGTTGGCGAAACATCTCGATTTAAAATAAAAGGAAAATATTATGCAAGCACTTGTTTTTGCTGTTTTATTTAGTGTCGCCGTGTCAGTTTTATTAAAACTTGCGCAGCGCGGTAATTTCATTATGGGGCAAGCAGTGGCGTTTAATTATGTGGTCGCCAGCGCTCTCACTTATGTTTTCTTAAAACCAACCTTTAATGGGCAGTCGTTGCAGATATTCTTGTTGCAAAGCCCTGAAATGCCATTGATTATTTTAATGGGGTTGGTGCTGCCAAGCCTGTTTATCATTATGTACCGTGCCATCGTTTACGCTGGTATTACAAGAGCCGATGCTGCTCAACGCCTTTCTCTGTTTTTGCCTATTGTGGCGGCCTTTGTGATTTTTGGTGAAAAAGCCACACAAAATAAATTGATCGGCGTGGGGCTGGCCTTTTTAGCCTTAATTTGCTTGATGATTCGCCCAAATGCGAAAAATCATCAAAATTCCGCTGAAAATTCCGGCCCAGCAGTTTCACTCAAAGGGGTATTTAAAGCAATGCTCGCTTTGTTTTTGGTGTGGCTAGGCTATGGCATTGTGGATATTTTATTTAAAAACATTGCCAAAATGGGTGGCGTTTTCCCCAATACGCTGTTTCTTGCCTTTGTACTCGCAGGCTGTTTTATGTTCATTTATTTAGTGCTAACACGTACCGTATGGACGATGTTCAGCGTGCTGGTGGGCTTGCTTTTAGGGGCTTTAAACTTCGGTAATATTTTGTTTTACATCAAAGCTCATCAAGCCCTAAGCCAAGATCCAACCTTAGTTTTCGCAGGAATGAACATAGGCGTAATTTCATTGGCAACCATTGTTGGCGGTTTATTTTTTAGAGAACGTTTAAGCAAAATCAACTTACTCGGCTTAGTACTAGGCGTTGCCGCCATTATTTGTTTATTCTACTACGCCGCATTATAAGGATAAAAAATGACAACTCATGCACCGACTTTTTTCTTTTACGATTACGAAAGTTTCGGCATAAACCCCGCAAAAGATCGCCCAGCGCAGTTTGCAGGCATTCGTACCGATGAAAATTTCAACATTATTGGCGAGCCTGTAATGTTATTTTGCCAGCAAACCAACGACTATTTACCTAGCCCAGAGGCAATTATGGTGACAGGCATTTTACCGCAACAATGCCAACAACAAGGCGTGCCAGAATACCAGTTCGCCGAAGGCATTCTAGGGGAGTTTAGCCAGCCGAACACTTGTATTTTGGGCTATAACAACGTGCGGTTTGACGATGAAATGACACGTTACACCTTTTACCGTAACCTCATTGCCCCTTACGCTTACAGCTATGCGAATGGTAATTCTCGCTGGGATTTAATTGACTTAGTGCGGGCTTGCTACGCCTTGCGCCCTGATGGTATCAACTGGGTGTATGATGATGACGGTTTGCCATCATTCCGTTTAGAACAACTCACCAAAGCCAATGGCATTGCCCACGAAAACGCCCACGATGCGATGTCTGATGTATACGCTACCATCGCTTTAATGAAACTCATCAAAGAAAAACAACCGAAATTATTTTCCTATTTTTTCCAGCGTAGGCATAAAAAAGCCATCGCCGAAATGCTGGATTTCAGCAACTTAACGCCGTTAGTTCACGTATCAGGAATGTTTGGCAACGCACGCAGTAACATTAGTGTGATCGTGCCTGTGGTGTGGGATGCGACCAACAGCAACAAAGCCTTGTGCATTGATTTAATGGGCGACATCGATGCAATGCTAAACCGTACGCCAGAAAAAAATCACGAATTATTGTTCACACCAAAAGCCGAGCTGGAACTGCAAAACATCGCCCCAGTGCCACTAAAAGGCGTACACGTGAACAAATGCCCAATTCTTGCACCACTCAACGTGCTACGCCCGCAAGATGCAGAACGTTTAGGCATTGATTTAAACCGCTGTCTAGCGAATTTGGAAAAACTTAAACAACATTTAAGCTTGCGTGATGACGTGCTAACTATTCAAGGCGATCAACAATTTACGGATACGAGCGCAGTTGAAAACGTAGAAACTCAGCTTTATAACGGCTTTTTCAGCTATGCGGATCAAGATCACCTCACCTTGTTGCGAGAAACCCCTGTGGCGGACTGGGATAAGCTTAATTTGAAATTTAGCGACCCACGCATTCCTGCTTTGTTGTTCCATTACAAAGCACGCTATTTTTACAAAACGCTAAGCCGAGCGGAGCAGTTAAAATGGCAAAAATATCGCCGTGCCAAAATTGACGCAGAAATTCCAGCCTTTGAAGAAAGTTTTCAACAAATGTGCGAGCAACACAGTACTGATAAGCAGAAATTACAACTGCTACAGAAATTAGCAGAATACGCAAAAAAAATTGTCGCTTAACCGCGAGACGCTTATAATAACCCCCTACGTTTTATGGGTACAATTTCATTCACCTAAGGAGCATAAAATGAAAAAACATTTATCCCACCTATTCCCAGTGACAGCCCTCTGCCTTGGCTTGGCATCAGCATTAACGGCGCAGGCTTTCGACAAGCCCACTCAAACCACTTATGCAGCCATTCATCAGCAAGCAGAACAAGGGGATGCAAACGCACAGTTTGCTTTGGGATATTTATATTTTGAAGGTGAAGGCGGTGTTGCACAGTCAAATACTCGTGCTTTTGAATGGATTAGCCGTGCAGCAGAAGGAGGCTTAGCCAAAGCACAATACGAGTTGGGCGTGATTTATTATTACGGTTTTGCTGGGGTAGAAAGTTCATACACCGAAGCCATTAAATGGTACAAAAAAGCCGCAGAACAAGGCTTTGCCGAAGCACAATATGTGTTAGGTCGTATTTTCTTAAAAGGTTACGGTGTAGGGAAATCCAATGCTCAAGCCTTAAAATGGTTCAAACAAGCTGCCTTACAAGGTGAACCACGTGCAGAATATGAAATGGGCTATATGTATCATAATGGTTATGCAGTAAGAAAAGATCAGGAAAAAGCAATTCAATGGTATGAAAAAGCCGCCGCAAAAAATAATGGTGATGCACAATTTATGCTAGGCATTATGTACTTAAACGGTGACGGTGTAACAAAAGATTTACCAACCGCCTACCAATGGCTAACCAAAGCGGCTCAATCGGATAGCACGTTGGCATCAACCAACGCAACCGAAACCTTAAACAGCCTACAACGCTCCCTGTCACCAGCAGCTTGGAAATCCTTACAAGCTAAATAATCTAGGCCGGATTATTTATAAAAATTTTGAAAAGCACTTTGTCGGTAACGGCAGAGTGCTTTTGTATGCAGGGTAAAGGAATGACAGGAGAGTTGACACGCAAAATCATTCACATTGATATGGATTGCTTTTATGCGTCTATTGAAATGCGTGATAACCCGCAGTTGCAGGGTAAACCTGTGGCCGTTGGCGGCTTACCAACGGAGCGTGGCGTGCTTTCAACCTGTAATTACGAGGCACGGAAATTTGGTTTACACAGTGCAATGCCAACGGCGTTAGCGTTAAAAAAATGCCCGCAACTCATTTTACGTCCTGTAAATATGCCTCTTTATCGCCAAGTTTCACAGCAAATTTTACAAATATTCCACGAATATACGCCCATTGTTGAACCGCTTTCATTAGATGAAGCCTACTTGGATGTGACCAACGTCAAAGCGTATCGAGGCTCCGCCACTTGGATAGCCCAATCTATTCGTCAGCGTATTTTTCAAACCACAGGATTAACTGCCTCCGCAGGCGTAGCCCCCTTAAAATTTCTTGCCAAAATTGCCTCTGATCAGAATAAACCCAATGGCTTATTTGTCATTCGTCCAGAAGACGTTGAGGCGTTTATTCATGGCTTGCCATTGAAAAAAATTCCTAGTGTCGGTAAGGTGACAGAAAGGAAGTTGCACGAGTTAGGGTTGTATACCTGTGCGGATATCCAACAGCAAACCTTGCTTTTTTTGCAACATCATTTTGGCAAACTAGGCTCGAGAATTTGGCAGTTTAGTCACGGAAAGGATCCACGAGCGGTACAACCCCAGCGTGAACGAAAATCCGTAGGCGTTGAACGGACGGTTATTCAGGATTTCGCCACATTAAATCAAGCTGAACCACTGCTTGAACGGCTTTTTGAATTACTAAAACAGCGTTTGGCTCGCACCTGTCCGACTATTCCTTTGCAACAGTTACATCGGCTCAGCGTCAAATTAAAATTTGATGATTTCCAGCAAACTACCGTAGAAAAAAGCCACTTGGACTTTAATTTAGCCAGCTTTCAACATTTATTAACGCAGGCTTGGTTACGTTGTAACAATCGTGCGGTACGGCTCATTGGTTTGCAAGTGCAGTTGCCACATCAAAAATCAATGCCTCACCAGCTAAGCCTATGGGATTAGCTTGCCAGAAAATAAAAAAACATATTATTATAATGGCTCAATGGCGGTACTAATGGCGTGCCATTTTTTATTATCTCGTTAAAAAGGAACACCCAATGCAACGTATTTTATTGTTTCTCGCAACTAACCTTGCGGTAATGGTCGTTTTTGGCATTATTTTATCTATTACTGGAATACGTGGGCAAAGTGCGCTCGGTATTCTATTACTTGGGGGATTATTTGGTTTTGTTGGTGCGTTCGTGTCGCTTTATTTCTCTAAAGGAATGGCACTTAGGGCCGTCGATGGTGTCATTATTACCCAACCACAAAATGCACAAGAAGCTTGGCTTTTACAAACTGTACAACGCTTGTCACATAAAGCAGATTTACCAATGCCCGAAGTGGCAATTTATTATTCCAGTGAATTAAATGCTTTTGCCACAGGGGCGAGTAAAAATAGCTCGCTGGTCGCTGTAAGTGAAGGACTGTTACGAAGTATGACGGAATCAGAAGCTGAGGCCGTATTAGCTCACGAAATTAGCCATATTAAAAATGGCGATATGGTGACAATGGCCCTACTTCAAGGTGTATTAAATACCTTCGTTTTCTTCTTAGCTCGGATGATTGCTAACGCTGTAGCAAGCTCACGTAGCGATGATGAAGATGGTGGGGAAGTCAGCTATGGGGCGTATTATTTGGTCTCAATGGTATTAGAAGTTGTTTTTGGCGTACTAGCTAGCATTATAGCAATGTGGTTTTCTCGCCAACGTGAATACCGTGCTGATGCAGGTTCCGCACAGCTAGTAGGCAAATATAAAATGATTGCCGCCTTAGAACGACTAAACCAAATCCCAAATCCGCACGATATGCAGGGCAGCCTAGCCGCTTTTGGGATTGACGGTAAACGTGGCAGCGTAGGTGATTTATTTTTAAGTCACCCGCCACTTGAAAAACGCATAGAAGCCCTACAAAAAATGGTACTTTAATAGCAGTTTCATATAAAATAGCGGGATTTAACATCTCGTTATTTTTTTACTTAAAGGAAATATAATGCAACATACCTTAGCGGATATTACGCACATTTTTGATGGCTGTTTTGCCGAAGAATACAACACGCGCTTAATTAAAGGTGGCGATGAGCCGATTTATTTACCCGCAACCGAAGAGCAACCTTATAACGCCATTGTATTTGCACGTGGCTTTTATAGCAGCGCCTTGCACGAAATTGCTCATTGGCTGATTGCAGGCACTGAACGTCGCAAGCTGGAAGACTATGGTTATTGGTATGAGCCAGATGGACGTTCCGCAGAACGCCAGCGTGAATTTGAAAAAGTCGAAGTCAAACCTCAAGCCACAGAATGGATTTTAGCCCAAGCGGCAGGTTTTCGTTTTTATGCCAGTAGCGATAATCTCAACGGTAATCCAGGTGATACAGCACCGTTTAAGCAGGCGGTTTATGAACAAGTTAAACGCTACATTGAAAACGGTTTACCCAAACGCACTGAAAAATTACGCAGGGCATTGTGCGATTTTTATCAAACGCCAACTGATCTAAAAATAGAAGATTTTGATGTCAGCAAAATTTAACACCATAGGGCAGTATGCCTAAATTGTTACACCGAAAACGCCGCCTTCAACCCAATCCTGCCTGTATTACAAGTCGTATTAAATCTTGCTATTATGAATAGTGAAAATTTAGTGAATATTTTAAAGTAGTTATGGTTGAAAAAGAATCCAAATTATCTTACCGCCAAAGTACTGAGCAATTATTAAAAAGCATTGGAGTAGAGGTGTTTGAAGTATTTTAAGGTAAAAACAAAAAGTTTCGATTTTCGGGGCGTGAATATAAAAAATGAGGCATTAAGCCTCATTTTTATCATACAGTTTAAGTAGATTAACGCCAGCTTCTTCGAATAAATTTTCCTTGCAAGACTGCGACTCTGCAACGACGGCAAGGTTGCCTTGTGCATCTTTATGTACTAAATGCATTTCTAATGGGAAAGATTTACCATCGATCGTATTTTCGCTCGGGCTATGGAAATGTAGTTGCACCAATTCTAAGGTGTGATCACCAAGTTTAATGGTTTCAGGTTTTTTGAGATTAAATTGAATACTATGCCCATTATTAACCACAAATCCCGTAGTTTTATCTACATAATTAAAAGTGACTGCAGGTAAATCGTCAGTGCTGATAGCATTTTTAATATCAATCGGTGCTTGGTTTTTACCTGTATGGCAAATACCTTCCCTAGAGTTAAAAGTTGTTTTTTCATATGAAAATTCCTTATTTAATTGGAGATGGTTGAGTTTATTTGTATTAAGCATTTCACAAGCTAAAATGCGAAATGAATTATATAAAAGGTTGCTGTCCCTATCAAACATAAACAAGTTACCACTTCGTATAATATATATTATGTTAAATAAGCGATAAATATAGGTGCATGGCATTCGCCGCCACCCACCACTAACTTTATTTTGCTTTTATTTGATCGCTCAAATCGCACGAATTGGAATATCCTTTTTTTGATAGGCAACATCGTGAAAAGCAAAAACTGCTCTATTGCCATCAATAAGGAAACATTTCGTATGTTGTTCGTAAGCTAAATTCACAAAAAATGCGATTTGACGGATCAAATATCGCTTTGCCTAGTTAGCTAGCCGAAATTCTTACTTCATTGCTGTAATGCAATTTTTCGTTACGATGTAACTATATAACTAAGTAACTAATAAGCAACTACTCTGTTCTTTTCTGTCTTATGGTCTTTTTACGAATGGGCGTGAAAATCTAGGTCGGAATTTTTATAAAAATTCCAGCGTGGCTTTTTAGGCTTGCATAGGCGGAACTTCTAGCGGATAATCCTAGGCTTTCATTTTTATTATTTTGCGTTTAGGTTTGTATGCAAATTTATATTACTTTTAGCCTATATTTGTTCGTTATTCTTGGCATCGGCGTTTATGCGTATTGGTCAACGAAAAATTTTGACGACTATATTTTAGGCGGTCGAAAAATGGGCAGCTTTGTCACTGCAATGTCGGCGGGTGCATCGGATATGTCAGGTTGGCTTTTAATGGGATTACCTGGTGCAATTTTTGTTGCAGGCTTATCACAAGCATGGATAGCCGTAGGCTTGGTGATTGGGGCTTACTTTAATTATCGTATTGTTGCGGGACGTTTACGTATCTTTACGGAAAACTACGACAACGCACTAACCTTACCTGAATTTTTTGCTCAACGATTCCCCCATCAAAAAACGGCGCTTAAAATTATTTCTTCTTCTATTATTCTGTTCTTTTTTACCATCTATTGTGCCTCTGGCGTTGTGGCGGGAGCGAAATTATTTCAAAGTTTGCTCGGCTTAGATTACGGCACCGCCCTATGGCTTGGTGCAATTGCCACTATTCTTTATACCTTTATCGGTGGCTATTTGGCGGTTTCTTGGAGCGATACCATTCAAGCCTCTTTGATGTTCTTTGCTTTACTGCTCGCCCCTATGATGGTGTTAATGAATTTAAGCTGGGATCAAATTAACACTGCACTAGTGGCAAAAGCCGCTATCACGCACATTCCTTATGCTAACTGGTTGCACGGTGTTTCAGGTATTGGGGTAATTTCCGCCTTAGCGTGGGGATTGGGTTACTTTGGGCAACCACACATTTTGGCACGCTTTATGGCGGCCGACTCGGTAAATTCTCTTAATAATGCCCGTAAAATCGGTATTACTTGGATGATTTTATGTTTAACTGGCGCTGTGGCGGTGGGTTATTTTGGCTTAGCATACTTCACTGCTGAAAATATTCCGTTGCCACACCCTGAAACGGTCTTCATTGAGTTGTCTAAGCTCTTGTTTAATCCGTGGGTGGCTGGCGTTGTTTTATCTGCTATTTTGGCAGCGGTAATGAGTACACTTTCCGCACAATTATTAATGTCATCCGCTGCCTTAACAGAAGATTTCTACAAAGGGTTCATTCGTCCACGAGCTTCAAGTGCGGAGCTAGTTTGGGTCGGACGTGCAATGGTTTTAGCCATCGCACTTATCGCCATTGCCATTGCGCAAAACCCAGATTCTAAGGTAATGAGCTTGGTGTCCTACGCTTGGGCAGGCTTTGGTGCGGCGTTTGGACCAATCATCATTCTTGCATTGTTTAACCGCAATATCAGTTCTCGTGCAGCCTTGCTTGGTATGCTTGCAGGGGCAATTACGGTAGTAATTTGGAAACCTTTACTGGACTACTGGGGCTGGGTGGATTTAGCCAATTTATACGAAATGGTTCCGGCATTCCTACTTAGTTCGGCGATCGCTGTAACCTCATCGATTTTCCATCCTGTTAATCCAGCGGTAGCGGAAAAATTTGATCGAGCCGTTGAGGCTTTTAACCGTTTTCAATAAGTGATAAAAAAGGGATAACACATTGCTATCCCTTTATTTTTACTTTTTTTGCTTAGTTTTTAGGGGGCTTATAGTGCAATGTACTCTAATTCTACATCGCCTAAATAGCTTAAAACTGCCTGTGCACTTTGTTTATAGGATAATGCCACTGGCGTTTCAACCATCACCGCTCGCACAATATTTTCCACTTCGTGGCCTTGCATAATAATCGCATTCAACGCCACTTGCATTGCAGGTAGGCTTGGGTTAAATGCGGCATTCTCCGCATAGCGTCCTTGAAAAATTTTATGATTATTCAGCTCCAACGCCACACCGCAATAAGTTTTGGAATAAGGGGCGTGGCTTTGGTTTGCTGCATCCACTGCAGCTTGAATGACTGGCGACGTGCAGTGATACGTCAAACCATTATTTTCAGGATCTAGCAATAAATGGGAAATGTTTAAATCTTTCGGCCCAAAGGCATTCGGCAGGTAATCGTGCAATGTACAGCTAGGTTCTTTTGGCAAATGGATCTGTAATTTATCCGCTGTGTTAAGTTCGTTCATAAACTGGCGGCAATGACCACAAGGGCTATAATTGATGAAAATATTCGTCAAACGTTGCTCTCCACGCACCCACGCATGTGAAATGGCACTTTGTTCGGCGTGAATGGTTTGTGCAATCGCCGTTCCACAAAATTCTTGGTTCGCCCCAAAGTAAAAATGTCCAGAATCCCCTTCCACCACAGCGCCTACATTAAAATGCGAAATGGTTGGATTGGCGTAGCACGCCGCCACAGGTAACAGCGCTAATCCCAGTTCATTTTTGGTCATTTGATATTTTTCGCATAAATGACTCACCACAAAATTTGCAAGAAAACCATCAAAATGTTGCTCTCGGAAAATATGCCATAAATCCGTTGCAAGCTGCGGATTATCAAAGTCTTTCAGTGCTGCTTGAATGTAATCGGAAATGTGATCTTGACGCATTGTCATAATATAACTCCTTAGTTTAACCACCTACGTTTTCGCATAATAATCAATTTGTAACGTCACGTTTAGACATAAATCATAAAATCCATGATTTTTTTGATTTATTCTTTCTCTGATGAACTTTGCACCTTGTGGGCTGCACGCAATTCGGAGGCCACTTTGGCGATGGCTTCCCCACTGCTTAGCCCTTGTTGCATAAGGGCTTGGATTTGCTCCACAGCTTGCTGTTGCTGTTCGTGGGTTAAGTGAACGGTTTCTAAATCTAACATAAGAACTCCTAAATTTTTTCAATCCAATGTAATTGTGCCATTGCTGACTGCCAAGCCGTATCAGGGTAGGCCGTAATATTTATAGAAATTTTGTGATAGGGATGCAAAAAGCTTAATTTTTCAGCGTGTAACATCAAGCGTTGCACACCTAAATGAGCTTGAAATGCACGGTTTTGATGTAAATCGCCATACTGTGTATCCCCTAAAATGGGGTGAAAAATGTGTTTCAAATGGCGGCGTAGCTGATGTTTTCGCCCTGTTTTTGGGGTTAAACGAACAAGCGTGTAACGACTGGTAGGATATTTTTTCGCCGCAAAAGGCATTTCCGCCCACTGCAACGGCTCAAATAACGTTACGGCATCCTGTGGCGTTTTATCCTTCTGTGCGAATTTATCGGCAATTTTGTCCTGTTTCACTTTCAACGGATAATCAATTTCCCCAGCCGTCAAAATAAAACCACGCACCAGTGCAAGATATTGTTTCTGTACGATTTTTTCTTCAAACTGCCCGCACATTAAACGTGCCGTCTGGCTATCTAAGGCAAATAACAGCACGCCAGATGTTGGACGATCCAAGCGATGAATGGGGAAAACGTGCTGACCAATTTGATCACGCAAAGTCTGCATTACAAACTGCGTTTCGTGCCGATCAAGCCAGCTACGGTGAACCAGCATTCCCGCAGGTTTATTCACGGCAACCAGCCATTCATCTTGATATAAAATGTCTAACATTATGCGTTACGTTGTAACAGGGTTTCTAGGCGTTGCAAAGGTACAACCAAGCTCGGTAGGGCGATATGCTCTTTTAACGCTTCTTCTAAATAAGGGGTAATAGCCATCGCAGGCAATGGCGATTTTGCATCCAGTAACGCCTTAAACTTAGGAATAAAAATCCATTGTAGCCATTCTTCAGGGGCGAGATGATCCAACGCAAACGGCTCGGTGCTTGCAAGTGCGACTTCACTCGGACGAGTTTCTGACCACATTTGGGTCTCTTTTAACACTTGAGATAATTGAATAATCGCCGCATACATTTGCAGTTTTTCATCGTTAGTAAAACGGTGTGACATTTTAAGTCCTTTGAGTAAATAAAAGTGGCTTATTTTACGAGATTTGCGTAAAGTGTGCTACTTTGTCAATTTTCAAAAAGGTAGAAAAATGTTTTTAATTGATGTGTTTTTTCAAGCCAAACAGCCCCTAGACTTCCCCACCGCTTGCCGTTATTTGAACAACGTGATCGACCAATGGCGCTATAACGGTCAAATCATCGGCCGTGAAATTCCTATTTCCGCCGCCACAATGGCAGATGAAAAAGACGAAAACCAACAAGGCTACGCAATGCACGTACTTTGCCCAGAACAACACAGCTTGCTACCTGAATGGAACAACGCCCCCGTTGACGAGGCGATAAGCCAAGCGGCGGAAATGGGGCTAATAATGGACAATATGCAAATTGTCGCCCAAGATTTAAACGGCGAACCTACAAGCGACACCGAACCAAGCTGGCAACTGCTTTACACCACCTACTTACAAACCTGCTCGCCCCTACATACAGGCGACAGCCTGCAACCACGCCCTTTATACCGAGCCTTTCAAGACGCCTCAGCACTCGCCAAAGAATGCATAAAATGGCAAGAAAACTGGCAAGCCTGCGATGAATTATAAATGAACGCCTCTCCTTTGGAAAACGTGGCATTGAATGCCATTGCGGACGTAAATTCCGATCTCGCCAAACAAGGTCGTAGCCTCTGCCGAGACATCGAAATTCATACCAAAATTCCGACCTACTATTATTTATACCGTGTCGGCGGCGAAACCCTAGAAAAAGAACAACACCGCACCTGCCCAAGCTGCCAACAAGTGTGGAAACTCCCCACCCCATTACACGGTATCTTCGACTTCAAATGCGACCACTGCCGCCTAGTATCCAACTTATCGTGGGATTTTCAGTAGGTTGCCCAAAGGCACAACGCTGGAATATTCATCAAAAGTAATACAAAAACAAAGGCCGGAATTTTCAACAAAATTTTGCTAAAAATTCCAGCCTACCTTAAATCACCAACAAACCTACAACACTGCCACAATACTTTTCGCTAAGTAATCAATATTACTCGGCGTAATGCCTGCGACGTTAATACGTCCTGATCCGACAATGTAAATGCCAAATTCATCACGTAAGCGTTTTACTTGGTCAGGATTTAAGCCACTGAATGAGAACATTCCGTTTTGTTGCAAGATGAAGTCGAAGTTTTCCGTTGCGCCATATTCTTTGAGCAAGCGAACCAATGTTTCACGCATTGATTTAATGCGGTTGCGCATTTCTGTTAGCTCCTCTTCCCATTGGTGACGCAATTTTTCGTCATTTAATACGATATTCACGCTGCCTGCACCGTGTTTTGGCGGATTGGAATACAGGGTGCGGATGATGAGTTTTACTTGTGTTTGTGCTTTTTCAGCAACGTCTGCACTGCCTGCCACCAGCGTAAATGCCCCTGTGCGTTCGTTGTACAAACCGAAGTTTTTGGAATATGAACTTGCCACCAACAATTCTGGGTTGTGTTCAGCAAAGTAACGTAAACCGAAAGCGTCTTCTTCTAAGCCGTTGGCGAAACCTTGATAAGCGAAGTCAAATAACGGTAACCAGCCTTTTTCTGCACTCATTTTGGCGAGGGTTTGCCATTGTTCAGGTGTTGGGTCAATGCCTGTTGGGTTATGGCAACAGCCGTGAAATAGCACCACGTCCCCTGCTTGCGCTTGGCTTAAATCTTCTAACATGGCATCCCACGCTAGGTTGTGGTTTTCTGCGTCATAGTAGCGATAAGTCGGTGTTTCTAAGCCTACGGCTTGGAAAATAGCTAAATGGTTTGGCCAAGTTGGTTGGCTTATCCATACTTTTTTTGCAGCGGTATGTTTTTTGATGAAATTAGCAGCAATACATAATGCTCCAGTGCCGCCTAAGGATTGCGAGGTTTTCACACGTCCAGTAGCTAAAATCGGTGCATCTTTACCAAATAATAGCACTTGCGTTGCTTGGTTATAGGCTAAAATGCCGTCAATGGCGAGGTAGCTTTTTGTTTTTTCTGTGGCAAGCAATTCCGTTTCTGCCGTTTTAACGCTGCGTAGAATCGGCGTATCCCCTTGTGCATCCATATAAACGCCAATACCGAGATTCACTTTATTCGTGCGAGGATCCGCTTTGAATGTTTCGCCTAAACCGAGAATAGGATCGGCGGGTGCCGCTTGAATGTGTTCAAACATCATTTAATTTCTCCTTAGTTGTTGTTGTGCAAATTTGCTGGGCAATTCTAGCCTAATTCCACGCTGGAATAAATTCTCAATTTTTGTAAACCACTTGGCATTTTTCAAGCGAACTGCGTAAAATGCCATTTTCTTTTTTATGGGGTAAATAATGAATAATTTTGAATTAGAACGCCTGATTAACCAAACGTTGAATATCACCACTTTCCACGACTACGCACCTAACGGCTTGCAGGTGCAAGGACGTGATGAAGTGAAAAAAATCATCACAGGCGTAACCGCTTGCCAAGCCTTGCTGGAAAAGGCGATTGAAAAAAATGCTGATGCGATTTTGGTTCATCACGGCTATTTTTGGAAAGGGGAAGATCAACGTTTAATTGGAATGAAAGGCCGCCGTATTAAAGCCTTGATGATGAACGATATTAATCTGTACGCCTACCATTTGCCGTTGGATAGCCACCCTGAATTGGGCAATAACATACAGCTTGCGAAACGTTTAGGCTTGCAAAATATTCAGCCCTTTGAGAATAACCCTACTTGTCTTTTAGTGCGTGGCGAACTTTCCCCAGCACTTAGCCCACAAGCATTGCAAGCTCGCTTAGCAGAAAGGTTACAACGTAACCCATTAGTGAGTTTTGACAATGCACCAACGGTAATTAAAACTGTCGGCATTTGCACAGGGGGCGGTCAGGATTTCATTACCGATGCTATTGCACAAGGTTGCGATGCTTTTGTTACAGGCGAAGTGTCCGAACGTACCATTCACAGCGCACGAGAAGATGGCATTAATTTCTACGCCGCTGGTCATCACGCAACGGAACGTTACGGCATTAAAGCCTTAGGCAAATGGCTGGCACAGCACTATGGTTTTGATGTGGAATTTGTTGATATTGACAATCCTGCTTAATCTGTTTTCAAATCGTTTTAAAGGGCATTTAATGCCCTTTTATTTTTTGTCCTCGCTCATCTTTTCTCTGCCTTACTCCCCTTTTCTTTCTCTTTCTTTTTCTTTCCCGTCCTTCACTTGCTTTTTATTTCCCTGTTCACACTCACTCGTTTTGCGATCGTGATCGCATTTTCAAAGGGAAATGTTCGTTCATTGGTGCGTTTACGATTATGCTAGGCCGGAATTTTTAGAAAAATTTTGAATATTCCAGCCTAGCCTTTAATCCTAAGATACAACGAGAAAATATGTTTACTGTTGAAAAAATGACGATGCTCCCAGAAAATGCTTTATCACAAGCTATACAAGAAGATGCGATGTTGCGGTTATTGCAAGTGCCAAATCTTGGGGCGAAAAGTATCGTAACCATTTTGGAGCAAGTTCCCCTTGATGAGTTGTTGAGTTTTGACAAAGCTCGCTTTCGTACTATTGGTTGGACGGAAAAGCAAATTCAAGGCTGGTTTGAGCCTAAACCTTGCGTGGAACAGGCCAAAGATTGGCGCACTCAGCCGAATTGTCATTTAATCAGCTTATTTGATGAACGGTATCCCTATTTACTGCGACAAACGGTAAATCCGCCGCCAATGCTTTTTATAAAAGGGGATCCTTCTCTGTTGGCCACGCCACAAATTGCCATTGTGGGCAGCCGTGCTTGCTCGGATTATGGGGCTTATTGGGCGGGCTATTTTGCTTTGGAACTTAACCGTGTGGGCTTTACGGTAACCAGCGGATTAGCATTAGGCATTGATGGCTATGCACATAAAGCGGTAGTCGGCATTCAGGGGCAAACCATTGCGGTGTTAGGCAGCGGCTTAGAGGACGTGTATCCACGCAAACATCGCCTGCTTGCGGATCGCATTTTGGCGAACAAGGGTGCGTTAGTATCGGAGTTTTTTCCTAATCAGCCCCCAGTGGCGAAACATTTTCCCCAGCGTAATCGCATTATTAGCGGCCTAAGTCAAGGCACGCTGATTATCGAGGCGAACGTGAAAAGCGGCTCGCTGATTACTGCTAATTACGCTCTTGAACAAAACCGTGAAGTGTTTGCCCTACCCGGTAATATTCAAAACGCATATAGTCAAGGCTGCCATAAGCTCATTAAGCAAGGGGCAACTTTGGTTGAGAATGTAGAAGATATACTGGAACAATTACCCGTCATTAACCAAATGATGCTCCCATTAGGGAGGTCAAATCAAAAAACCTTAAATACTCCGCTAGCAAGCGTACAGAAACCTCAAAAAGAAAAGCCATTGCACCCTAACTTATACCAAATCATTGGCTATCAATGGATAAGCTTAGATGATATTGGCAAGCAAACAGGGCTTACGGTAGATACGTTGCTGGTACAGCTATTGGATTTAGAAATGCAGGGGCTTATTCGTCAAGAAAGTGGCGGTTATGTGCGTATGGATTAACCATAGCCTAGAAATCACTTAGTAACCTTGACTGAGCTGATTAGGGAAAAATTCACGTTCTGTAATACGTTTTACTTGGGTGAGAATACGACCGTCAGCGAATAAACTTAGCTCTCGCCAGCCAGGTTGTGTGCTATCTAAGGCAAATTGGTTGCTGTGAGGTTTAAATTGCACAGCAGTTGATGGCGTGGCAAGCACTAAAATATCATTCAAATACGTTGCCACTTCTTGGTGGATATGACCGTACATAATGGCTTTCACTTGATAAGGTGAACCTTGTGCAGTTTGCTTGGCATTGTAGGCGGTTAAAATATCCATTAACGCTTGCGTATTGCGTAAATTATGCTGATCAAGCCACGCCGATTGCGTAGAAATAAGGTGATGATGTAAGGCAATCATCGTATAGCGATTAGTCGTTGTGGCAAGCTTTTCATTGAGCCAGTCAAGCTGTACTTGGCTTAGTTCGCCGTGTGGCACGCCGTACACTTGGCTATCAAGCAACAATAATTGCCAATGATCGCCTAAATAAATGTGCTTATGGGGAATAATTTGCTCTGGGTATGTGGCCAATACTTTGTACATATTGGGCTGATAGTCGTGATTACCTGTTGTCCAGAAAACAGGTTTTTGTAGGACTTTTACCGTTTCACAAAAACGTTGATAGCTTTGTGGTTTGCCGTCTTGCACTAAATCCCCAGTAGCAAGAATGGCCTCATAGGGAAAAGCACCGCCTTGAATTTCCTTGACCACTTGCTGAAAACTGGCGTAGGTGTTGATGTCTAAAAGTGTGCCATTAGGCTCGGCAAATAAATGCGGATCGCTAATTTGGAGCAAACGAATAGGGTCAGAGGATACTGGTAAATAAAATGCAGACGAAGAAGACATAATGCACCTTTTTAATAAAACCGATTAATATGCGATGGATAACTTACCAAACTTTCAATAAATTGCATTAGCGAGATAGCAAAAATGCTACTTATTTCATACTTTTTCGGCTTTTTTATTCTAAAAATGCGACATTCTTCACAGTCTGCATAAGAAATAACAGTGCAAAATACTGTAAATTTGCCTAAATTTAGGCTTTAATCCACGCCTTCTGTAAACGCTGGTAGTTAAGTTCTAACCACTGCAAACCAACCACAGCCATTGCGTTATTGATACGCCCTTGTTCCAGCATAGCGTAAGCCTCGCTACGTGGGAAAACATGTACACGAATATCCTCGTTTTCTTCAGGTAAACCGTGAATGCCTGTGGCTTGTGTGCTATCCACTTCGGCAGCGTAGAAATACAGTTTTTCCATAATGCCACCGGGACTATCCCAAATGGTTAATGCGTGCGTGAGATTTTTAATTTCAATCCCAGCCTCTTCAAAACTTTCACGTTCTGCAACGCCCTCTGGGCTTTCCCCTGCTTCTTTCATTCCTGCGATCAGTTCTAAGAGCCACGGCGAACCTTCCTGCGGTTCATAAGCACCAATTCGCACCTGTTCCACCATTACCACTGAATCACGGTAAGGGTCATAAGCTATCACAACCACCGCTTGCCCACGAATGAGCAACTCACGCACAACAACGCCACTTTCGCCACCAGCGAATAATTTATGTTTAAAGTGCATTCGTTTGAGGTTAAAAAAGCCTTGATAAAGGTTCTCTTCTTTGATGATGGTTAGATCGTTATGATCAAATTCTGGACGATAGGTTGTCATAAGTTTCCTTATCCGTTAAGGGTTGAAGGTAAAATATAATGTTGAAAAATTTCTGCTAAATGATCACGCAAAACAGATTCCCCTGCAATAGATAAATGTTGTGAAGAACCACTACGCCAGATTTTTTGCAAAAATTCCGGCGTAAGGTTTTTTGCCAAAGGTTCAGCGATGGGGCTGTAACTTAAATGCCACGGCTCTTCCCCAATGCGAAAATTTTCTGACAGTTGCTGAAAACAGAAACGAAAACCAAACTGCGGTGCGTTTTGTTGTAGCCAATAACTCAAAGAGGCGAAGTAGCCACCCGCTTGATATTCCCAAGGTTCGAGCTGTAACTTTTGCCCTGAGGGGAGTAAGGTTGGGTCATAAATATCAACTTCTGTTCCCCAGTGATGGCGGCTTGCACCAGGTAGTGCCGACCAGAGCATAATGGCTTGGCAGCGAGTCCATTCATCTAGGGCTAACACATCAATGGTTTGACCATTGTCATCGTGAACTTTGCGTTCACCTTGAAACTTTGCATTCCAAATTGCTCGCTGGCGAGCAAAGTCTCGAAAGCTACTGGCAGCGGCCAAGGTAAAACCTGCTTGTTGTGCCGCACGTTGTAGCTGTTGGAATGCTTGGGCGGCTTGCGGCTGTAAGGCTTGATCGTAAGTCGTTGATTGCAACGTCGCCGGAATGGGTATAACGTGGCTACAAGTTAAGCCACTTAATTGTTCAAGTGAAAGGATTTGCATAGGCGTTATGTAGTTGGTTTAAATGTAGGAAAAGCACTGAGCCTGTCAGTGCTTTTCTCGATTATGCTGGAATTACGCTTTTATTGGCGTGACTTTCCAAATTTCTTTGGCGTATTCTTTAATGGTGCGGTCAGATGAGAAGAAACTCATGTTGACGATATTTTGCAAGACGCTATCAACCCAAGCTGCTTGATCTTGATATTTTTCGTCCACTTTTTTCTGAGCGTCAACATAGCTACGATAATCTGCAAATGCTTGATAGAAGTCGTGATAACGCAAGCCGTTGAGTAAATCTTGATAACGATTACGATCCCTTGGTGAGAATAAACCTGATGTAATTTGATCCACCACTTGACGTAATTGTGCATCTTGTTGGTAAATATCAAACGGTTGATAGCCTTGGCGGCGTAATTCTTCCACTTGTTCAACGGTATTACCAAAGATGAACACGTTATCCGCACCAACATTTTCTAAAATTTCCACATTCGCACCGTCTAACGTACCTAAGGTTAAGGCACCATTGAGGGCGAATTTCATATTACTGGTACCAGAAGCCTCTGTACCTGCAAGGGAAATTTGTTCAGAAATATCCGCCGCTGGAATAATGACTTGCGCACTGCTTACACGATAGTTTGGCATAAAGACCACTTTTAAACGGCCTTTTAAGCGTGGATCGTTGTTGATCATGTTCGCAACGTCATTGATGAGATGAATGGTTTGTTTCGCTGCAAAGTAAGCCGATGCTGCTTTACCCGCTAAAATAAACACACGAGGTGTCCAATCTTTTTCAGGGTTGGCAAGCATTTCGTTGTAGCGAGTGACGATATGCAACACGTTTAAAATTTGACGTTTGTATTCGTGGATACGTTTTACTTGAACGTCAAATAACGCATTTGGATCCACTTCAATACCAAGCTCTTCTTTAATATATTTCGCTAAACGGACTTTATTTTTGAATTTAATCTCAGGAATGGCTTTTTTCACTGCATCTTCGTGAATATAGGCTTTAAATTCTTTTAACTTGCTGAGATCACGACGCCATTCAGTGCCGATATATTGATCAAACAATTTAGAAAGATTAGGGTTTGCCACCGCTAACCAACGGCGTGGTGTAATACCGTTAGTGATGTTGATAAAGCGCTCAGGGTAAATACGGTAGAAGTCTGCAAATGTTGATGTTTTCATCAATTCAGAGTGAATTTCCGCTACGCCGTTGACTTTATGTGAACCAACAACGGATAACCAACCCATACGAACTTTACGAATATGCCCTTCTTCAATCAATGACACACGACGAATGAAATCAACCTCATCTGTTACATAAGTGCGCACATATTCCAAGAAATATTCATTAATTTCTAAGATCATCTGTAAGTGGCGTGGCAACAATTTTGCCATCATTTCCACAGGCCAAGTTTCTAAGGCTTCGGACATTAAGGTATGGCAAGTGTATGAGAAAATACGGCGTGTGACATTCCATGCATTTCTCCATTCATAACCTTCTTCATCAACCAAAATACGCATTAGCTCTGGAATCGCTAAGGTTGGGTGGGTGTCGTTTAAGTGAATCGCCACTTTATCTGCAAGATTATTTAATGTGCCGTAAGTGCGTTTATGGTGGCTAAGAATGTCTTGCAATGAGGCGCTGACTAAGAAATATTCTTGTGAAAGACGTAATTCACGCCCTACGGTTGTAGAGTCATCAGGGTAAAGAATGCGAGAAACGTTTTCTGTTTTAGCACGTTTTTCAATGGCATGGAAATAATCACCACGATTGAAGTCAGATAAATTAAATTTACC
The DNA here is from genome assembly GCA_020026075.1 of Actinobacillus sp. Taxonomy (GTDB): domain Bacteria; phylum Pseudomonadota; class Gammaproteobacteria; order Enterobacterales; family Pasteurellaceae; genus Actinobacillus_C. Next base: position 5,928 of record JAHHQZ010000009.1, on the reverse strand, counting down.
GTCTGCGTGAGCACTCCATAAACGCAAGGTTGCCGCAGAGTCGTTTTGGTAACCTGGAATCATTTGGTCATAAGCCAGTGCGGTTAACTCTCCCGCTGGTTGCCAAGTACATTTACGGCCTTCAAAGAAAATATGACCGCCAAAACGTACGTGGTAGCGTTTAGAAGGACGCATAAGCTCCCAAGGTACACCTCTTTCTAACCAAGCATCAGGTTTTTCTACTTGATGACCATCTTCAATAAGCTGGCGGAACATGCCGTATTCATAGCGAATACCATAACCCATTCCTGGAATGGTCAGTGTTGCGATAGAATCCATAAAACAAGCGGCTAAGCGACCTAAGCCACCGTTACCTAAGCCAGGATCGAGTTCTTTTTCGATAACGTCTTCTAAATCGACGTTTAGCTCGGCCAATGCGGTTTTAACACTGTCGTAAACCCCTTCCGCAATTAAAGCATTTGACAAGGTGCGTCCAATTAAGTATTCCATTGAAAGATAATACACTCGGCGAGCTTTTTCATCTCGTATTTTGCGAGCAGTAGAAATCCAGCCTTTAGTCACGAGATCACGCATTGCATAAAGCGTGGCATTGAGCCAATCACGTGTACTTGCTTCATCAGGCGAGCGACCAATCATATAAATCAATTTATATTGAATAGCCTCTTTCATTGATTGCGTGTCTAATTTGGGTTCAGCACTGAGCTTTGGGAATTGTAAGGTTTCAGACATTTGGCACTCCTAAAAGTTATAATCTCTTAAATTTGAAGAGTAGGCGGGAAACAAAATTAGCTGATTTTATGCTCATTTTGTCGTTTTTTCAATGTGAGATAGTATTTTAGATAGGCTAAGCGTACATATTCTATGCAAGTTGCTAGAAAAACGTACGCTGGAATTTTTTAGAAAATTTTGACAAAACAAAGGGTTATACGTTGTGCATAATGCGTGAAATACGACCTGCCGCCTCTTCTTCTGGGCGAATGGTCATGACTTCGCAGCCGTCTTTGGTCACCACAATTTGGTGTTCAAACTGGGCAGAATGGCTACGATCCTTGGTTTTTACCGTCCAGCCATCGCTCATTAAGCGTGTTTCACGGCGACCAGCGTTGATCATCGGTTCAATGGTGAACACCATCCCTTCTTTTAAAATCACTCCATCATCGCCGCCGTCATAGTGCAATACTTGTGGATCGCAGTGAAATTCCGTGCCAATGCCGTGTCCGCAGTATTCACGCACTACGCTAAAGCCATTACCCTCGGCATAGTTTTGAATGGTACGACCAATTTCACGCAAGGCAACGCCTGGTTTTACGGCACGAATGCCACGATATAAGCATTCTTGGGTGACATCGATAAGTTTTTGGCTTCGAATGTTGGTTTCGCCGCCCACAACGTACATTTTTGAATTGTCGCCGTAGTAGCCGTCTTTGATGACGGTTACATCAATATTGACGATATCGCCGTTTTTTAGCACTTTTTTTTCTGACGGAATACCGTGACACACCACTTCATTCACAGAAATACACACAGATTTTGGGAAACCGTGATAATTAAGGGGGGCCGGAATAGTTTTTTGTTTTTTGACCATATAGTCGTGGCAAATTTTGTTAAGTTCTTCAGTTGTCACCCCAGCTTTCACATAAGGTTCAATCATATCAAGGACATCAGCGGCGAGTTTACAAGCGATGCGTAATTTAGCTATTTCAGATTCATTGCGTAATGGGATATTCATTGAGCGTTCCTTTGTTAATAAGTAAAAATGAAAAGACGGCGCATTATAGCCTGTTCAGCGTTAAGCATACAATGGCGTGACAGTTGATGAATGGGCTTGAATGCCCACGAGCCTTGTAAGATAATAGCCACTTTTGATTTCCCTTAACGATGATAGGAACTTTTATGTCAGATATTGCCATTCCCCTTACTTTTACCGACGCTGCCGCACGCAAAGTGAAAACTTTAATTAGCGAAGAAGAAAATCCAAACCTAAAATTACGTGTTTACATTACAGGCGGCGGTTGTAGCGGTTTCCAATACGGTTTCACCTTTGATGAAAAAATCAACGATGGCGATTTAACTATTGAAAATGACGGCGTGCAATTAGTCGTTGACCCAATGAGCTTGCAGTATTTAATCAACGCAACCGTTGACTTTACCGAAGGTTTAGAGGGGTCTCGCTTTGTGGTTACCAACCCTAATGCGTCCAGCACTTGTGGTTGTGGATCTTCTTTTAATCTCTAATTTTTATTCAATGGATTTCCAATTTAACAACTTATACGGCAACGTGTTTTGCCGTTGTTCAATGGGGCACGAGGCTTTTGCTCGCTGGCTAAACACAGAATTGCCCCTAGCCCCTGACCTCGCACCACGCATTGTTCAGGCCATTCAAACCTTACAACAAAACCCTAACGCTAAGCCTGTGCATTTTGCAGGGCGTGAATTTCACCTTACCCTCGACCAGCAAGATGCCTATGTGCAGCCGCACGGTGCTTATGCCCTAGATGAACAATTCACCGAGCAAGATTTACACCTTTACGAAGACGAAAGCCACGCCTGCTGTGGCTTGGACGATTTTCAGCATTTTTTTCAGTCTTACCTTGATTTTCTCAATGCTCGTTAGGAATGCTTTATGAAAACTTTCGCTCGCCAGTTTGCTCAAAAACCTACGCCGGAAAAAAACACTAAAAAATCACCAAAAACCAAACGCACTGCTAAGAAAAAAACGACAGCAAAGAAAACTCGTTTTTGTCACCGTTTTATCCATAAAAAAAGCTTATGCTGGGCAGGGAAAATTGGTTTTACCCTGCTGTGTGCCTTTGCCTTGTATGGCGTTTATTTAGACGGCAAAATTCGTTCCAAAATGGACGGCGAGGTGTGGGAATTGCCTGCCGAAATTTACGGCAATATTCCGACCTTAGCCATTAACCAAAATTTGACGTGGCAACAGGTGTTGCAACTGCTGCGTGATTATGGCTACCGCCAAACACGTTTTCTCGCTCAACCAGGTGATGTAAAAATTGAAGCGCAACAAATTACGCTCTTGCGCCGAGCCTTTCCTTTCCCTAACCAAGTAGAGGGTGAACGGATTCTGCGGCTGCGTTTTGTGCAAAATAGCCTACGTTTTATTGATGATTTAACCCATTCTCGCCAAGTGGATAGTTTTCAGCTTGCGCCTGCCCTATTAACCTTGTTGCAATCAGAAAACGAGGATCGCTTAGCTCTGCCTTTAAACCGTTTTCCACGCTTGCTCATTGATGGTTTACTCGCAACGGAAGATCGAAAATTTTTCCAGCACGATGGTGTAAGTTTGCTCGGCGTTGCCCGTGCAGTGATGGCGAATATTCGTGCAGGTCATAAAGTGCAAGGTGGCAGCACTATTACACAACAGCTGGTTAAAAATTTATTTCTAAGCAACGAGCGCTCTTTCGTGCGCAAATTTAACGAGGCTTATATGGCGATTCTGCTGGACGCGCGTTACAGCAAGAATCGCATTTTGCAAACTTACTTAAACGAAGTGTATTTAGGGCAATTAGGCAGCGAGCAAATTCACGGTTTTGCGTTGGCGAGCTTATTCTATTTTGACAAACCTATTGCAGAATTGAGCCTTGACCAAATGGCATTGCTGATTGGCTTGGTAAAAGGGGCATCTTTTTATAATCCTTGGTCGCACCCAAAACGTGCATTGGAACGCCGGAATATTGTGCTAAAAATAATGCAAGAAAATCAAATTATTAGCACTCAATTACTGGCAAAATTGCAACAGCGTCCATTAGGTGTACAACAAAAAGGACGGATTCGCTTAGCGCAAAAATACCCTGCGTTTGTTCAACAATTACGCCACGAATTGCATTATCAGCTTGGTGCAAAAGATTTACGTAGCCTTTCTGGCACTCGTATTTTCACCACGCTTGACCCATTCCGCCAGCAAGCGGCAGAAAAAGCGATTGAGCAAGGGGTTGCACAGTTACAACGTCACAAGAAAATTAAGCTACAAAGTGCGATGGTGGTTGCGGATTATCATACAGGGGCGGTTCGAGCCTTAGTGGGCGGAGCGGATCCCAATTTTGCGGGCTTTAACCGAGCCATTGACGCTCGCCGTCAAATTGGCTCATTGGTGAAACCATCGGTTTATTTAAGCGCATTTAGCCAGCCTGATCACTACGCTTTAAATACCCTACTGGCAAACCAGCCGTTACGTTTGCGCACCAGCAATGGCCTGTGGTCGCCACAAAATTATAATCATCAATTCAGCGAACCTGTCACAGCAATCACAGCGTTCACAAATTCGATGAATATTCCGACCGTCAATTTAGGGTTAAGCGTGGGGCTTAAAAAAGTCATTCAAACCCAACAGGCGATGGGCTGGGATCAAGTGAATATTCCAGCGGTGCCAGCAATGTTGCTGGGGGCTTACGCCATTTCCCCTTTTGAGGTGACGAAACTTTATCAAACCCTCGCTAATAACGGCAGCCGTCTGCCGTTACACACGCTCAATAGTATTACGGATCAAGATGGCAATACGCTGTATGAATACACCGAGCAAGCCACGCAAGCGGTACCGCCACAAGCTGCGTTTATCACGTTATTTGCAATGCAAAGCGTAGTGAAAAATGGCACAGGAAAAAGCTTGCAACGTCATTTTAGTGGGCTTAATCTTGCAGGGAAAACTGGCACAACCAATCAAGCACGAGATACGTGGTTTGTGGGCATTGATGGGCAGAATGTTAGCACCGTATGGCTGGGACGTGATGACAACGGCAGCACGCATTTAACAGGTTCAACAGGTGCATTATACATTTACGAACGCTATTTACAGCAAGGTGGCATTATGCCATTGCGTTTAAAAGAACCTAGCCACATTGGCTGGGCTGGAATTGGCGTTGATAGCCGTTGGCAATGCGGTGCGGATTACGTTCTGCCTTACTGGAAAACAGAAACGGTCGATCCTTGTGGTAGAAAAGCCACCAGCCGTTGGAAGTTTTGGGAATAAATAAGGGGGGAAACAATGAACATCATCATTATTAGCGGACGGTCTGGTGCGGGGAAATCCGTTGCTTTACAAGCATTGGAAGATATGGGCTATTACTGCGTGGATAATCTGCCATTGGCATTGCTCCCTAAATTGATCGCCCAGTTAGAAAAGAAACAAACCGCCGTAGCGATTAGTCTAGATATTCGCAATCTGCCTGATTCGCCTGATATTCTTGAAGAAGTGCTACAAGGTTTGGAACACCAGCACCGCATAGAAATCATTTTCCTTGAATGCCAACGCAATGTCCTTATTCGACGTTATAGCGATTCTCGCCGTTTGCATCCGCTTTCCCATCATCAATTATCCCTAGAAAGCGCCATTGATTCCGAAGCACAACACATTACGCCCCTATTATTGCGTGCCAATATGCTAGTGGATACTTCCACCCTTTCTACCCACGAGCTGGCGGCGAAAATTCGCCAATATGTACTGGGCGTGGAAGATAAAAATCTCAATATTATCGTGGAATCTTTTGGGTTTAAGTACGGTTTGCCGTTGGATGCGGACTACATTTTCGATGTGCGTTTTCTACCTAACCCTCATTGGGAGCCTGAATTGCGTCCCTTTACAGGGCTTGATGAATGCGTAGCAAATTATTTACAAGAAAAAGTGGAAGTGCGTGATTTTATTCAAAAAACCACAGAATATTTACACCACTGGCTGCCCTATTTAGAGGCAAATAACCGTAGCTATTTAACCATCGCCATTGGCTGCACTGGCGGGAAACATCGTTCCGTGTACATTACGGAGCAAATTGGGGCATATTTCCGCAAACTAGGTAAAAATGTACAAATTAAGCACAAAACCCTAGATAAATAGCCATTCCCCATAAGAAAAGCCGCCCATTCTGACCTGACCCCAAAAACTTAGACTAAATTAATTTAAGGACTGGGCTCTGTATT
>JAHHQZ010000008.1 GCA_020026075.1 Actinobacillus sp. | reverse complement strand
TACAGAGCCCAGTCCTTAAATTAATTTAGTCTAAGTTTTTGGGGTCAGGTCAAAGCGGGCGGTTTGCGAATTGTTTTCACAGGTGCTGGCACGTCCGCATTCATTGGTGGTGTGGTCGCACCGCTCTTAACCGAGAAACTCGGCGTGCTGGTGGAAGCTATCGCCAGCACGGATTTAGTTTCCAGTCCTTATGCCTATTTTTTAGCGAATAAACCGACCTTGCTTGTGTCCTTTGGTCGTTCTGGCAACAGCCCTGAAAGCATTGGCGCAGTGGAAAATCTACACGCGAGCGTTAAAGAGGCTTACCATTTGGCGATCACTAACAATGCACAAGGCGCATTGGCGAAATGTTGTGTTGGTGATCCAAAGAGCTTTGCCTTGACCTTGTCTGACTGCACGCACGATGCAGGTTTTGCGATGACATCCAGCGCCAGCAATATGATGATAGCGGCGTTGCTAGCTTTTGGGTCGGAATATTTTTCAGAAAAATGGTTAGCCGATGTGGTCAATGCCTGTGAAATGCTATTGCAAACGCAAGTCGAGCAGATGGCAGAAATCGCCAAAATGCCCGTTGAGCGTGTAGTGTATTTAGGCAGCGGTGCATTTCAAGCATTGGCCAGAGAATGTGCGTTGAAATTATTAGAACTCACAGCCGGTCAAGATTTAGGCTTTTTTGAGTCCGCAATGGGCTTTCGTCACGGGCCGAAATCGCTGGTTAATCACGATACCTTAATTTTCCTTTTTATCAGTCAGCATCCTTACACCGCTCGTTATGACTGGGATCTCGTCAATGAGCTTTGCCAAGATCATAAGGCACAAGCGGTTTTGCCATTAGGCGAGCCGTCATCGCAGGGTTTTGCCTTGCCTTTGGGCGAGCTAGATGACGCAGGGCGTGTGTTCCCATTTTTAATGGTGGGGCAGTTATATGCTTTTTTCCGTTCCATCAACGCAGGAATTACTACGGATAATCCTTGTCCAACAGGAGAAGTAAACCGAGTAGTGCAGGGCGTTACGCTTTATTCTTACCAACCATAGGAGATCAATATGGCAATTTTAAATGTACGCATTGATGGGCGTTTAATTCACGGACAGGTGGCGAACCTTTGGACATCGTATCTAGATATTTCTCGCATTATGGTGATCGATGATGCGGCAAGCCAAAGCGACATTGATAAAGCTGGTTTGCGTTTGGCTTGTCCTGCTGGGGTGAAGTTGAGCGTTCTCCCTGTGGAGCGTGCGGCGGAAAATATTTTCGCAGGGCGTTATGACAGCCAACGTGTGTTGATCGTGGCAAAAGATCCGCAAACCTTATTGCGTGTGGTGGAATGTGGGGTGCCGTTGACGGAAATAAACGCCGGTAATATGCCAAAACGAGAAGATACTCGCAGTATTCGTAAAACCGTTCATGTAAATGAAAACGATGTTGCCACATTTAAAGCGTTGGCAGAGAAAGGTATTTCTTTAACGGCGCAGTTAGTGCCGAATGAAGAAAAAGTCAATCTTGTTGAACTTTTGTAACCCAAAAAGAGGAGAAAACCTATGATTCATTGGTGGCAGATACTTTTGGTAACACTGTATGCTTGTTATCAAATTTTAGATGAAATTACGATCGTATCCAGTGCTGGTAGCCCAGTATTTGCGGGCTTTATCACTGGTTTAATTATGGGTGATTTAACCACAGGCTTGTTCATTGGCGGCTCAATGCAGTTAATGGTGCTGGGGGTGGGAACTTTTGGCGGTGCCTCTCGTATTGATGCCAATTCAGGCGTGGTACTGGCGACAGTTTTCTCGGTTTCCGCAGGAATGACTCCAGAACTTGCCTTAACTTCCATTGCGGTACCAGTGGCGGCATTGATGGTGTATACCGATATTTTAGGGCGAATGACAAACGTGTATTTCGTGCATTGCATTGATAAAAATATTCAAAATTTTGAATATCGCAAAATTGGTACGAACTATCTTTTAGGTGCTGTGCCTTGGGCGTTATCTCGTGGGGTGCCGATTTTCTTAGCGTTAGTCTTTGGCGGCCCATTAGTCAATGCCTTAGTTGAGGCTATGCAGTCTGGGTTCTTAAAAGTCATTGCAGACGGTTTAACCGTTGCTGGTGGCGTATTGCCAGCACTTGGGTTTGCGATTTTACTTCGTTACTTACCAACCAAACGCCACATTGCTTATTTAGTGATCGCCTTTGCGTTAACCGCTATTTTCTTAACCTTATTTAGTAACGTTTCCGCTATTGGTAATGCTGTCAACGGTCTGTTACCTGCGCCACTCGCCAATTCATTTAATAGCGTGCCTATGCTGGCAATGGCGGCCATTGGTTTTGGTTTCGCTTATCTTGCTTACCAACGTGAGTTAGCCAACGCTACTGCACCAAAAGCTAAACAGGAAACACAATCTACAGCGGGAGAAATTGAAGATGATGAACTCTAATGATACTCAAGCGAATGCAACCTTAAGAAAAGTTTACAAATTAACGGATGCAGATTTTCGTCAAATCAACGTGCGTAACTTGTTCTTCTTCCAGCTCGGTTGGAACTACGAACGTATGCAAAGTTCAGGCTATTTGTGGATGATCTTGCCACAACTTCGCAAAATTTACGGCGATGGTACGCCAGAACTGAAAGAAATGATGGTCACTCACAACCAATTTTTTAACACGTCCAACTTCTTTAACACCATCGTAACAGGGATTGATCTTGCGTTGGAAGAAGAACAGGGCATTGAAAGTAAAGAGGCGGTTGCTGGGATCAAAGCTGGGTTAATGGGGCCATTTGCCGCCATTGGTGATGCACTACTTGCCTCGCTCGTACCTGCGATTATGGGAGCGATTGCCGCCACAATGGCCATTCAAGGCAATCCACTCGGCGTGGGGCTTTGGGTGCTGGTTTCTATTCTGGTTATGGCATTCCGCTGGTCGCAGTTAAAAATCGCTTACCGCGAAGGGGTGAATTTGGTTACTCATTATGGGCATAAACTCAACGCCTTAACCAACGCTGCCACGATTCTTGGGGTGTTCGTGGTTGGGGTAATGTGTGCCACGATGATCAATGTGTATGTGCCGTTTGAGGAGATTATCGGTCAGAAAGTGGTATCCGCACAGGCAAACCTTGACTTAATAATGCCACGCCTTGTGCCAGCCTTGATTGTAGGCGGTATTTACTGGCTACTTGGACGACCAAAAATGAATTCCAACAAAGCCATTATGATCATTATCGTGCTATGTATTCTGCTTTCTTGGGCAGGGTTACTGGCGAAATAACACCAAGCCCCACACCGTTTGTCGATGTGGGGCGGAATAAAGGAAGAAAAAATGCAGTTAATTTTAATCAGTCACGGGGATTTTTGTCAGGGCTTAAAGCAAACTGCAGAAATGATCTTAGGTGAATTGCCCTACGTGCAAACCGTCAGCCTTTACCCAGAAGAAAGCGTGGAAGATTTTCAGCAGAAATTTGAGGATGCGTTAAAAATTTCCGCAAATATTCCAGCGGTGGTGTTATGCGACATTATGGGCGGCACGCCGTGCAACGTTGCGATGCGCTATTTGGATCACCTAGCGGGGCTTTACAGCGGAATGAACTTGCCAATGGTGATTAGCGTTGTCAGCGAACAAAGCACAGACAGTTTGCTAAGCGATGCCAAAGGGCAAATTTATGACGTACGCCAACAATTACCCCAACTCCAATGCGATGATGACTAATTCACAAGGAAAATTTATGCACTTTAGTAAACAAACCAAATTACGCAAACTTTGTACGCCAAACGGCATTATTGCGGCACTCGCCATTGACCAACGTAGTGCGTTAAAACGAATGATGGGCGAGGATATTACCTTTGACCAAGTCAGTGAATTTAAGTGCTTGGTATCCGAAACCCTAACCCCTTACGCCTCCGCCATTTTATTGGATCCTGAATTTGGCTGGGCGGCTGCTGAGAAACGCGCAAGCCATTGCGGTTTAATTATGGCATACGAAAAAACAGGCTACGACAAAGCAGTCGCAGGGCGTTTTCCTGATTTAGTGGACGATGTTTCCGTGCTACGTTTACAAAGTCGTGGTAGTGACGCAGTGAAATTATTATTGTACTACGATGTGGATCAACCCGCTGAAATCAACAACCGCAAACAGGCATTCGTGGAACGTATGGGCTTAGAGTGCGCAGCCGTTGGCTTGCCGTTTTTCTTAGAAATCGTTACCTATGACGGTAAAAATGACGACCCAGTTTACAACGCCAAAGTCAAACCGCACAAAGTCATCACCGCAATGCAACTTTTCTCGCAATCACGCTTTGCCGTAGACGTGCTAAAAGTGGAAGTGCCAGTGAGTATGAAATACGTGGAAGGCTTTGCCAGCGGCGAAGTGCTATACACGCAAGCACAAGCAGCGGAATTTTTCCAACAACAAAGCCAAGCAACCCACTTGCCGTTTATTTTCCTAAGCGCAGGTGTTTCCACAGAATTGTTCCAGCAAACTTTAAAATTTGCCAAACAAGCTGGCAGCACCTTTAACGGTGTACTTTGCGGACGTGCCACGTGGGCAGGGGCGGCGGATATTTACCGCCAACAAGGCGCAACGGCAGCGAAACAATGGCTTGAAACGCAAGGCAAGCAAAATATCAGCGAACTGCTTAGCATTTTGGAAGATTGCGCAACGCCAGTGGAATTTTAATCGTAATCAAGCGGCTTTCGGGTCGCTTTTTGGTTTATTAGGAAAAAGAAAATGGCCAATAATTGCTACGCCGTAATAAATGGCAAAATTTTTACAGGCGAAACCACCTTAGAAAACCACGCACTGCTGGTGGCGCAGGATAAAATCGCAGGTATCGTGCCACAAGCCGAACTTCCCAACGGCATTCAAACCTACGATATTCAAGGGGCGTATTTGTGTGCAGGCTTTATTGATTTACAGCTTAACGGCTGCGGTGGCGTGATGTTTAACCAACATCCTACGGTGCAAACCCTTGAAATAATGCAGAAAACGAATTTGCGTTCAGGCACCACGAGTTTTTTACCCACCTTCATCACCGCCAATGATGCAGAAATGCAACAGGCGATTTTCGCAATGGAGGATTATCTCAAACAGCACAAAAATCAGGCGTTAGGGCTACATTTAGAAGGTCCTTACATCAGCGTGGCGAAAAAAGGCGTTCACCGAGCAGATCTCGTCCGCACGATCAACGCTGAAATGCTGAACTTCCTACATCAACACGCCAGTTGCATTCGTAAACTTACACTCGCCGCTGAAAACGATACTGCCCAGCATATTCCACAGTTTGTGAATGACGGCATTATCGTATCCATCGGACATTCCAATGCGGACTTCGACACCGCTCAACAAGTGTTCACACAAGGGGCGAGCTTTGCCACGCATTTACATAACGGCATGTCGGCGATCACTTCTGGACGAGAACTGGGCGTTGTGGGGGCGGTGCTTGCGAACGACAATGTCTACGCAGGCATCATCATTGACGGCTTGCACGTGCATTACACCAACGTTCGCTTAGATAAAGCACTCAAAGGGGATAAGCTTTGCATCGTAACAGACGCAACCGCTGCTGCTGGGGCGGATATTGATCATTTTGATTTTGTGGGAAAACGGATTGAAGTGAAAAACGGTCGTTGTTACGACAGCGCAGGATCGCTCGGTGGTTCGGCGATCACAATGATCCAGTCTATTCAAAACGCTGTTGATCACGTGGGGATACCGTTGGAAGAAACTATCCGAATGGCGACCTTGTATCCAGCTCGTGCGATCAAGGTGGAGCATTATCTAGGGCAATTAAAAATGAATCACATCGCCAATCTTACCGCATTTACCGCTGATTTTAACGTCATCGCCACTGCTGTGAACGGCAACTGGCACTGGAACGAAGAACAATAAAAATACCCACGCCGGAATTTTTGCCAAAATTTTGTAAAATATTCCAGCGTGGAGTTTTGGGTTTCAAGGTTGTTCGGTGGTTTGTTTAGCTTGCTTTTCCAGTCTTTTTCTGGCTCGGCGTTGTTTGAAAAAGTCGCTGAGCAGTTGACCGCATTCATCTGCCAGTACACCGCCTGTAATTTCTATGCTGTGGTTCATTTTGTAGTCGTCAAAAAAGTGAAATCTTGAGCCGACAGCGCCTGTTTTGTAGTCAAAAGCCCCAAAAACGAGACGTTTTATACGGCTGTGTAACATTGCGCCTGCGCACATTGTGCAGGGTTCGAGGGTGACGTAGAGGGTGCAGTCGAGCAGGCGGTAGTTTTGCAATGCCACACCCCCTTGACGCAAGGCTTGAATTTCAGCGTGGGCGGTGGGGTCGTGGTGCAAAATGGAAGTGTTAAAGCCTTCCGCTACAATCTCGCCATCGCCATTGACCAGCACCGCCCCCACAGGAATTTCGCCAAGTTGAGCGGCTTTTTTGGCTAAGCCTAAGGCGTGGCGCATCATCATTTCATCAAGGTTTTGCATATTACACCGAGAAAGGATAGCGAATTGGCTCGTGGCATTGATAGCCCTCAACCTTGAAATCGTCCAGCGTTACCCACGTTTCGAGATCCGCTAAGGTTTTGATGTCTGGGTTAATTTCCAAACGTGGCAGTGGGTATGGCTCACGTTGGAGCTGAACATCACGCATTAGTGGCAGTTGATCTTCATAAATGTGAGCGTTGACAATTTTGTGATAAGCCTGCGCTGGAATTTTTCCTGAAATTTGCGCCACTAAGGCGAGCAGGGTGTAAACCTGAATTTGGTTAAAATTTAAGCCGAGTGGCACATCGCACGAGCGTTGGTAGCTGGTTAAATACAGTTTATCGCCGAGCAGGGAGAAGGTGTGGGTGTGCATACAAGGGCGCAGGCAGCCCATTTCAAATTCACCAGGATTGTAGAAAGTTAAAATCTCGCCACGATCGTCAATACCATTGCGTAGGTTATCAACGATCTTTTTCAGTTGATCCAGCGTTTCGCCGTTCGGTTTTTGCCAGCGGCGACCTTGCACGCCGTACACACGCCCCATATCGTCCGTACCTTTGCGGTGCGGATTATTAAGCCACGCTTGATTTTCGTTGGCGTTGGCGTTCCACGTGTTGCAGCCGATAGCACGGAATTGAGCGGCACTGTCATAGCCACGCAAATAGCCGAGCAGTTCAGCGATGGCGGCTTTCCAGTAGCTTTTGCGTGTGGTGATGAGTGGAAATTCGCCTTGTTCCACATTGTAGGTGAGATCGGCGTTAATCACCGTTAAACAGCGCTTACCTGTGCGAGCGTTTTCTACCCAAGTGCCTTGCTCTACAATGCGTTGGCAGAGGTCTAAATATTGGCGCATATCGTTTCCTATTTATTTGCGTTTTTGGTTAATACGGGATCCATTCCTACGCTCGCACGGTGGCGGTAGGCGTAGAACATAATGAAGGCACCGATTAAGATCATTGGCGCAGAGAGAATTTGTCCCATTGAAATGTGGTGTCCAAAGTACAGCCCCAGTTGCGGATCGGGTTCACGGAAAAATTCTACAAAGAAACGGAAAATGCCGTAGAAGAATAGGAATAATCCTGCCACTGAGCCAGTTGGGCGTGGTTTACGAATGAAGTAATTTAGAATGCAAAATAGCACTACGCCTTCTAGGAATGCCTCGTAAAGCTGGGACGGATGGCGTGGCAAGTAGCCGCCAGATGGGAAAAGCATCGCCCACGATACATCGGTTACACGCCCCCAGAGTTCGTCATTGATGAAATTACCAATGCGCCCTGCGCCGAGTCCAAAAGGAATGAGAGGTGCTACGAAGTCAGCGGTTTGCCAAAAGCTGTGATGCTGTTTGCGAGCGGTGAGCCACATTGCCAAAATTACGCCAATTAATCCACCGTGGAAGGACATTCCTCCTTCCCACACTTTGAATAAGTACATTGGGTTGGATAAAAAATAGTCGAACTGATAAAACAGCACATAGCCAATGCGGCCGCCGAGAAAGACACCGAGAAAGCCGTTAAAAAGCAAGGTATCCACTTGCTCAACTGTCCAAATGCCGTTGGAACGTTTGGCACGGCTGACTGCCAGCCAGCGGGCAAAGGCAAAGCCTATCAAATACATAACCCCGTACCAGTGCAAGCTGATTGGGCCGAGTTTAAAGATCACGGGATCAAAATGTGGATAAGTTAAAAATTGATGTTCCATAAATTTCCTTTATTTCAAAAACATATCAATAGCGATGATGATTAAAAGCCCCGCAAAATAGCGTTTTAGTGTCGCAACAGGAAGTTTGCTAACCCAATGTGCGCCGAGTTTTGCGGTAAAGAAAGAGGTTAGGGTAATGCCTAGCACAGCGGGCAAATACACATAGCCGAGGGAGTAGGCTGGCAAATCCGCTACGCCTTGCCCGTGAATAATATAGCTAATGGTGCCAGACAAGCCTAAAACCATTGAGCAGAACGCCGATGAGCCAATGGCTTGTTTAATGGCAACGCCACGAGAACTTAAAAATGGTACGGTAAAGCCGCCGCCGCCAATGCCAGCGGAGCTTGCCGCCGTACCGATGACTATGCCGCCTACGATGGCACTCAATGGCGTGAGTTTTTTGTTGCTGGTGGTTTGTTTAATGGATAAAAACATTTGTAAGGCTAAGTATGCCACGATGACGGCAAATAATTTCAGCACCAGCGAGCGATCCACGTGGCTTACCAGCCCTGCGGTTAAGTAGGCAGTCACCATTAAGCTTGGTGCGAGAAATTTCACCGCCGTCCACTGAATATTGCCCAAATGGTAATGGCGCTGGGTGGAGGCGAAACTGGTGATGACGATGGTAGCGAAACTGGTGCCGAGCGTCAGGCTCATTACTGCGTCCGCTGGAATATTCATCAAAGGAAAGAGATAAACTAAGGCGGGTACGATGATCATTCCGCCGCCAATACCGAACAAGCCAGCTAAAAAGCCAGCCACAGCACCGAGTGCTAGGAAAGCGGTAAAAAAAAGTATGCTTGAAATCATTGAACTACCTATTTTTTCGTACGTTTTTTGTGTTTCTTGCGGGCTTTGGCTTTTTTCTTCGCACGTTTATTGCGAAGTACGTCCGCACGTTTCTCTGGATTTTCTGTGGCTTTCGCTGGCGTTTCATCCGAAATGGTCGAGGCCGGAATTTTTGCAAAATTATTGGCAGTATTTTCCGTATGTATTGTGTGCGTATAGCGTGGCGCTTGGCGGTTTAGCTCCCACAGAGGGTAGGAAAACTCTTTCATCGCACGGCGATATACATCACGTTTAAAGGCGATCACTTGACGCACAGGATACCAAAAACTCACCCAGCGCCAGCCGTCAAATTCAGGGGTGCTGTTGGTGTGCATATTGATGTGGCTTTCAGGGCTGATGAGTTGTAACAAGAACCAGCGCTGTTTTTGCCCAATGCACAGAGGCTTGCATTCTGGGCGTAAAAAGCGGCGAGGTAATTTGTAGCGTAGCCAGTATTTGGAGGCGTGTAGAATTTTCACATCGCTTGCACGTAAGCCCACTTCTTCATAAAGCTCACGATACATTGCCTGCTCTGGCGTTTCGCCCTCTTGAATTCCCCCTTGCGGGAATTGCCACGAGTTCTGCCCAAAGCGTTTTGCCCAAAGCACTTGTCCGTGAGCATTGCAAATCACAATGCCCACGTTAGGGCGGTAGCCGTCAGCATCTAGCACGTTTTACCCTCAATGTTATTCATCCACGTTACTCGCCAGCAGTTGTGGATTTTCGGATTGCGTTCAAAATCCAGCGGTAAGGTTTTGGCTGAAATGTTTTGCACTTGAAAACCTAATTCTGCCAAGGCCGGAATATTCATCTTAAATCCGCGTTTATTGTTGGAGAAAATGATCGTGCCGTTCGGGCGCAAAATGTGAGCGAGATCGGTAAATAATTTGACGTGATCACGCTGTACGTCCCAAGAATCTTCCATTCGTTTGGAATTGGAGAATGTTGGCGGATCCACGAAAATTAAATCATATTGTTGCTTGCATTTGGTGAGCCATTGTAGGCAGTCTGCTTGCACGATTTTATGCTGGCGGCCTTCACGGAACTCGTTGAGTTCAAGGTTCTGCTCCGCCCAGTTAAGGTAGGTGTGCGACATATCCACAGTGGTGGTGGATTTCGCTCCGCCCAACGCTGCGTGTACCGTGCCTGCGCCTGTGTAGGCGAACAGATTTAAGAAATCTTGACCTTTTGCTAGTTCGCCGAGCATTTTGCGGGTTTTGCGGTGGTCTAAAAATAGCCCCGTGTCGAGGTAGTCCGTTAAATTCACCCACAATTTGGCGCCGTATTCTTCCACAGGGAAATAGTCGCCTTTGTGGGCGAGTTTTTCGTATTGGTTTGTGCCTTTTTGTTTTTGGCGAACTTTTAAAATGAGTTTGTTGGTGTCAACGTCAAGCACGTTAAGCACAGCGTTCACCGCATCCAGTAAGCGTTGGCGCGCTTTGGTTGTGTCTACATTTTTCGGTGCAGCGTATTCTTGCACTACCACGTGATCATCGTAAACGTCTACGGCTAAATTGTATTCAGGCAAGTCTGCATCGTATAAACGGTAAGCGGTAATGCCTTCTTTTTGCGCCCATTTTTCAATTTTTTTACGGTTTTTTTGTAAACGGTTGGCGAAATCAGGGGCGGCAAGGGCGTTTTTGTCGGCGTTCGCCAATAAAGTATCGTCAGCTTGCGTGTGATGTTCGCCGATATGGTAATTTTTTTGTACGCAATCTAAGGGGCCATTTTTCGCTTTGAATTGGCGTTTTGCACGTAAACGTAAGCAATCCAGCAAGGCGGTTTCGCTACTAAAAATGGAAATATTCCAGCCTGAGAATTGGGCTTTTAAACGTTGACCGAACACGGAATAAAGGGCAATCAATGCGGGTGTGGTGCCTAAGCGTTCGCCGTATGGCGGGTTACAAATGACGGTGCCTTTTTGATCTTGCACAGGGTTGGTTAAGTTAGCGATGTCTTGGCGTTGCCAATGAATGAACTCGCTAACGCCTGCTTGCTTGGCGTTTTCTTTCGCTTTGGCTAGAACGCTACCGTCTAAATCCATTCCGTAGAAGTGGGCTGGCACGGCTTGAATTTGCGATTCCGCCGCTTGTTTTTCTGCTGTCCAAAGGGCGTGGTTATAGTCTTTCCAGTGCTGAAAACCCCAGTGCTGGCGTGCGAGGTTCGGTGCAATGTTGGCTGCCATTTGCGCCCCTTCAATAAGAAGTGTGCCAGAACCACACATTGGGTCGACTAATGGCGTTGCTTTGCCCCAGCCAGAGCGCAACACAATGGCGGCGGCTAAGGTTTCACGCAATGGCGCTTGCCCAGTGCCAGTACGGTAGCCACGTAAATGTAACGCCTCGCCGCTAAGGTCAAGGGAAAGAATTACTTCATCACGGTTTAAATAGGCGTGCAGGCGAATATCAGGATTATCTTTGTCCACTTGCGGACGGTTTAAGCCGTTGCGTTCAAAGTAATCTACAATGCCATCTTTTACTCTCATTGCACCATATTGCGTGTGGCGAATTTCTTGGTTTGTACCGTTAAAATCCACGAAAATCGTGCATCTGTCGTCAAAATAATTTTGCCACGGCTGTGCGACCACGAGGGCATATAAATCCATTTCGCTAAAAATTTTGCCTTTGGTCACAGGAAGTAAAATGCGAGAGGCAAGGCGCGACCATAATAAGGTGCGGTACATTACCGCATCGTCAGCCTCATAATGAACGCCCCCTTGTGCCACTTGGCAGGATTGAGCGCCGAACTGGGTGAGTTCTTGTTTTAATAGTTCTTCAAAGCCACGTGAGGTGGTTGCAAATAGGGTTCTCATTGTATTCCTTAAACCGAGAGAAAAAATTTCGGCGATTATAGCAGACCCCCAACGGAAAACCTACCGCCAACAGGGCGGCGATGTTTGTGGGTTTTCGTTGGCAAATGTGGGAATTAGCTTTATAATCTTGCGGAATGTTATTGAGGTCATTATGTATAAACGTGTTATTCGTCCTGTTTTATTTTCTTTTTCCCCTGAAACCGCACATCATTTGGCGATCACCACATTAAAAACCATTCAAAAAATCCCTTTTTCCTTGTCGCTATTGCGACATTTTTTTTGCCTGAAAAACAGCCAGCCGATCCAGCAATTTGGGCTAAGCTTTCGCAATCCCATAGGGCTGGCGGCAGGGTTTGACAAAAATGGTGAAATTATTCCGGCCTTAGCTTCATTAGGGTTTGGCTTTGTAGAGATTGGTACGATCACGCCACGCCCACAAGCAGGCAACTCTAAACCTCGTCTGTTTCGCCGTCCGTCTGCGGGGGCTGTGATTAATCGAATGGGGTTGAATAATCAGGGGGTGGATATGGTAGTAAAGCGGTTACGCAATCGTCCTAAAAGTATTATTCTTGGGGCTAACATCGGCAAAAATACCAATTCTCACGGCGAAAATGCACGAATAGATTTTATTGAATGTTTCAATAAACTTTGTCCGTTTGTGGATTATTTCACCTTGAATTTAAGTTGTCCGAACGTAGGAAAAATGGGGCTACAAGATCCTAATTTTTTAATTCCGTTACTTGACGAATTAGCAAAAATCAACGGCAAAAACGGTCTACCGATGCGTCCTATTTTGCTGAAAGTATCGCCTGATTCTTCTTTGGAAAATCTTGATGTGATCGTGAAACTGGTGAAACATTATCAACTCGCTGGAATTATTGCCACGAATACCAGTACAGATCATCGGTTGCTGGCGTATGAACAGGGCGAAAGTGGTGGTATTAGCGGAAAGCCATTGTATGAAAAAAGCAATCAAGTGCTGGCATATTTAGCACAGCAGACACAAGGGGAATTTTCTCTTGTGGGGTTGGGTGGCATTGATAGCTTGCCTACGGCACAACAAAAAATGCAGTTGGGAGCGGATTTAATTCAAGTGTATACAGGCTGGATTTTCGAGGGAATGGGGCTGATTCGTCAATTACAAAAAGGCTTGTCTAGTAAACAATAAGCCACTAATGGACATAAATAAAGGGGAAACATAGGCGTTTCCCCTTTTTGTTGTTTTATGTGCTAATCATTTTGCCAAAAACGAGGGGCTAGATGGAAAATGCTATCAACCCAGTCAAATAACTCACCACGAGAGAACACCACAAGCCCTTGAATTTGTTCAAAGCCTTGTGCTTTGATAGTTTCTTCTAAGGAGTTTTTTGCTTCTAACATTGACCCGCCAGTGGTGAACACATCATCCACCAATAAAAAGCAGCGAGATTCCGGCGTAATGTATTTTTCTAAGGCGTTTTGAAACGGTACTGCGCCACTTGGAATACCGTGTACGCCGCCAAAGGTGTACACACGAGAAACTAAAAAAGCTAAGGTTTCCCAGTCTTGCGTAGTTAGGGCATCACATTCAAGTTTGAAGTCGGAAAATCCGCCAGAGTGCATTTGAAAACGTTTTTGCATAAAAAGAGAAATCATTGTTCATCCTTACAATCATTGAAGAATTGTTGACATTGTTGTTTAGGGTTTATGGCATTCAAAATTGGTCGTCCCACAATAATGTAATCTGCCCCAGCTAGCTTGGCTTGTTTAGGTGTGAAGGGCTTTTGGTGATCGTTTGCCTGCTCATAGCGAATACCAGGACTAAGCAAAGTTACATCTTTGCCAAACTGTTGTCGCATTGGGGCGATCATTGCAGGGGGCGTGATAAACCCACGAATACCACAGCGTAAATTACGTTCAACTTGCATTAAAAATGTCGATTCATTAGGTGTATCACTAGTAAGAGAAATCACGGATAAGGGCATTGCTTTTTCGCTTTCAGCAACAACTGCTTTAAGGGCGTTATCGCTCACTGTTCCCCACAGAGTAAAAAGGGAAAGATTAGGAAAAAGCTGGTGGTAATTCGCCACTGCACGTGCCATTGTCGTTGGGATATCGTGTAACTTGAAATCAATAAACACGGCGGATTGCTGTAAAAGGCGAGAGAGCGTTTCACTTCCCATTGCCATTGGAATATGCCCAATTTTCACGTGTGAAACCAGTGATGCAGTTTCCTGCATCACGGTTGCTGCTTTCGCTGGGTTTGTCGTATCAAGCGAGAGAATTAGCTGCATAATTAGAGAAGTCCATTCATATCTAATGCACTCATTAGACGAGTTACACCAATGCCGCCACCACAGCGTTCAAAGAAGTTGAAGCTTAAATAGTCCTCTAATTCTTTTAACACACGATCTTTGCCGAATTTATCGAAAAGCAGTTGTGCGTATTCGCCGTTGGACACGGTATGGAATGAGTGCCACATTTCATCAACATTAATCGCACGCTCCGCTGAGCCGATGGTTTCCTGTCCGCAAATAATCGCATCGATTTTTTTGCTACTCTTTTGGTCATCGTGTAAACGCATATTCCAAAAAGGTGAAGTATACACAGGGAAGTCGCACAACAACGCTGCATTGCCATAGTCGGCAAAAATTTGTTTTTCTTGTTCAAACTCAATTTCTTTTACACCGTATTTGGCCGCTGTTGTGGCGTAATCCAATGCTGGAATGTCTGTGGCATTTTTGACCAAACCTAAATCCACAATCAATGCTTTTTCCAAAGCTGCCAGATCTTGAAGATTACCGTGCGTTTCAAATTCAAACATTGGGAAAATGGTGCGATGACGGCCTGGAATTGGGTTCGGTTCAGCACGATACGACGTAGAAAGGCAGAAGTAACCCGCTGCATCAGGCTTACTGAGCAATTCATATTCAAGCCACATTTGCCCTGTTTGCGGCAGTGGCCAAATTTGGTTTTCAAACTGAAAAGTACTCACCGTTTTTGGATCTTCGCAAGCCGCGAGAATGGATAAACGAGAATTGGTTGGCACTTCAATAAACCCCTTGCTAACAAAAAAATTACGCAATTTGGCGACAGTTTTACTGTATGCCTCGCTGTTAATTAAATCTGCTGCGTAAACCCCATCTTTAAATGTTTTTGTTAAGTGTGCCATAGTTTTCCTCATACACTAGATTGTTAAATTTTAGACAAAAAAAAACATCTCGAAAGAGATGTTTCATAAAATTTTGTATCAATAAAAAGAATGAAAATAAAAACACACATTGTGGTTCCAATGGTGCTAATGGCTTTAATCGGCTTAATTTATATTTCATAACATTTCCTCGACACAAAATTGGGCGGCATTCTAATGATAAAAAAATAAAAATCAAGCATTTCTATAAAAAATTTTTTCTCCGTTCGGTACAAAGGGCAGGCTGAAATTTTTGGAAGAATTTTGATGAAACTTTGGTATAATTCACACTTTCTTATTAATGCGAGTATTTATTATGTCGGATCAAACCTTCCCTCCTGTTTTTGTGATTAGTCTTGTTGACTCTCCACGTCGTGCCTTTATTGCGGATCGATTAAATGCAATGGGCATTAAATTTGAGTTTTTTGATGCAGTGTATGGTAAAACATTACCTCAAGAAATTTTAGAAAAAGTTGATTATGATTACTATGTAAAAGAATTAAAAAGTAAGAAAAAATTAACGCTTGGAGAAATAGGCTGTGCGATGAGCCATATTGGCGTTTATGAAAAAATTGTGCGTGAAAATATTCCGCAAGCGATTATTTTGGAAGATGATGCGGTGGTTTCTTTACGTTTTATACCTATTGTCGAAACTGCTTTGCGTAAATTACCACCTTCGGCGGATATTCTTTTTTTAGATCACGGTAAGGCTAAAGTAACCCCTTGGTGGCGTAGTTTACCAGAACGTTATCGATTACAACGCTATCTAACACCATCAAAAAATAGCTTACGTGGTATTTGGGGAACACCAGCATATATGATTACTCAATCAGGCTGTAAAAAATTACTAGCTAATGCCTATCCTATTCGTATGCCTTCTGATGCATTAACAGGTTTTCCACAGAAATGGGGAACAAAGTGTTGGGGGATTGAACCACCTTGTTCTTTCAGCTCTCCATTCGCCCAGTCCGAAATTGAATCACAAGGCTCACGTTACGATGAAGATTAAACATATTTTGCATACTTATCGCCTAAAATTTGGGAAAGCCTTACTTGACGCTAAACCACGTCAAATAAGCGCTTCTCAGACTAAACACTTAAATACTTTTCTCTTTTTGCGACAAGATGGAAAAATTGGCGATGCTATTGTCTCTTCTTTTGTTTTCCGTGAAATAAAAAAAAACAACCCTAATGCTTTTATTGGAGTTGTATGCACACAGAAAAATCAGTTTTTGTTTAAAAACAATCCATTGATTGACAAAATTTTTCTTGTGAAAAGACGGAGTATATTGAGTCGCATTTTCTTAGGATTGAAATTAAGAAAATATCAGTTTGATGCTTTAATTGACCCTACCTTCTTATTAAGAAATAGAGAATTGCTTTTTATTCGTTTAATTGGTGCAAAGAATAATGTTGGATATTGTAAAAGTAGTTATAAAATATTCAATAAAAATATTGAAAATTCCGACCTACATTTTTCAAGTATTTATAAAAAAGCATTAGAAAGGGTAGGGATTCCAAACGTAAATACCAGATATGAAATGGCAATTAACTCATCATCACAGAATGAAATTACAGAATATCTAGATCGTAATAATTTAAAAAATTATATTGCGGTCAATTTATTTGGCGCAGGTGCTAAACGTTGTTTTAATGAGCAGAAAGCAAAAGCGTTGTTATGTTACCTTATTGAAAATACAGATAAAAACATTGTTGTACTTACCTTTCCCGCAGTAACTGAAAAGCTTATAAACTGGCTAAGAGATATTAAATCATCTCGTTTATATTTATTTGAAAAAACGACAAAGATTGATCACTCAATGGCAATTATTAATGAGGCTGCAATGGTCATATCGCCAGATACCTCGATTGTACATATTACTAGCGGTTTACATAAACCACTCATTGCTTTTTATAGTGAAGATGATGAAAACTTTGTTCATTGGCATCCAAATAATATTGCACCAACGATGATTATTCGTTACAAAGAAACAATTAATCATATTGATCTCTCACAAATTCCATTGGAGTTTTTAAAATAATAATAAAAAAGGATTAGGCATTGACCTAATCCTTTTTATTTTTATAGGCTATTATTTATTGTCAAAAATTACTTGGTTTTTCGGGTCGTAATCTTTGATATTTAATGGGCTGTGTGTGTTGATGAATTGTTTTAAGACATCAGCATCGACAAAGCCTGTATCGATGAAATCTGTGAGTTTAGGATAGCCGTCACCGCCGACAGCGTTAAATTTTGGAATACTGAAGGTATACACTTTGTTTGGATTGATAGGTTCTCCTTGAATTTTCACATTGTGTACGCCGTCTTTTCTCACGACCATTGAAATACCCCAGAATTGTGGATAAGCACCAGAGTCTACGGATTTATTGGCGACTACGTCTAGGTATTTAATCAATGCAGACCCTTTCATTGATACTTTAGCAACGGTGTTTGCGAACGGTTGAACTTTGAGAATATCTTTGTAGGTGATAATGCCAGATTCAATGGAATCACGTACGCCGCCTGAGTTCATAATACCGAAGTCAGCGTTGACTTTCGCCGCTTGTGCATAGGCGAGTAAATTACCGAGATTGGTTTGTTGGAAACGAACGATGTTACGTGAACCTTCAAGCAAGCCGTTTACTTCACCTACTTTCGCTTGTAGGGCTTTTTCACCAATCGCTTGATATGGTTTAAGAATGTTGAGAAGTTTTGGATCTTCAACCACTTTCTCGCCCACAAATTCACGTACTTTTACCTCACCTTGTGGTGTTTTCTTAACCACATTTTGTGTTAAGTTCACAGGAATGAGTTTATAGCTGTCTAGCACGAGTTTGCCGTCTTGATATTTGAAGTCTGCACGTCCTACGTATTTGCCCCATTCGTATGCTTGAACAATCCACGTACCGTTTTGTTGGTCTGGTCGGCAGGCTGCACCTGGTTTGAAGTTTTTATCATAGTCTTTTAAGGTTTCGTCCATACAAACAGGGTTTTGGGAGTGGCCGCCGATAATCATATTTAGGCTGCCTTTTGGTAATGAACGGGCGAGCGTTACATCGCCAGGTGCGTTAATACCAAATTTACCGTCTTGGTAATGTCCCATATGGGTGATGGCGAAAATTAAATCAGGATGGTATTCCTTTTTAATTTCAGGAATTAAGGTTTTTAGTTCTTTAACAGGGTTGCGGAACTCTAAATGCCCAATGTATTCAGGGTTACCAATTTTCGCTGTATCTTCTGTGGTTAAGCCGATGACCGCAATTTTTACACCGCCTTCATTGTAAATTTTGAACGGTTTAAATAGGCGTTTGCCTGTTTTTTTATTGTAGATGTTGGCAGCTAAGAATGGGAATTTCGCCCAGCTTGCTTGTTTCATTAACACTTCTGGGGATTTATCAAACTCGTGGTTGCCTACCGCCATTGCGTCATAACCGATAACGTTCATACCCACAAAGTCAGGTTTGGCATCTTGCATATCGGATTCTGGCACGCCAGTGTTAATGTCGCCGCCTGAGAATAGCAAGGTATGACCTTTTTTGGCGGCTACTTCTTTGCGCACGCCATCAATGATAGTTTTACGTGCAGACATTCCGTATTCGCCGTGTTTATTACGCCAGAAGTGGCCGTGGTTGTCGTTGGTGTGCAAAATTGTCAACTCAACGGTTTTACTTTGACTGGCGGCATCTTGACTTGCGGTAGCTGTGCCACCTGCAAGTGTAGCGGTAGCGA
This sequence comes from Actinobacillus sp., assembly GCA_020026075.1. Classification (GTDB taxonomy): domain Bacteria; phylum Pseudomonadota; class Gammaproteobacteria; order Enterobacterales; family Pasteurellaceae; genus Actinobacillus_C. The sequence goes on along the minus strand of JAHHQZ010000008.1, from coordinate 38,091 downwards.
CTAATAAGCCTAGGCGGGAATATTTGAAATTAAATTGCATAATGAACTCCTAGTTTTTTTTGATGGGGAGGGGGAGAACAAGTAGAAAAAAAGTCAGCCTTCAAAAGGCTGACTTTTTAAATTATTTTACACGTGAAACATATTCACCAGAACGAGTATCTACTTTGATAATCTCGCCGATTTGAATGAATAATGGTACACGAACCACTGCGCCAGTGCTTAATGTTGCTGGCTTACCACCAGTACCTGCGGTATCACCTTTAAGACCAGGATCAGTGTCAACCACTTCTAATTCTACGAAGTTTGGTGGGGTCACGGTAATTGGTGTGCCGTTCCAAAGGGTTAAAATACACTCTGCTTGGTCGAGCAACCATTTTTCAGCATCACCAACGGCTTTGGCATCTGCTGAGATTTGCTCGAAAGTTTCAGGGTGCATAAAGTACCAGAAATCTTCATCTTTATAAGAGTAAGTATAGTCTGAATCCATTACGTCTGCTGCTTCAACAGTAGAACCTGATTTGAAGTTTACGTCTAAAACTTTGCCAGAAATGAGTTTACGAATACGTGTACGAGTAAAGGCTTGACCTTTACCTGGTTTCACAAATTCGTTTTCAACGATAACGCAAGGTTCACCGTCTTGCATAAATTTCAAACCAGGTTTGAAATCAGTAGTGCTATATGTCGCCATAAATTCCTCAGTAGTAAATTGAGCGTTCAAATAAAGGCGGTCATTTTACCCAAAAACAAACAGAAAACCTATAAGCAAGCGGTAAAAAATCTAGCGAATAAACGCTAGGCCGGAATTTTCAACAAAATTTTGACGAATATTCCGGCGGTCTTTTGGGTTAATCTTGCACAACGTTAAATACGCCAAGTGCCATTATGAGCTGATCATTTTGAAAAATCAGCGGAATGCGAGAGCGTTGCCAGCTAGGAATTTGTGCATTTTGGCAAAGTTTTTTAAAACTTTCGTGATGCCCTTGCGGGAGTTTTATCGCTGGGAGTGGTGTTTTTTGCTGGGCGAATCCCACTTCTATCTTGGCGTTGCTGTACGGCAAGGAAAAGTGCTGAACTTTATCATTGGAATGCCATTCAAGGGTATTTTCTTGCCAAATAAGCGAGCCAATGTCTTGCGGTAAGCGTAGGATTTCATTCGGTTTTAAATGGGTTTTCACCCAATGAAAAGGCGTGAAAATCGGCGTGTAGTAAAGGCGATCACCATAACGGCGCAAAGCCTTGTTGCCAATGTGGTAACAGGCATTCGGTTTGGTATTGTGAGCGGTGAGCTGATTTTTTAAACAGTGCAACTGTTTTTGACTTGGGCAAAAATGAGCCACTTGTTGTAGCCATTGGCGCAACAGGGCGTTTTGTAGCGGTGCACTTAATAGATAAAATTCATTTAAATCAAAGGTTTGTGTGTCGTTACAAAAACGTTGTTGGAATTTTTCGGCGAGAAGTTCATTTATTAAGCATTGTTGCTCGGCACACAGCTCGGCGGCTCGTGCCACTGTATTATCAATTTGATGCCAGCGAGTGCGCAGTAGCGGTAGCACATTTTGGCGTAAAAAATTGCGGTCAAATTTGGTGTCGCTATTGCTTTCATCGTCAATCCAACGCAACCCACGCAAAGTGGCATAGTCCGTTAATTGCGTGCGAGAAAAGGGCAGTAGGGGGCGGTAGTGAGTAATGGTTTGCGATTTTTCAAGGGAAAATTCCGGCGTAGATTTTTGACTAAGCAACGCCATTCCAGCCAAACCTTGCACCCCCGTACCCCGTTTTAAATTTAAGAAAAACGTTTCGACTTGATCTGTTTGATGATGAGCAGTGAGCAAAATTTCATCGTTTTGCAATGCTTGACATAAAGCGGCGTAGCGGGCTTGGCGTGCATTCCCCTCGATGCCATTTCCCCCTGTGATTTGAACTTCTTCGGTTAAAAATTCAACATTTAAGCGATGGCAAAGCGTTTTGCAATGAGCTTGCCACGCATCTGCATTGGGGCTTAAACCGTGATGAATGTACATTGCACGTAAACGAAATTGTGGATGATGAGTGCGTAATTTCACCAATAAATCCAGCAACGCTACGGAATCTAAACCGCCACTTAGCCCCAATAAAAAGGCAGCCCCCTGTGGAAATTGGCGTTGTAATTGACGGGAAAATTGCTGGAAAAGGTTATTTGCAGCGACAAGTGAAGTTGACATAGACGACTCATTGAAAAAAGAAAGCTTGAATTTCAGCATATAACCTTCTGAAATCCAAGCATTCAACGCATAAAATTTTAAAAAATATTCCGGCCTACGCTTTTAGGTTGTGGAGTTTTTCATTAAAGAAAAAAGGCTTCCAAGTGGAAGCCTTTTGAATGCTGTTTTGAATTAGCGACGTAAACCAAGACGAGCGATGATGTTTAAGTAACGTTGAACATCAGTACGTTTTAAGTAGTCTAATAATTTACGACGACGAGAAACCATACGAAGTAAACCACGACGACCATGATGGTCTTTTTTGTGAGTGGCAAAGTGACCTTGAAGGTGGTTAATTTGCGCAGTTAAAAGTGCGATTTGCACTTCTGAAGAACCAGTATCTTTGGCATCACGACCAAATTCAGCAACGATTTGTGCTTTTTTTTCTGTACTTAGAGACATTTTTTATCCTTAGTTAAGATAGTTGATGGTACATCGTTCGCCGATCCCTAACTCAGCGACGACAGGAATTGCGGATTCTACCACGCATAAATAGAAATGCAACGTGGTAACGCAAATTTTAGTAGTGTCCTGTACGTGACATTACAGAACTTGATTCTGAACGAGAAATGTTGGTAATGGATTTAACTTTATCATCTTTGTCTGTAACCACTTTCACGCAAGCACCAACAACAATATTTGAATTATACGGTACTTGAATCGTGCGAGTTGCAACATTGCTTTTTAAGCCATTACATTGGTTGTCTGCTAAGGTTAGTTTTAGCGTATTATTATGCAGACTACTGAATAAAACTTCGCTTTTGGTGACGTGGTCTTGTTCAGTAGGTTTAGTGGTTTTATGTGCTTTAGAAGAACAAGCGGCAAGCAGGCAAGCAAGCGCTGCTGTTGCAATAACTGATTTTTTCATAGTTAATCCTCGATAATTGATTGAATAGAATAAGGGTGAATTTTTATACAGCTGCGATTGTTGCCGTTACGAAAACGCAAAGCAATGGTTGGGTTTGCTCGTTGTTCGCCAGTAACACTTGGTTGACTGCATTTTATGGCAAGATTTTCATCATTTTCCCAGCCGTAAGTTTGTAAAATACGCTGTTGCCATTGTGCAATGCTTTCTTGGAAACCGTTAGTGATTGTCTGAAAAGGCATTACGATTTCAATATGTTCCCAACCTGTGGTGCAAGCACTTTCTTTTTTCGGCATTGGCAACTCAATAATTGATACAGAATGCTGTAAAAAATTGAGAGATTTTGTCAAAGCAATCAAATAAATAGGGCGACCATTCACAGTGTTTTGGCTGATGAGTCTACCGTAGTGTAGGAATGTTGTCAGCCAATTTTTACTATCCATTTCATTTGCGACTCGTAAGCAAAGATGATCAATCTCAAAATCGGCTAAACTTAGCTGTAAATACTGAGCAAGCTCGTTGATTTCATCCGCAAATTGTTCGAGAGCAAAGGGCATTGTGTCTAGAAAGGGCATTGTGTCTAGGCTGGAATTTTCCGCAAATAAATGTGGCATTTTTAACACCAGTTACTTTTAACCTGTAATAAAAGGGGCTATCATAGCCGATTGTTTTTTTATTGTAAAAATTTATAAAGGTGCAAGATGACTATTCAATCCATTCTTTCCCAAAAACTTCAAGCGGCAATGCAAAAAGCGGGGGCTTTGGCAGATGTCGATCCTATGGTGCGTCAATCCAACAAACCGCAATTTGGTGATTATCAAGCAAACGGCAGTATGGCGGAAGCTAAAAAATTAGGTAAAAATCCACGTGAATTTGCACAAGCGGTTATCCATCAGTTAGATGCTGACGAAATGATCGCAAAAGCAGAAGTGGCGGGACCTGGTTTTATCAATTTATTCTTACGTCCAGAATGGCTTGCTAAGCTACTTGACCACGCACTGCAAACACCACACTTGGGAATTGAACCACTTGAACCGCAAACGGTGGTGATTGATTATTCTTCACCAAACGTAGCGAAAGAAATGCACGTGGGGCATTTGCGTTCTACGATCATCGGTGACGCCGTTGTGCGTACGCTGGAATTTTTGGGCGATAATGTTATTCGTGCAAACCACGTGGGCGACTGGGGAACGCAATTTGGTATGTTGATTGCGTACCTTGAAAAAATGGAACAAGAAAACGCCAGCGAAATGGAACTAGCGGACTTAGAAGCCTTCTACCGTGATGCGAAAAAACATTATGACGAAGATGCACAATTTGCCGAAAAAGCACGTGGTTATGTGGTGAAATTGCAAGGTGGCGATGAGTATTGTCGTGAAATGTGGCAAAAATTGGTCAAAATCACAATGGAACAGAACCAACGCAATTACGATCGTTTAAATGTAACCTTGACCGAAAAAGATGTAATGGGCGAAAGCTTGTACAATCCAATGTTGCCTGAAATCGTAGAAGATTTGAAAAAACAAGGGCTAGCCGTAGAAGATGACGGTGCGTTTGTGGTTTATTTAGATGAATTTAAAAATAAAGACGGCGATCCGATGGGCGTTATCGTACAGAAAAAAGACGGTGGATTTTTATACACAACCACAGACGTAGCCGCCGCTAAGTACCGTTGTCACAATCTAAATGCCGACCGTGCGTTGGTATTCTCCGACACTCGTCAAAGCCAGCATATGCAACAAGCGTGGCTTATCACTCGCAAAGCTGGCTATGTGCCAGACAGTTTCCAGCTCGAGCATAAAAACTTTGGAATGATGTTAGGCAAAGACGGCAAACCGTTTAAAACTCGTACAGGAGGTACGGTGAAATTGTCCGATCTTTTAGATGAGGCGATTGAACGTGCAGATAAATTGATCTCCGAAAAATCTACAGAATTAACGCCAGCGGAAAAATCAGCAGTGGTTGAAGCAGTAGGGATCGGCGCAGTGAAATACGCTGATTTAAGCAAAAACCGCACCACAGATTATATTTTCGATTGGGATAATATGCTGAGCTTTGATGGCAATACCGCACCTTATATGCAGTACGCTTACACTCGTATTCGCTCCATTTTTGCCAAAGCAAATGTGAATTTAGACGATGTGAAAAATGCGCCACTGCATTTAGAAGATGACAAAGAACGTGCTTTAGCGTTAAAACTTTTACAGTTTGAAGAGGCCATTCGCATCGTAGCGAAAGAGGGAACTCCGCATATTCTATGTGCGTATCTCTATGAATTAGCAGGTATTTTCTCCAGTTTCTACGAAAACTGCCCAATTCTTACCGCACCAAGCAAAAGCCAAAAATTAAGTCGTTTAAAACTAGCACTACTTACCGAAGAAACGTTAAAAACTGGGCTTGATTTACTTGGCATTAAAACGGTAGAAAAAATGTAACCGAGCATTTTATACGCCGACAATGTTATGGACTGGCATCAGTATTCTACTGGTGTCGGTCTGCTTAGTTGAACTTTTCTCTTTTCCTTACTTTAAAAAGCTTTCCGCTACCGAGTTCCCCAAATACCCGCATAAAATTATTATATTTTGCATATTGCTATATGCTTGGTTTTATACAAATAAAGGTAGGACTATGTAAATGCCTTTCCATAAAAGCTACGCTGGAATTTTTACGAAAATTACGGCGTGGCTTTGCGGTACATTTCACAAAGGTAGGCTAAGCGTTTAGGGCGTGATAAGCCTAACGCTTTACCAATAGTGCCCTGTTTATTGGCAGTTTCTGGGCAGTTGAACATGTGGGGTTCTGACTAAACCTTGTGCTTTGATCATTTTATTATGCACAGCAGCGGTCGCGGCGCAGCGTTTTTGGCTGAGTTCAGTTTGGGCATGGGTCATAATTAAATCCTTGTAAAAATAAATAATCTGTCAATTTAAGCGTGCTTGGCAGTCTCAGAGCCAAGCATTGTTATCCTAGAAGTTGCTATCATTAGAAAGTGTCGTGCTAAAAAGTAACGCTGGAATATTTCCGCTCTAAGTTTAGTGTATCCTGCCAATCAGGATGTTCTGTGGCTAGAGCGGTTAGATTTTTGCCAAAGAAAACCTCATTGATAGTATTCATCTATCGCAATAATAGTTTACTTTTGAGGCGGGGGGGTAAACTATGATGGTCACCGATTCTCCAAGTCTACTTGGAGTCTCATTTTATCAATCGTGTCGCTTGTAAACACAAGCGCATGTTAAGAAGGATTATGCTCTATGAATCATATCTATAAGGTTGTTTATAATGTAGCTCTCGGCACGTACACCGTGGTTGGTGAACTTGCCAAGGGAAAAACGAAATCGAAAACAAAGAATATTATTGCATGTGTGCTTGCTATTGCAGGAAGTGGAGTTGCTTTTGCAGAAACGGGTAAAATTGACTATGGAAAACCAGAACATGTAGCAGAAGTACAATATCAAAAGCAAGGTAAAGGCTTAACTAAGGCGGATTTCGGTAAAAATTCAGGTACAGCGACAATCATACCCAATAGCGATGGCGGTGGTAATCTTTTAGATTTAAATAAAGATTTAAATTCCAACTTACGAAGTTTAGCTATCCAAATTGATAAGAACACTGTTGCTCTTAAAAAATCAACAAGTGTTGCAGTTGATCAAGTTAATAAACGCATTGATGGTCTTGATAACAAAGTTAGTCGTTTAGCATATGATGTTAACAAGATGAATGATAAACTTAAGGCTGGTATTGCAGGTGCAACAGCTATGAGTCTACTTCAAACACCTACTAGTGCAGGGCAATCTAACGTTAGCACAGCTATTGGTGGTTATAGAAATGCAACCGCTGTTGCTATGGGTTACAGTCGAACTTCAGACAATGGCAAATACCTATTTAAACTTGGTGTTTCCGTTAATAATGAATCAGATGTAAACTATGGTGCTAGCATTGGTTATTCTTGGTAATGAATGTGAGGGTTAAATGAATTTAACTAAATCTACTGTTTCTTTTGTTGCTACTTGTGTATTAAGGCTTGTACTTACAACTTTAGTGAACGTAACAGACGTGTAACAGTTGATTATATTGTAGAATAATTAGATTTTACTTAACTTAAGCACCAAACAAAATGGCTAGCATAATTTGCTAGCCATTTTTTATTTGGCAAATTATACATATAAGCTCTGAATAAATGATGGGCGTATTATTGCGAGCAATAGAAAGAATTGCATAGCATTCAAATAAAAGTAGTTGTTACCAACTACTCAAATTAAGAATTCCCAGTTACTTATCGCTTGGGGTTGCTTTTAAGCCACGACGTTGTAAATCTTGCTCGCTAAATGAACGTACGGTGCAACGGCAATTAAAATCGTTGGGCGGATAAAAGGTCGTCCAAAATGGGTCATCAAAACGGAAAATCTTACCATGCATTTCGCTATGGCTTGGGCGATCAAGCCCTGCTATTAGTCTTTTTTATCGAACGCCGAGCGACGGATTAGAGCAAAAGTTTATTCAGCAGACCTATCTTTAAACGCACTAAACACTCCAAGATAGATTACTATTTTGGCGTGTTTTCTATTTCTATCTTTTAGGCTAAATAGTCTAGGCCGGAATATTTGTCAAAATTTTGACGGAAATTCCGGCCTTCGTTTTATTTAAACCGCGTTTAAAGCCTCTTTAAAGGGCGTTTAATTTGGCTTTATGGGCTTTTTCGTAGGCAGCTAATAATTTTTGATGTGGGGCGAGAGCGGTTAAATCCTCGTCAATTTGTTCTAAATGACCGAAAGGATCGCAGTCGCCATCAATGATCGCCCAAGCTTGATCCAGTGCTGGCTTGCCGTACATTTTTTCAAATGCCGTTTGGTATTCACTGCGATCACGGCTTTCATCAAGTGCTAGTTCAAGGCAGGCCATTAAGGCACGGTATTGGCTGCGTTTTTGTGGCTGCATATTGTGTGCGTTCATATCCCACGTCCATTCCAACCAAAGTTGTGCGTTTTCTAAATCGCCTAAGGCAAGGTTGACTAAGGCTTTTAATTCGCCCAAACGCAAGTCAAACCACGCACTGGTTTTTTCAGGCAAGATCCCTAAAAATTCACGTAAACGCATTGCGTCATCAAGGCCGTATTCATCAAAATCTTCCAGCATTGCGCTGAGATCTTCTGCGCTGGCTTGACCTAGGTTGAACAAGGTTTCACGCCATTTGTTGGCAACGTCATTTTGAGCGTAAAGTAAATCTTCCACAGGGTAAATTTCAGACATTCCTGGCACGAGCAAACGCACTGCTGGCACACCGATATGGCGGTATTCCATACTGTACACTTCGCAGCCTTGAGCGTGAATTAAGTCAACGAGATTGCGTAATTCTTCCTGTGTGGTTGGGGCGGAAAAGTTCCAATGCACGAAAGGATAGTCAGGCGTTTTTTTGAACAAATCCCAAGAAATTAAACCGCTGGAATCAATGAAGTGGGTTTCTAAATTTGTCCATTCGGCTACGGCATCATTATCAAAAGATGGCGGCGTGAACACGTCTAAATCTTTTAAACTGCGACCTTGTAACAATTCGGTAACCGTGCGTTCAAAGGCCACTTCAAAATTAGGATGAGCACCGAATGAGGCAAAGCAGGTGCCATTGGTTGGGTTGAATAACACCACGCAAATCACAGGATAAGCGCCGCCAAGCGAAGCATCATAAGGGAAAATTGGGAACCCTGCCTCTTCTAATTTAGCAATGCTGGTAGCGATGGTTGGGTACTGGGCGATAACCTCTGCTGGAATTTCTGGCAAACTAATGCTTTCACGGATAATTTTATTTTTTACAAAGCGTTCAAACACTTCGGAAAGCCCTTGTACTTTGGCCTCGCTAAACGTATTGCCCGCAGATAAGCCGTTGGACACATAAAGATTGTGAATAATGCTTTGCGGAATATAAACCGTGGCTTGATCCGTTTCACGCACGAATGGCAAAAGAGCAACGCCGGAATTTTCGTTGGCAGATTGTAAATCCAATAGCGTATCAACGGCGATTTCGTTGTTTGGATCGTAGTGTTTTTTGAGTTCAGGGGATAAAAATTCTGCATTTTGTGCGATGTTTTCGCTTAATGGCAGCCATTTTTCTTGCGGATAATGCACAAAGCCGTGTTTTGCGTGCCAGTTTTTGCCTAAATAGTAATCGGCAAAATAGTAATTCGTGGCGAGGCGTTCACAAAATTCACCCAACGCAGAGGCAAGGGCTGCTTTTTGGCTCGCCCCTTTACCGTTGGAAAAGCATTGTGGGCAATCTTTATCACGAATATGCACGGACCAAACGTGTGGTACGGGGTTCAGCCAAGAAACTTCTTCGATATGAAAGCCAAGATTGGCAAGGGTTTGCTGGAAGTGTTCGATGCTATTTTCTAGGGCGGCATCCTTGCCCAAAATAAATGTAGACATAATTTTCTATTTAATGGTTTAAAGCGTGGAAAAAGTTTTGCATAATAGGGAAGTTCTGCACGGCACGCAACTACATTAAACGGCGTTTCGTGTGATTGGTAATTTATAAGACGAAAAAGGGCTAACTATGGAAAACATTGAACTTTACGCTTTAACTGCATTAAAAGATAACTACATTTGGGGCTATCAACGTGATGGCTTAGGTGCGTTATTAGTCGACATCAGTGAATTTACATTATTGAGAGATGCTTTGGAAATTTCACCGACTATTACGTACATTGTGGCGGTATTGCTTACCCACGCTCATAAAGATCACATCGCAGGTGTTGCCGCATTCCACGAGGCTTGTCCGCTCGTGCCAATTTATGGGCCACAAGAATGTGCCGATGTGCTGCCTGTGCCAGTGCATGTGGTTGAGGCAGGCGAAACATTACAGTTAGAAGCTTACAATGTGCAAGTGATTGGTACCCCAGGTCATACCGCAGGGTCAGTTAGCTACTACGTCGATAACGTGCTGTTTTGTGGGGATACGCTATTTGGCGGCGGCTGTGGACGAGTATTCACAGGGGATTATCAAGCAATGTTTAATAGCCTACAGAAAATCAAAGCCTTACCGCCAGAAACAAAAGTATGTGCCGCTCACGAATACACATTAGCCAATTTAAATTTTGCTAGCCAAGTGGCAAAAACTCAAACAGAGAAAGAGGCCATCGAGGCTAACGCTGGCATTGCCAAATATCTTCTTCAACAAGGCGAACCAATCTTACCAAGCACACTAGCTGTTGAGTTAGAAATTAACCCATTCTTGCGTGCGAAAACCGTAGAAGAATTTAAAGCTTTGCGCGAGTTGAAAGATAAATTCTAATGATTGCATCAATGAATGCGTGCATTTTAAACGGTTGATTAATTTTTTAGGGCGGATTGTTTGTAAGTGATTGCATTTTTACAAGGGGTATAAGATAATCCTTCCCATTGAGTTTGCCGTTGGCAACTCATCTCAATGAGGGCGTTTCGGTCTCTCGCAATGAGCTTTGGTTTACCTGGTCAGGTTCGGAAGAAAGCAGCCAAAATCGAATGTCTTATGTGCCGAGATAAGCTGGAACGCCCTCGCCCTTTTCTGCTTCCCTAAAACTAAATTCCAAAAACTAAAATAGCTTTCAAAATTTTCAAAAATATTCCGACCTAGCTTTTGTGTTTTCCCATTAAAAATTGAGCGACTTTTATACGGTTGATAACTTGGCGGCGGTCGATGATCTCGTTATCTGTATCTAAAATTTTCTGCCATAAGTGGATGGCATGGGTATAGTCTTTTTGGGTGAAAGCAATATGGGCGAGCAAAGATAAACTGTTGATTTCGTTTGGATCTTTGGCTAAGGCAGCCTGTAATAGTTTGTCTGTTTGCGGATTATTTTGCTCGTGATGTAAGTAGTAGCTTGCTGTTGCCGCTAAGCCCAACAGCGTAGGGGTTGAACCTGTAAGGCGTTCGGCGTAGCTGTAGGCAGTCAGGGCGTTGTCAAAGGCATCTGCTGCCATATAAGCTTGCCCTAAGGCGATCCATTTAGCGGCATCGTTGCGGTTTTGTCGTAGCTCATCTTGGAGCAATTCAATGTATTTTTGCTGATTTTGTGTTGCACTGTTGCGAGCAATTTCATTCTTTTTCGCCTGTGTTTGTGCTTGACCAATAGTCGCTTTTTGAAAGCGTGGCGACATAAAATACAGGCTACTTGCGAGCAAAATACAAGCGAAAATAACCGCCCAAAGCCAATATGCGGGCAGGCGTTTATTGAGGGAAAGGTTGTAAGTCGTTGGTGCCGGTGAAAAATTATGCGGTTTGGCACGATGATAAAACCAACCATAGCCCAGTAAAAACACCACCATTGCCAAAGGCAAGCCCCACAGCCACCACGTTCTCGCCGTAAAGGGCGGATCGTACAGCACAAAGTCGCCAAAACGCTGTTGCATTTGCACGATCACTTCTTGATCAGTGGCACCATTATTGACCATTACAAACACATCGTGGCGCAATTTAGCTGCCACATCGGCGTTGGATTCCAGTAAATTTTGATTTTGACATTGCGGACAGCGCAGGACTTTGGCGAGTTCTTGCGCACGCTGGCGTGTGGTTTCATCGTGGAATGGGAAAGTATCCACCATCTGCCCAAGGCTTAGGCTGGAATAAATGCAGAAAAAAAGAATAAAAATCAAACGGTTCATTGCTATTCCTTCGGCGAATTAAGCAGCGGCTGGAAATAGTCTTGCCATACCTTTTTCGTCAGTTTGCCACGATAACGCAGGCGAATATGCCCATTTTCAATCAGCAAGGTTTCAGGGGCGGATTGCACGCCAAAGCGTTCCGCCAGCTTGCCATTAGGATCAGCAATGATCTGCTGAAAAGGGTTGCCTTGTTCCTGTAAAAATTGCAGGGCGGCTTGTGGACGATCGTGGGAATTTAGCCCCCAAAGTGGAGTTTTTGTAGCGATTTTCATTAAAAATGGCCATTCTTGACGGCAAGTCGCACACCAGCTCCCCCACGCATTTAGCACCACTTTTTGCGGTAAATTAGCTTTTTGAATAAGGGCATTGGGCTGGGTTAAACTTTTTGCTTGAAAATTTGGCACGGCTCGCTGATCTTTTTCCACCACGCCATCGCCTAAGCCCACAAACACCATCGCCCCTAGAAATAACACAAAAATTACAGGTAAAAATCGGATCCACTTACTCATTTGTTTTTCTCAAAAAAATGCCTAAGAACGCGCCACAGGCCATTAGCAATGCTCCCACCCAAAGCCATAGCATAAAAGGTTTATATTGCAGGCGGAAAGTGTAACGTCCTTGCCCAAGCTTGTCGCCCATTACAATGTAATTATCGCCCCATAAGCCTGTGCCGATGGCCACTTCGGACATCGTGATATTGCGCACGTCATAGTGGCGTTTTTCTGTGGTCAAAAATTGAGCGTGGCGTAGGTCGGAATTTTTCACGGAAAATTGTGCAAGCTCCGCCGTAAAATTCGCTCCAATGCTGTAATCAAACTGCTTGTAGGTAAATTGCTGTTTGGCGAGCGTGGTGCTTTCCGTTGGGGAAAGGGCAACGCCTATGGATTGGCTAAAAAAACTACTCATTGTGGCAGCGAAAATCACCGCAAAAAGCCCCAAATGCCCAACGCTCATTGCCCAGTTCTTTTGGCTGATTAAACCGATAGTCAGCAGACCAAGCCATAAATTAAGGAATAAAAAAATAAACGCCCACGCCCAGTGTGATTGAGCATTGGCGTAGAAAAATAGGATTAGGCTGGTAAAAATAAGGGCAAGCAGGGCAGAAATTAGCATAAAACTTAACCGCACTTTGGGATAAAAAAACACCAGCATTGCCAGCAAAACTAGCACGATCAACGGCAGGAAAAAGCCGTTGAAATAAGGCGCACCAACGGAAATAGAACCCCAGCCAAGCTGTTGGTACAGCATTGGATAAAAACTGCCCAAAAATACCACGAAAGCCGCAAGGCTCAACAGGGCATTGTTAGCCAGCAGGGCGTACAGTTGGGCGGTTTTTCGCATAAAAGGTTGAGGCTTGCCATCTCGCCACGCAAACAACGCAAACGCAGGCAGGCTAACCAACAAAAAGAGCAACAATAGTAAAGTGCCACGTTGATCATCTCGTGCAAAAGCATGTACGGACGTCAACGCCCCTGAACGCACGATGAAAATGCCTAAGACGCTCAATGCGAAAGTGGTTAAACTTAAAAACACCACCCAACTCGCCCAGCCATTGTGCGGACGCTGTTTCATATAGGCACTAACACTATGAATTAACGCTGTTCCCACCAGCCACGGCATAAGGGAGGCGTTTTCCGCAGGATCCCAAAACCACCAGCCGCCCCAGCCAAGTTCATAGTACGCCCACCACGCCCCAAGCGTAATGCCAAGCGTGAGAAAGCCCCAAGCCGCCAACGCATATTGACGAATTTTCGCAAAATATTCCGACCTAGCCTGAATGAGAAAAGCCACCGTTAAGGCGAACGTTAAGGCAAATCCGCTGTACCCCAAATAGAGCAGGGGGGGATGAAAAATAAGCCCAATATCTTGCAACATTGGATTGAGATCGCCGCCTTCTAAGGTCGCAGGGAACAGGCGCTGAAAAGGGTCGGTGTAAAGTATTGAATAAAGGCTAAACAGCCCAAGCAAAGCACCCATTACCGCAAGGGTGTAAGTGGTTAGTGGCGATGGTAGTTTTTGGCTAGCACAGGCGAAAACTAACGCCCACAAAGCCATTAACCACAACAGCAACAACATTGAACCTTCCGCACCGCCCCAGCTCGCCGCAATTTTATAAAAAATGGGTAACTGGGAATTGGCGTGGTTGGCAACGTAGGTCACAGAGAAATCGTTTTGCAGGAACAAGGCAATCAAAAGAGCAAAGGCTAAGGTTAGGCTGGCGAATAACGCTACGCTAATGCCACGAGCCAATGGGGCGAAATCAACCTGTGGTTGCTTTTTAACGAAAAACGCAAGAATGGCCAGCGCCCACGCAAGCAGGCAACTGACCAATAAACTCATAAATCCAAATTCAGCGAGCATAAACAGTGTTCAAAGTTTAGGTTAAGGTCATTTGCCCAGCGTATAAAATAAAGAAACGCAAGGCCAGCACGCCAAGCAACGTTAGCCCAGCCATTAGGTAAATGAACCCTTTTTTGTGTTTAAGGTTATCACTCGCTAAGGTGTTCATCGCCAACGGCATTACAATGCCGAGCAATACTACGCCGATCCAAAACACATACGCCCAAAAACCTTGTCCAACGGCATTGTAAAATGCGACCGTTTTTTGTCCGCCGCCCAAGTACAAGCCAAAGAAAAAGGCAAACAGCAAGAATAGTTCAATGATTAACACATAGCGTTCCACACGGTGAAACCATAAGATAGCAGGGCTGTGCGGATCTTCTTTACCGAAGAAAATACTTGCCGCTACAAGGGTTGCGATCCCTGATGACATACCCGATGCCAAAAAGAGAATTGGCAGCACAGGGTTATTGAGCATTGGGTAGCTAATCAGCGCAGAAAGTAAAAAGCCTGTATACGCCCCAAGTGCAATACTAACCACGAGTAGCACGCCACGAAGAAACCCTTGCATTTTACTGGCTAAATTTAAAACAGCGGTACTTAGCCCATACAGGAAAGCAAAGCGGTGTTTAATCAAGGCTAGTAGTGGATTTTGGAAAATCACCGCAAGCCACAACAGCAAAAAGGCAAAGTAAACTTGGAATAGCACAACCCCCATCGACATTATGGATGTATGGGAATAGTTGAACATTAAATACCAAAAGGTCCACGGACGTGCTAAGTGGAAAATCAATAGCGTTAATCCCACCATTACGGTGAGCGGAGCCAGCCACGCCGTAACTTTTACAAAACTACTTTGTGCCATTTTTCCTTTTATTAATCCAGCGTTTTCCAGCAGGATTACCATCATCGTCATACCAGCGGAAATGCCGAGCAAAAAGAGGTAAATGGCAATATCTTTGCCCCACACGAGGGACGGAAAATGAAACGGACTTGTCATTCGTGAATCTCCCCAATGTTTGCAGGAACGTGATAAAGGTTCGGATTCGTGCCTAGCGCCACTTTGGTGCGGTAGGTTGTGGTAGCTTTGAGTTTTAACGAAATCGCACTTTGCGGATCGTTTAAGTCGCCGAAGGTTAGGGCGTTGGTTGGGCAAGCCTCCACGCAGGCAGGTAATTTGCCTTTTGCCAAATTGGTATCACGGCAGAAATTGCATTTATCCGCTGTGAGCGTAACAGGGTTAATGTAACGCACACGGTATGGGCAAACGGCAATGCAATATTGGCAGCCTACGCACAGATCTTTTTTCACGTCCACAATGCCATTTTTAATATCAATGTACGATGCACCCGTTGGGCAAACCATTACGCAAGGAGCGTTGGTACAATGCTGGCAAGAGTGGCGGAAAAAGGTGTAGGTTGCATCAGGAAACTCGCCAAAGGGTCCTTCACGAATGATTTCCAAGCGTGAAACCCCTTCTGGAACGTGGTTGACTTCACGGCAAGCGTCCATACAGGCGGTGCAGCCGATACAGCGTTTTTCATCGTGCAACATACCGTAGCGAATGGTTTTTGCTTTGCGTTCTTTTTGGATCATCGCCGTGGCGAACGTTGGGGCGAGTGCCAACGCCCCCATTCCCGCCACAAAGGCACGGCGGGAATAATCAGTCATTTTTGCCCCCAGCGTTGCTGTCAAAATGCTTAATGTTGGCCTGTTCACGTTGCTGCTTACCGTGACAATCTACGCACAATTTCACTTGCTCTTTTTTATTGATGCCTTGCATTGGGTCATCTTTTGGATGCAACACGTGGCAGGAGGCACAAGGCAATTTCATTGAATGCACGTCGTGAACCCAGAATTTTTCACGTAGTTTTTCAGGTTGATGACAAGCAAAACACACTTGATTTTGCTGTTCTACGGTGAACATTGGTTTTTCTTTGGTGAAAATGTTGCTTTGGAAACGCATTACATCTTTCACTCCACGACGGTGATCTTGCGAAATATTGCCGTGACAGCTTACGCAAGTGATCGGTTTGCCGTTGTTGGGATTGGTTGCGGTTAAGTGTTTACCGAAGAATTTTCCCAAATGCCATTGGCCGCCTTTTTGGTCAGGCGAACCGCTGAATTTGTGGCATTTTGCACAATATTCATTCGGATTACGTTGGTGTTCAAGCACGGGTTCATAAGGCTTGGCAGCATTTGGCTGTGCTGGGGCAGTTGTTGTGGCGTAGGCGAGTGAACTAACAAACAATGCCCCCATAAGCCACGCCGTAATTTTTGAAAAAATTTTAACAAATTGCATAGTGGATTCCTTAAAGCAAGGTCTTATCCGCCCACATGAGCGGATAAGGTTTTGGTTAATGGGCTGGTGGTGCTTGGTCAATTAAGCCTTGTTCAATGGCTTGTTTGTTCCATTCAGGCACGACTTCTTTAAGGAATTTTGCTTTGTCAGCACGCAGTTTTTCAATGTTGATCCCCATCGCTTCCCACGCTGCTGGCGCAGTCGAAATATCAGGAATTTGTACTGGGGTTTGAACGTGGTGTACGGTTAGAACTTTCGCTAATTCCGCACGAGCGGTTGCAACACGGTCAAGCCCTGTGCCGAGAACTTTTAAGATCACATCAGGGGCGTGCATATGACCACCGTGCGAGGCTGCTGAGTAATCCCAACGCCATTGTGCGTGACGGATAGCGGTTAAGGCTGGCTCCATTTCTTCTGGGGTCGCACCAGCGTCCCATGCCGCTTTGGCCTCAAAGTGTGCTTTTACGAGCTGATCTTCTAAATTGCCCATCACTTCTTTAATGTTCTCTTTGCGAGATTTCACAATGCTTTGCAATTTCTCTTTGGACTGATCGTGGCAGTTTGCGCAAGTGTTTTGGAAGTTATCAAACGGATTGCCGATATTATGATCAGTGTAAATTTTACCGTCAGTACCTTGCACTTTTGGCATATGACAATCAATACAGGTTATGCCGTTTTTACCGTGCATACCCATTGACCAGATTTCAAAGTCAGGGTGCTGGGCTTTGAGCATTGGGGCTTTGGAAAGGGAATGTGTCCAGTCTTTGAACTTGATGTCATCGTAGAATTTTTCCATTTCTTCGACTTTCACGCCGTTGTACCACGGGAATACCACGTTATTTACGCCGTTTGGATCGAAGTAATATTCCACGTGGCAGTTGGCACAAATGGCAGCACGTTTACCGTTACGGTCTAAATCGTTAAAGTTTTGACCGATAGCATCCAAGGCACGCAAAACGTGTGGACGAGCAATGCGAAGGGCTGGTTTGCCTTCGGCGAAATCTTTACTGCTTGTGTCGTGGCAGTCTGCACAGCCAACGGAATTGACAATTTGGTTTCCTGCTTTTGCCCATTTGCCTGAGAAGAAATCTTTTTCGCCCCATTCGGCAATTAAACGTGGCACGTCTGGTCCTTTACAGGTCCAGCACGCCATCGGCATTGGACCATCGGTTGGTTTCATTGGTGCGCCTGTACGCAAAATGTTGCGCACGTCCGTTACGGTATAAAAGTGTCCGCGCGGTTTGTTGTATTCTTTAGCAAAACCGTAGCCGCCCCAAAGTACGATTAAACGTGGATCTTCCTCGTCTGCATATACGATTTCAGTACTTTTCGCTGTATCCGCCCAGCCTTGATATTGGCTTGGGTATTTGGCTTCAAAAATACAGTTTTTTGCTTGGATTTTTACATCACTTGGCTTGGCAAGTTCAGAAACAGGCAATGGATATTTGCCGCTGGTTGTGGTGTAGTCGTGGTCGTTTGCTTGGGCAAAAGGCACGGTGAGAATGGCTGCCGTTACGGCAAGATGAGCGTAGAAACGTGCTAATGGTTTCACGGTATCCCCCATAATAGAATCAGTAAGTAAATCGGAAAAATTGAAAGGGTGCATATAAAGATGCAACCAACTCGTATATCTTACTTAAATTTATGGGGCAAGGCTGGAATATTTTCCAAAATTTGATTTATATCAAGGGATTTACCGCAATATACCTAAAACGGACTAGTCAAAAAGTCGTTTAAAATTCCAGCCTCGATTAAAAACCACACAGATTAGGTATCCAGCAGTACAAGAATTGCCGCATTGCCGCCCCACTCTCTTGGGGCTTGGTGCAATGCTCGCACACGTGGGTGCTGTACAAGCCAGCGTGGGATTTGGCGTTTGAGCGTGAACGTGCCGTAGCCTGTCATTATGCTAATGCAACGGATATGCTCTCGTTCCGCCGCCAATAAAAGGCTAGCGATTTCTAACTTCGCCATTTTACGGGTTAAACCGTGCAGATCTAAAAACAGCTCTGGTTCATAGTCGCCACGCCGCAAGCGTTTGAGCAAATGGCTGTCCTCGCCTGCACGCAAGTAGCGTACTTTGCCGTCTACGGCGCTTTCATCGAGCAAAGGTTCGTATTCGTCAGAAAAGAAAAACAAAGCGTCTTCCGTTTCTCGCACATCTCGCACCGTTTGGCGTTTGGCTTGCAAGGTTTTCTTTTGTAAACCTGATGTGGGTTCAGGGGCGTGCGTGTCTTGGGTGAGCGGTTTAGCGCCTTTGACCGCTTCGTGGAATAAGGCAATATCGTCAGTTTTCATTGCTTAAACACTAGGCGTTGGTAGGGTTTTAATTTTAAAGAAAAAGAACCAATATTTCACGATTAACACAGTGATAATTAACACTTTTGCCCAAATTGGCGGTGTGAAAATCGCCCCAGCAATGAGCATAATTGTGGCGAATAATAAAATCCAAAATTTGGTTTTTTTGCTCATCGCCCCTTGTTCTTTAAAGGTTTTTAAGTGCTTTTTATAAATATTGGTTTGCATAAACCAAGCGTGCAAACGTGGTGAACCTTTGGCGAAAAAGTACAGGGTAACCAGTAAAAATGGCACGGTTGGAAGAAGGGGCAGGAAAATACCGATAATGCCCAACGCTAGAAATAAAAAACCCAGCAAAATGTATAGAAGACGCATAATGTTCCTTAAAAATGGATAATTAAACAAAAATTCTTCTCATTTTACCCTAAGCGAGCTGGCTGAAAAAGGGCTTTATACGCTTGCCAGTGGTCAATATCTTGTGTAAAGCCCAAAGCATTGTCCATTTTTAAGAAAGTAAAAGAAAAAGGCGCTAGACAGGCTTTCATTTTGCCGTTGATTGGTGCGTTTAGAATGTGGTTTATCGCTACCGCTGGCAAGGATACAGGGTGGCCTGCATACTCGCCTTGACCTGGAAAAATCACCTCACCGCTCGCTTGATTTAGGGCGTGATAAACACCACTCGCAATATTGGGCATATCGCCTAAGCAAATAAAAAACCGCTCAGGTTTTAATTGTGCTATGCCACATTGTATGGAGGAAAACATTCCTTGCTGAAAATTAGGATTATTGCAAAGCTGAATTGCGCCGCATGTCGCATAGCGTTTTTGCAAAAAATCCTGTTGGCAAGGCGAACCTGTAACCAGCACGATATGTTCACACACTTGCAATGCTCGTGCGATACTGGCGTCAAGAATCGTATATGGCTGGGGAAGTACTTGTAAAAAGGCAACCGCTCGCTCGCAATCACGCAAATCGTGCCGTAATTGGTTTGGATAAGGCAACGTAAGTTTCCAGTGCCAGTTGCCTTTATCGTCAAGCATTCGCTGGGAACGTCCAGCAGCGAGCATTACGGCTTGCATTGCTCAAGCTTGATGTGGTTTTTCGCCGCAATCACGTCTGCCAAAATGGCGACGGCGATCTCAAACGGTGTTTTACTGCCAATCGGTAAACCAATGGGCGCACGCAGGCGGTTTAAGACATCTGGTAAATATTCGCCAATGCGTGCCAAACGCTCACGGCGTTTTTCACTATTGCGATGAGATCCCAATGCGCCGATATAAAAAGCCTCTGATTCAAGTGCCGCCATCATCGCCAAATCGTCCACACGAGGATCGTGTGCTAAAGCAAGTACAGCAGTGCGTGGTGTTACATATTTTTCCACAAAATAATCTGGCGATGCCCATTCCACTTCAATGCCCCCTTGCGCAGATGTCCATTGCCAGTTAGGCGCATATTCAGGGCGATTGTCGCACAAACGCACCACAAACCCTGCCTGTTTTGCAAGGCGAGCCAATATTTCGCTCACTTGGCTAATACCCAATAACAGTATTTGCTCCGCTTTGGCATAAAAAACCGTTCCCCATTGTGGCGTAGCCTGTTGGGCGTTGGCATTAAAGCCTACCGCACGTTGCATTGCGTTTTCATCGGTAAAAAATTTGCGTTCGCCAGTGGTTAAATTCACCGCACGACCAAAAGGCTGTTTGCTGTCGATTTGGGCAAGCCAATCTTGCAAAACCGCTTGATCCTGTGGCGTTAAATGTTCCACGAGAATTTGAATATGCCCACCACAAGGTAACTCAAACTGCGTACCGTGTGGTGCAATGTGCGTGCCATAGTCAAAAATGGAACAGGCTTTTTGTAACGTGCCATTGGTGATAAGTTGTACAAAAGCATCTTCCACGCAACCGCCTGAAATGGAGCCGTAGCGGTGATGACCATCTGTAATAAACACTGAGCCCACAGGACGAGGTGCTGATCCATAGGTAGCTAAAATAGTGCAAAGCCACAGTTCACATCCTTGTGTTAGACGATCTAAGCCTTGTTGTAGTACACCATGATCCGATTGATTCATTGTTGATTTTCCAAAAAATTAAAATATGTTTGAAATGGCATAAGCCGGAATTTTTCACAAAATTTTGGCGAAAATTCCGACCTAGGGTTGTTAGGTTATTTCACCTTTTTCATCACATCACTAACTTCTTTTTCCGTGACGGCAGGGGCGCTGTCGGCCATTGCTTTGTGAAGGAAGTTGAGTAGGTCGGTGGTGGCTTTGGCATCGAGTTTGCCGTTGTACGATGGCATTGCGTAGTAGGATTGCAATGCGTTGTAGCGTTGTGTAGGAATGCCTTTAAATAGCACGGCGACCGTGTTGTAAATGTTTGGGTTGGCGACAGTGGCGTTGCCTTTAAGTGGCGGTGCAACATTTGGTACGCCTTGTCCGTTGTTACCGTGACAGCCGGCACAGTTTGCCATAAATACTTGATAACCTGGCATTTTTTGCTGTTCTGCACTGACTGGCGGATAGCTTGGTACTGGGTTGGGCGTGGTGCCGTCGTCTAATAAATAGGTAGCGATGGCTTGGTTATCCTTGTGATCGAGTAGGGTTAAGCTGTGTTTTTCAACGATGAACATTTCACCAAATGCCGTACCTTTGGCGGATTTGCCAGTTTGTAAAAACTCGGTGAGGTTGGCTAAATCCCAGCCTTCTCGTTTTAAGCGTTGAGCAGTGAGATTCGGTGCATTTAAGCCGTTGACCACGTTGCCTTGCAAGGCTTTGTCGTTTTCAGAACCCATTAGCAAGTTGCGTGGGGTATGACATTCGCCACAGTGACCTAAACTTTCCACGAGATAAGCACCACGATTCCAAGCGGCCGATTTTTCAGGGTTTTCTTTAAACGGTTTGTCATCCACTTCCAGCATATTCCAGAACTTCAAGCCAAAACGGATGTTGGCAGGGAAGATCATATCGTTTTCTCGGTTTACTTGATTGACAGGCTTGGTGTGCATAAAGTAGGCGTATAGCGCTTTCATATCCGCAGGGTGGATTTTGGCGTAGGGCTCATATGGCATTGCTGGGTAAAGGTTGCCCCTTGGTGCCACGCCTTTTTGCACGGCGTTGACGAAATCTTCATAAGAAAAATTGCCGATGCCGTATTTTTTACTACTGCTGATGTTGGTGGAGTAGATGGTTCCTATCGGCGTTTCAAAGGCACGACCGCCGCCGTAGCGTTGTCCGTCACCGATCGTATGGCAGCCTTCGCAGTCGCCTGCTTTGGCTAAATATTCACCACGTTTGATTAAATCTGGTAAATCATCACCGTTGCTCGCAAAGGCTGAGCTTGCCATTGCACCTAAGACGAGTGCGAGTAAAGTTTTCTTTATCATTTGACTAGTCCCCCTTGAGAAAGAATTAAATCACGCAATCCAACGTAATATTTGCGGTAGCCAGAGCAGCGACAAATGTGGGTTTTGAGCGAGTCTGTGATGACTTGCTCTACGTCGGATTTTTCGATGGGATTTTGTTGCAATTTTTCCACAAGCACGGTGGATTCGTTCACAAAGCCTGATGTACACCAGCCACATTGGAAGGAAAAATGGTCAACGAAAGTTTTTTGCACTGGGCTTAGGGAAACGATTTGCCCCATTGCGTTGCGTTTGGCGTGACCTTCTACGGTGCGGAGTTTTTTGCCGTTGAATAGCCCAACGCCGTTGATACACGTGCGTTCCGTGTGCGATGTGCCATCTGGCTCGTCCACGATAATCACACAAGCGTGGCAAACGCCCACGCCGCAACCGAATTTGGTGCCAGTTAAATTGACATATTCGTGCAGAAAATCGATCATTTTCAGGGACTCATCCACGTCAAATGGTCCCACTGTTTTGTTGTTAATTGTCATTTGAACGGTGATCATAGTACAGCCTCCTGAATTTCTTCAGCGGTAATCGGTAAGTGGTAAAAACGTTTATGGGTAACTTGGTAAAGGGCCTCAACAATGGCTGGGATCACTGGGATCATCGCAACTTCGGCAATGCCTTTACGCTGGTCATTGTCGCCCACAGGCGGAAGAATAGTGGTATCCATTTGCCATACGCCCACTTGGTCAGCGGTTGGAACGTGATAGCGGTTTAAATTCCACGTGCCATTACCAGCACCTTCTTGACCACTTGGAAGATATTCGTATAACGCTTGTCCTAAGCCCATTACGATACCGCCTTCTAATTGACCTTCCACTAATTCAGGAACGATGACTTTCCCAGCGTCAACCCATGAGCGAGAACGTAAAATATCCACTTTGCCAGAACCCGGTTCTACAATGATGTCAACCACTGTAGCACAAGGGGCGTAGTTGGTTGCCATTGCGTTTTTCAAGTTTGGATCAGGGTAGCGAGTGTTGTGGCGATCTAATAAATGCCAGCCATCGCTTGCCATTAGTGCTTTTTTCGCAGGGCTAGCACCATCGCCGTATTTCACTGCCATTGCATCTAATTGGTAGCGTTGCGTGTTGCCCTCAATAGTGAAGTCTGCTTCAACCCAAGCCCAAGCGTTGAAACTGTGTACCATCGCCGCCGTGACTAAACCGTGATTATGGGCGTATTCCGCCAGTGTGGCTAAGTCAAGTGGCATCATTCCATTAGAGGTTAATTTGCCATCAACCCAGCTTGCGTCTTCTGGGGATCCGAAGTACATATCGCTATATTTGGTGCCTTCGGAGAAGTAAAGTTTGCCCCAAATGGCTTTGGCTGCTGGCCATAATCCGTAGCGGAAAATCACTTTCGCTGCATCAACTGTCGTTTTACTTTGATAATAAGCCGAGTTGGAGGCCGCAGAGTCAAAGGCACTTAATGCGACCCAGCGAGGGTTTTTCTGCATTTTTTCTTGGTAATCCAAAGATAACGCCCAAGGGGACATTGTTTGTTCCATTTGTAACACGTCCCAAATGGCGGTTTCGCTTAGGTTCATTACGTCCGCCCCTCGCCCTAAATATTCAGCGGTAACAAGGGCTTGTGCGGTTTGCGTGCCTGTTCCCATTTCCATTGCAGAGACGCCAGCAATGAGCGTGCCATCACGTTTTAATTCAATATAAGACGCAGGGGCATCCGTACCTGTACCGAATTTTTTCGTACAAATAGCAAAGCCTGTACCAAAGCGTAAATTTGGATTTTCCGTTTCAAATTCTTGTTTACGTTCTGCACGTTTTGACCAAATGGGATGTTCTTTTACGGCATTTAGTAATTCAGCATAGCGTTCTGCTGAATAAGCCACACCGCCTTGCGTATTCGCTTGTCCTGCTTTGATGATATTTTTTAAACGTAAATCAATAGGATCGATGCCTAAATCAGCCGCTGCTTCGTTGACTAACATTTCCATTGCAAACATTGTTTGCACTGTACCAAAACCACGCATTGAACCTGCAGCTGGATTTTCAGACGGATAGGCTACGGCGGTTAAGTCATTTTTAGGGAAGTAGTAAACAGACTGCATACCGCTTGCGCCAACGCTTGCCACTGCCGAGCTTAAATTCGCACGACCGCCGCCATCGAGCGCCATATTGCTACTTAATGCTTGGAATTTACCAGTATTTTTATCAACCGCTAGACGGCTTTGCATTGTAAATGGATGGCGTTTTAAGCCTGTTTGAAATTGTTCAAAGCGATCAAGGGCTAAACGGACAGGTTTTTTGCTGTAAATGGCAGCAAGTAGGCCGTAATAAGCGGTGATAGAATGATCTTTACCGCCAAAACCGCCACCCACATAAGGGGAGTGAACCACAAGATTTTTCACTTTGCCCGCCAGCGGACTGTGTTTTGCAAGCATATTCGCTGCGTTTTCTTGGAAATCCGCCACAGATTGCAATGTCGGTACAGCGTGCATTGTTTGCGTTTTTTCATCGTACCAGCCGTTGAAAGACTCCGCTTCCATAAACATTGGATCGATAAATTGTGTTTCGTAGGTGCGTGCCAGCACATAATTATTTGTGTTGTGGAAATCTTGCTCAATTTCAGCCACAGCGGCCATTTGTTGTTCTAATGGCGTGCCGTTAGGGTTTGGCGCTGGCCATACGGGTTGGAAGTTTTCATAAGGCACCGCAGGCAGACCATTTTTTAATGGGCTATATTTGTCAGGTAAGGTACCGTTTGGGTTACCCTCAATGCGAGTTAAACGGTGCGTTGCCCAAGGGTTGCGGTGAGTGGCAGCAAGCGGCGCTTTGGCACCGTATTTCACCACGTTTTCG
Organism: Actinobacillus sp.; assembly: GCA_020026075.1. Classification (GTDB taxonomy): domain Bacteria; phylum Pseudomonadota; class Gammaproteobacteria; order Enterobacterales; family Pasteurellaceae; genus Actinobacillus_C. Next base: position 13,182 of record JAHHQZ010000008.1, on the reverse strand, counting down.
TGTTGGAATTGTAGGAAGTTTTTCGCACGGTCAAAGGTACGGAAATCAGGGAAAATCAACATTACCGCCGCTTGCCCTAAGTAATCCGCCACTTGCCCTGTTTTAGCCAGTGGATCCGTGCCGTAAAAGCCAGGTAAAACGATGTTATCTCGTGCTAAATCCTCTGCGGTAATCACCAATTCAGGCTGTAACTCGGCTGGTAAAGTGGACAAATCTACGCCTTCAAAAATACGATCCGCTTGGGTTAAGCGAATGCAGTAGGCGTAGGCTTGTTCACTTGGCCAGTTCGGCATATCAACGGCGTGTAAATCACGACCATAAATTTTCTCGCCAGTCACTTTGGCGATAGCGTCTAAACGGAATTTTGCCTTGCCGTTTTGCTGCCATTGTTGCACCAATTCAGGGGCAACCATTGCCGTGCCGTTTGAGCTTAGCGACAACTTGGCTAGCACAGGTGCAGAATACAAAGTAACCCCTGCCACTACGCCTTTCTTGATAAAATCTCGTCTCGATAAATCTAGTGTCATAAACTGCTCCATCGTTAAAGTAGAATAAAATGGAAAAAACAAGACATTATACAGCAAATACCTAAAAAAGATTAGGTCGGAATTTTTTAAAAAATTTTGGTGTTCTTTGAAAAAGTTCACACACGGTGGCAGATTTTGGCGTAGAATATCCGCCGTTTTTTGTTTCAGTTGTCGCTTGGAGCGCTTATGTTGAAGATATGGTTTTTAGATAAAAAAATGTTGCTGGCGATTAAGCCGTTTAGTGCGTTGCGAGATAGTTTTCGTCAAGGGTATACCCGCAAGGATTTGATGCGTGATCTCATTGCAGGGATTACAGTGGGGATTATTGCGATTCCGTTGTCGATGGCGTTGGCCATCGCCAGTGGCGTGGCACCACAACACGGGCTGTATACGGCGATTGTGGCAGGGATTGTGATTGCGCTGCTGGGCGGTTCTCGTTTTAATATCTCAGGACCGACAGCGGCCTTTGTGGTGATTTTATACCCGATCACCCAACAATTTGGGTTGAGCGGTTTGCTGATGGCGACTTTGCTCTCAGGGATCATTTTGGTATTTTTGGGGTTGTTCCGTTTAGGGCGTGTGATTGAATATATTCCGTTGCCTGTAACGCTGGGTTTTACTTGTGGGATCGGTATTGTGATCGCCACGTTGCAAATTAAGGATTTCTTAGGGCTGACCATTACGGAAATGCCACAACATTATGTAGATAAAGTGCAAACCATTTTTCACGCTTTGCCGAGTACCAACTATGCGGATCTTGCTGTTGGCGTGATTACGCTGATTGTGCTAACGCAGTGGTACCGCTTGCGTTTGCCTGTGCCTGGTCATTTACCAGCGGTGATTTTAGGTACGCTGGTAGCGTTATTGTTTGCTCATTTTGGGCATAACGTGGCAACCATTGGCTCGTCATTTAGTTATGTATTGCCAGATGGAACCACAGGGCAGGGCATCCCAAATGTATTGCCAGAGTTCCATTTCCCGTGGAATATTCCGACCCAGCAAGGGGAAACAATGGCGTGGGATTTTGACAGCGTACAAGATTTACTACCAGCAGCCTTTTCAATGGCGGTACTAGGGGCGATTGAATCCCTGCTTTCGGCAGTGGTGTTGGACAATATGACGAACACGAAACACCATTCCAATAACGAATTGATGGCGCAAGGCGTGGGGAATATTGTGGCACCGTTCGCTGGTGGGATTACCGCTACAGCGGCCATTGCTCGTTCTACGGCGAATGTGAAATCAGGGGCGGTGTCGCCATTAGCGAGCGTGTTCCATTCTTTGCTTGTGCTGGGCGCAGTGCTATTTTTTGCAGGGGCTTTATCTTATTTACCGTTATCCTCTATGGCGGCTTTGTTGCTAGTGGTGGCGTGGAATATGGCAAATGTGGGGCCGATTATCCAACTGGTTCGCCGTTCTGGAAAAAATGAAATTGCCGTGTTGTTCACTTGTATCATTTTAACGGTGGTGTTTGATATGGTGATTGCTATCACCGTAGGCGTGTTGTTGGCGAGCCTAATGTTCATTCGTACCCTTGCGGAAATGACCAAGCCAACGGAGCTGGCACACCCTGAGGATTTAGACGATGTGTTGGTGTACCGCATTAGTGGACCATTATTTTTTGCAGCTGCAGATAATTTATTTAGCGATTTACACGAACGTACCGTACATACGGATCACGAAATTAAGCACATCGTGTTGCAATGTGACACGGTAACTGTACTGGACGCTGGGGGCGTGTATGCCTTAATGCGTTTTGTGCATCATATGTTGCCACATCAAACCCTGTATATGTGCAATATGCAGTTTCAGCCACTACGTGCGATTGTCAAAGCCAAAGACGCACCAGAAATTAAAGCCATTATGTTTAGTTCCACCTTAGAGCAAGCCTTTAAGAAAATTCGCCGCAAAGCGAATGAACCTAAAACAGTGGAGTAACCATCTTTTTCATCAATCCGTTACATTGAAGGAGTTTATATGAAACAAAAACTAAGCCTTGCGGCACTACTCACATTAGGTGCATTTTCCAGTGCCTACGCCGAGCAGTTGAATTTGCGTGTTATCGAAACTACCGACTTGCACGCTAATATGATGGACTACAACTATTACCGTGATACCCCAACGGCGGATCTCGGTTTAGTGCGTGCGGCAAGCCTAGTTAAACAAGCACAAAGTGAAGTGAAAAACAGTGTGCTAGTGGATAATGGCGATTTAATTCAAGGTAGCCCAATGGGAGACTATGCGGCGAGTAAAGGCCTGAAAAAAGGGGAAATTCACCCTGTGTACAAAGCGATGAACTTGCTGCCGTATCAAGTAGGTAATATCGGTAACCACGAGTTTAACTACGGTTTGGACTTCTTGAAAAATGCCGTTGCAGGAGCGAACTTCCCATACATCAACGCCAATGTGTATGACGCAAAAACAGGCAAACATTTGTTTACACCGTATGTGATCAAAACTTATGATTTTGTGGATCAAGCAGGCAAAAAACAGCAGGTAAACGTGGGCTATATCGGCTTTGTACCGCCACAAATTTTGGTGTGGGATAAGAAAAATCTCGATGGCAAAGTAACAGTAGCAGACATTAAACAGACCGCCGAAAAATATGTGCCAGAAATGAAAGCCAAAGGGGCGGACGTGATCATCGCTATTCCGCATTCAGGGTTGTCAACGGATCCATATAAAACCTTAGCGGAAAATTCCGTTTATTACCTCTCTCAAGTGAAAGGCATTGACGGTATTGCCTTTGGGCATTCGCACGCCGTATTCCCAAGTAAAGAATTTGCTAACTTGCCGAATGTGGATATTAACACAGGTAAAGTAAACGGCGTTGTGGCGATGATGCCAGGTCGCTGGGGCAGCCACGTGGGCGTGATGGATCTCGTGTTGTCGAATGATAGCGGTAAATGGCAAGTGGTGGATGGCAAAGCAACGGTGCGTTCTATTTGGGATAAAAAAGCGAAAAAGTCCCTTGCCGAGCCTGATATGCAATTACGTCAAGCCTTGCAGGAGGATCACGATGGTACACGTGCTTACGTCAACCAGCCGTTGGGTAAATCTGACACGCCAATGTACAGTTTCTTAGCCCTTGTACAAGATGATCCGACTATTCAAATCGTCAACTTAGCGCAAAAAGACTATGTGGAACGAATGGCGCAAGGCGATCCTGACTTAGCGAAATTGCCAGTACTTTCCGCTGCGGCACCGTTTAAAACAGGCGGGCGCAAAAACGACCCTGAAAACTTCACCCAAGTGGAAAAAGGCGAACTCACTTTCCGTAATGCAGCGGATCTCTACTTGTATCCAAACACCTTAGTGGCGTTAAAAATCAACGGTAACGAAGTACGCGAATGGCTCGAATGTTCCGCAGGGCAGTTTAACCAAATCAATCCAAACAGCGACAAACCGCAAGCGTTAATCAACTGGGACGATTTCCGTAGCTATAATTTTGATGTGATTGATGGCGTAAATTATGTGGTTGACATCACCCAGCCAGCCCGTTATGACGGCGAATGCAAGCTCATCAACCCACAGTCGCATCGCATTTCAAAATTAACCTATCAAGGTAAACCAGTGCAGCCGAACCAAGAATTTTTGATCGCCACAAACAACTATCGTGGTTACGGCGGTAAATTCGCAGGAACAGATAAAGATCATCTCGTGTTCGCTGCCCCTGACGAAAATCGTGCCGTATTGGCGGACTACATCCGCCGTGTGAGCAAAGAACAAGGTGAAATCAAACCAAGTGCGGATAAAAACTGGTCATTTAAATTGATCCCAAATCCAAACTTGCACGTTTACTTTGAAACCTCGCCAAGCGAAAAAGCAGCCCAATTCATTCAAAGCGAAAGTCGTTACCCAATGAAAAAAGTTGGCACGAACGACACAGGCTTTGCCTTGTATGAAATTGATCTCAGCCAAATGAAATAAAAAACGCAAGGCCGGAATATTTTCTAAAATTTTGGCAAAAATTCCGACCTACGTACTGAATAAAATAAAAGCTCAACCAAGGTTGAGCTTTTTTAGATTGTTACAAGGCCGTTTATTTTTCCATTGGCTGTTTAATGGAATCAATTAAATAGCCGTAACCTGCTTTTTCCATTTCTGCCAGAGGAATAAATTTAATCGCTGCACTATTTATACAATAACGCAAACCGCCTTTATCTTTCGGGCCATCATCAAATACGTGTCCCAGATGCGCTTTACCGCTACGGCTTAATACTTCCGTGCGAACCATATTAAAACTGGTATCGTTATCATAATTAACCACATCTTTATCTATCGGTTTCGTAAAACTCGGCCAACCGCACCAAGATTCATATTTATCATTGGATGAAAATAATGGTTCACCCGTCGTAACATCCACATAAATACCTGGTTTAAAGTTATCCCAATACTCATTATTAAAAGAATGTTCTGTGTGTTTCTTTTGCGTAACACTATATTGTAACGGGGTAAGTTTTTGTTTTAATTCCTCATCACTCGGTTTTGGATAATCTTTTGGATCAATAATCACAGTATTCGCCTTTTCTAAATCAATATGACAATAACCATTAGGGTTTTTCTTTAAATAATCCTGATGATAATCTTCTGCTAAAATATAATTTTTCAGTGGTTCAACTTCCACTTGAATATTATCTTCATATTTTTTTTGCAGTTGTTTAAGTGCATTTAAAATCACTAAACGATCCGCATCATTTTGATAATAAATCCCCGTACGATATTGCCGTCCACGATCATTACCTTGCTTATTAATACTGGTTGGGTCGATCACTTGAAAATAATATTGCAATAATTTATCCAGCGATATTTTATTGGCATCGTAAGTTACTTTCACCGTTTCAGCGTGATCGGTTTTACCGATTAACGAATAAGCCGTTTGCAAGGTTTTACCGTTCGCATAGCCTGAAACCGCATCTTTCACGCCATAGATTTTTTCCATATAAGCCTCAATGCCCCAAAAACAGCCACCTGCGAGATAAATCTGTTTCAAGTTTTCTGTTTGCGTCTGTACTGGCATAGCACGCCCTCCCTGAGTATCACCACTGTAAGCCGAAACACCACCAGAACAAGCAAGCAACGCTAAAAGCGAAAAACGTAATTTTTTCATTGTTTTTTCCATAAATAAGTTAAATAACCGCCGAATAATCACTTATCCAGCCCCAACGAATACTCGTCTTAGCTTGTTAGTCGTCCCAGTACAAAAAAGCTTACAGGTTTTTTATACGAATAAAATTGATAAAAGGGATCATAAAGAGATAGTTTTTAAGAAAACAGTATAGAAGAAGTAGGAAAATAGCACTTTTTAAAATCTATATTTTTTCTGTAATGTAGAAGTGGAATAAAGTTTTAGTATTTTTATCAAAAGATCGTTCATTGTAAATAAAATTATAGGGACTACATAAGTCCCCATTATTATTTTAATAATTTATTTTTTACACCCTGGAAACCCCAGTGCCTCTCGGCTAGCATAGTAGGCTTCGGCTACGGCTTTGGTGAGGGCGCGGATGCGTAGGATGTAGCGTTGGCGTTCGGTGACGGAAATTGCTTTGCGTGCGTCGAGTAAGTTAAAGCTGTGGGCTGCTTTTAGGATGCGTTCGTAAGCAGGCAATGGCAGTGGTTTTTCTAGGGCGAGTAGGGCTTGAGCCTCTTTTTCGTATTGGTCGAAACAATAGAATAAGAAATTCACATCGGCGTATTCAAAGTTGTAGGTGGATTGTTCCACTTCGTTTTGATGGAATACGTCGCCGTAGGTGGTTTTGCCTAATGGACCATCGGACCAAACGAGATCGTACACGCTATCCACGCCTTGAATGTACATTGCTAGGCGCTCTAAGCCGTAGGTAATTTCGCCTGTTACTGGACGACATTCCAAACCGCCCACTTGTTGGAAATAGGTAAATTGCGACACTTCCATACCGTTGAGCCATACTTCCCAGCCTAAGCCCCACGCACCAAGCGTTGGGTTTTCCCAGTTGTCTTCTACGAAACGAATATCGTGCTGGGTTGGGTCGAAACCGAGCATTTTTAAGCTGTTTAAATAAAGTTCTTGAATGTTATCAGGGGACGGCTTGATCACCACTTGGAACTGATAGTAATGTTGCAAACGGTTTGGGTTTTCGCCGTAGCGACCGTCTGTTGGGCGGCGTGATGGTTGAACGTATGCAAATGCCATTGGCTCTGGACCTAAGGCACGTAAGCAGGTCATAGGGTGGGAAGTGCCAGCGCCTACCTCCATATCAAAAGGCTGAACCACAGTGCAGCCTTGTTTTGCCCAATAATCTTGTAGGGCGAGAATCATTCCTTGAAAGGTTTTGGTATTAAAAGTCGTGTTGTTCATAATTGCTCTTGTGTGTTGTCAAAATAAAGAGGGCATTATACGGCATTATGCGATTAAACCGAAGTTACGGAAGGCGGAAACGATCATTTCCACGCCGAGCGAAAGCAAAATCAAGCCCATAATGCGGGTGATCACGTTTGCACCTGTGTGGCCGAGTTTTTTCATTAACGACTTGGAGTAGCGTAATAACAAATAACAGCCGATGCCGAATAAAATAATGGTCAATGAAGAATAAGCGTAGCTCGCCACGCTGTGGGCGTTAATGCCGAATACGATAGACGCACTAATCGCACCAGGCCCTGCCATCAATGGCATTGCTAATGGCACAATGGCAAGATTGGTGTAACTTCCCACATCCACATTTTTTTCTTCTTTATTCATTTTATTTTCACCGATTTTACCGTTGATCATCGTCAATGCGATGGTAGCAACCACGATACCGCCTGCGATGCGGAAGGAATCGATGGAAATATTAAAGGCGTGCAAAATGGCGTTACCAAAATAAAAGCTGACGAGTAGCATCACGATAAGAGAAAAACAGGTGATGAAAATCATATGATCCTGTTCTTCTTTTTCAAAATCCGATGTCATCGAATAGAAAATAGGAATAACCCCAATAGGGTTTACGAGCGCAATTAAGCTGACGAAAAATTTTAAGTAAATAGTAATATCCAACATAAGAATCCTTAAATAAGATGGCGAAAAATTCGGCGAGCATTATAGTAGTGAAAAATCTTCGTGCAACTGTTTACACTCGTTTTTTACGATAAAAGTCTAGGCCGGAATATTTTAAAAAATTTTGAAAAAATTCCAGCCTAGCTACTAAGTAAAGATTGAGCAAGTTTTATGCAAGCTCGTTGAGTAATTTTTGGTGAATACCATTAAATCCGCCATTGGACATAATCACAATGTGATCGCCTGTGGTGGCTGTTTCGGCGATTTTCGCCACAAATTCGCCGAAGTTTGCACTGTAAAAGGTTGGTTTGTGAATGTTTTCAGCCACGTTTGCCACATTCCATTGCAAGTTGTCAGGCTGGAATAAAAACACATTATCTGCATCATTAAAGGCGGCTGCCAATTCTTTTTGGTGAACGCCCATTTTCATCGTATTGGAACGTGGCTCAAACACGGCGATAATGCGACCTGTGTCGCCGAGTTTGGCACGCAAGCCTTGTAACGTGGTGGCAATGGCAGTGGGGTGGTGGGCGAAATCATCATAAACAGTTACGTTATTCACCACGCCTTTTACTTCTAAACGGCGTTTGGTGTTGATGAAACTCGCCAACGCACGGCAGGCATTTTCCACTGGCACATCAATGTAACGTGCGGCGGCAATGGCCATTAACGCATTGTGCATATTGTGTTTGCCCACTAAATTCCAACGCACCTCGCCTGCAAGTTCACCTTTGTAAAATACACGAAATGCTGAGCAATCCGCCGTGATGGGTTCAGCGTACCAATCTTGTGGGGCTTGTGCGTTTCCCACAAATTGAAGACGGCTCCACAGCCCCATTTGTAAGGTTTGTTGCACGGCAAGGCTGTCTTTCGGCGCAAGTATTAAACCATTTTTCGGCACAAGGCGAACGAAATGATGGAACTGGCGCTGAATGGCGGCAAGATTGTCGTAAATGTCGGCGTGATCAAATTCAAGATTATTGATAATGGCAACTTTGGGATTGTAATGCACGAATTTGGCTCGTTTATCAAAAAATGCCGTGTCGTATTCGTCTGCTTCGATCACAAAATAATCGCTCGATCCTAAACGAGCAGAGGTGCCGAAGTTGCTTAAAATGCCGCCTACTAAAAAGCCCGTATCCACGCCGTTTTGATCTAAAATCCACGCCAAAATACTACTGGTAGTGGTTTTGCCGTGTGTGCCAGAAACAGCCAAAACTTTGCGTTGATTCAACAAATGATCGTGCAGCCATTGTGGCCCAGAGGTGTAAGGTAGATTATGTTCAAGCATATATTCCACGCAAGGATTGCCACGTGTCATTGCGTTTCCTACGATGATCAAATCAGGCGTTGGCGAAAGCTGAGCGGGATCAAAATTTGGGATAATATCGATATGTTGTTCGGCGAGAAATTCGCTCATTGGTGGATAAATACCAGTATCAGAACCTGTCACACGGTAGCCCATTTGCTTTGCCAGCAGGGCAAGGCTACCCATAAACGTACCGCAAATGCCGAGAAAGTGAATATGTTTGCTTGCCATAAATGCCTCCATTCAACGTGGCAACGAAAAAATGTGCGGTGGATCACAGAATGGCAATTTGCCACTTAGGGATTTACCGCAGCGGGCGTATAATAAAGCAAGTCAAAACAACTGTAAATTTGAAAATAGCGAGGAGCTTTTATGAAAACATTAGGACAATTTATTGTTGAAAAACAAGCCGACTACCCACAAGCGAAAGGGGAATTATCTGGTATTTTGGCATCTATTCGCTTAGTAGCGAAAGTTGTTCACCGTGATATTAACCGCGCAGGGTTGACCAATAACATTATTGGTGTGTCAGGGGTGGAAAATGTACAAGGGGAAGTACAGCAAAAACTGGATTTGTTTGCCCATAATACAATGAAAGATGCCCTAATCTCTCGTGAAGAAGTGGCAGGCTTTGCCTCCGAAGAAGAAGAACTTTTTGTGGCCTTTGACACCGAACGTGGTCGCAATGCCAAGTACGTTATTTTAACGGATCCGCTTGATGGGTCGTCTAACATTGATGTCAACGTGGCGGTAGGGACGATTTTCTCCATTTACCGCCGTGTAACGCCATTAGGTACTTGCGTGACAATGGAAGATTTCTTACAACCCGGCAACCGTCAAGTAGCGGCGGGCTACATTGTGTATGGCTCGTCCACAATGCTCGTGTACACCACAGGTAATGGGGTGAACGGCTTTACGTATGACCCATCGCTTGGCGTTTTCTGTCTTTCCCACGAAAATATTCGTATTCCAGAAGACGGTAGTATTTATAGTATTAACGAAGGGCAGTATTTGAAATTCCCACAAGGGGTGAAAAAATACATTAAATATTGCCAAGAAGACGATGCAACAACTTGTCGACCATATACTTCACGCTACATCGGTTCATTAGTATCCGACTTTCACCGTAACCTACTCAAAGGCGGCATTTACATTTACCCAAGTGCCACGAACTATCCAAATGGCAAGTTACGTTTGCTTTACGAAGGGAACCCAATGGCTTTCTTAGCTGAGCAGGCAGGCGGTAAAGCGACAGACGGTTTTACTCGCATTTTAGATATTCAACCGACTGAATTACACGAACGTGTGCCGTTATTTATTGGTTCATTAAAAATGGTAGAAAAAGCGGAAAGCTTTATGGCAGAGCAGGGGTAATGCTCACCAATTTATAAAATAGTAAGGCTGGAATTTTCGCAAAAATTTTGTTGAAAATTCCAGCCTCTTGTTTTGGAGAAAACAAAACGGAACGTGGGGTTAGCGGTTAATCACTTCTGCTTGAACATTCAAAACTTCGCCATCATCAAATAATAGTGTGAGGGGAAAGGTTTGCCCAACACGTAGCGGGGCGGTTAAGTCGAATACCATAATGTGCGCGCCGCCATATTGCAGGGTAGTTTTGCCGTGAGCAGGAATGGCAATTTGCGATACTGGCACCATTTTGCTTCCTTGCATTCCGTGCATTTCTAAGCGTGCGTTTGTTTCGCTTTGCACGATGGAAAGACTTACCGTTTCATTACTGCTGTTAGTTAATGTCATATAAATCGCCGTTGGCTGCTGACCGTTGGTCGCTACAATTTGTGGTTGTTGCACACTGATGGTAGCGAGTGCGAGAGCTGGTAGAGTAAATAGCATAATCAATGCGGATTTGAAGAAAGTTTTCATAATGTTATTCCTTGTGGTTGAAAATGTTGGCGGCATTATAACAGGTCAATAAAAAAACACACGCCGAAAAAATACAGAAAAAGCGTAAGCACACCTGCGGAATTGGGCTAGAATAGCACGTTTTGATTTTGCCTAGCACAATAATAAAGGAGAATCTGTGGAAAAATTGCATTCTTGGTTCAACGCCAAAGTGATTTCAACCTTACCAATGTTTATTGCTGTCAACTTAGCCGCCTTATCAATTTGGTTTTTAGGCGTATCCCCAGAGGCGATGCCTTTGATTTTAGGAATGATCGCCGCTGGCCTCGTGGAAGTGGACAACCGCCTTGTGGGGCGTTTGAAGGATATTTCCGTAATGCTGGTGGTGTTTGCCCTTTCAGCATTTAGCACACAAATTGCAATGGGGCATAGCGTTATTTTCACCGTACTAATGATGCTCGCAACCTTTGTCATTACGATGATCGGCACACTGGGCAAACGCTATGCGACCTTGTCTTTCGGTGCTTTGCTGGTGGCAGTGTACATTTCTTTAACTTATCCGCTCAATCCTTCTTGGCTTTTGAACCCTAGCCTTATTTTAATCGGTGCATTTTTATACAGCCTAAGCTCGCTATTGGTTTTTCTACTGTTTCCTAACCGTGCCGTGCAGGAATGCGTGGGCGGTGTCTTTGGCGCTTTAGCTGCTTATTTAGCACAAAAAGAACAGTTTTTTGACCCAGACGATCTCGCTGAGCAAGGGGCGCACCAGCTACCATTGGCGGTAAAAAATGCACAAGTCATCCGTGCGTTAAATGAATGTCAAGGGGTGCTGTTTTACCGTATTCGTGGTCAGCGCCGTCAGCAAATCGTGCGAATGATGAAATATTATTTTGCAGCACAAGAAATCTTTGAACGTGTCAGCGCTGACTACTTTGATTACGCACAATTTGTGGAAAAATTCCAGCATACGGATTTAATCTTCCGCATTCAGCGTGTGTTAGAACTACAAGGCCTTGCCTGTAAAAAGCTTGCTCATTGTTTGGAAGTGGCAACGCCTTATGTGTACGACCCACGCTTGGATAGTTCCGTGAAAGGGCTGGTGCAGTCCTTAGCTTATTACCAAGCACAACATAAAATTCCAGAAAAAGATCTTGCTGGCGTGCGCACGCTGGTTGAAAGTTTACAAGCAGTGGATTGGCAATTACGCCATATGGAGCAACAACAGGATCACCAAATGGATTTCCAAGCAGTGAGATCCAATTTAAACCCTGTGCAAATTAGCGGTTTCAAAAATATTTGGCAAACATTGCGCAGCCATTGTGGTTTACAATCTCCTGCCTTTCGCCACACCGTGCGTTTAAGCATCGTGGTGTTCACGAGTTGTGTCTTAGTGGAAAGTTTACAGTTGCATTTTGGCTACTGGATTTTGATGACCGCCATTTTAGTGTGTCAACCAAACTACTACGCCACAAAATTACGCCTAAAACAGCGCATCATCGGTAGCGTTTTAGGGGTTCTCGTTGCCTCACTTTTACCTTATATGCAGCCAACCTTACCGCTTGAACTTGGGGTGGTTGTGCTGGCAACCTGCTGTTTCTTCTTTTTCCGCAATAACAATTACAGCTACGCCACTTTTTTCGTTACGGTACAAGTGCTTGTCAGCTTTTACATTATGGGCTTTGACATCGCCGATGCGATGTTCACTCGCATTGCGGATACCCTTGTCGGTGTGTCCATTGCTTTTCTCGCAAGCAGTTATTTATGGCCAGATTGGAAATACTGGAAACTGCACAACGTGACGTTACAATGCTTAAAAGCGGACGCTCGTTATCTTTTGATGATCGTTACGCAATTACAACTCGGCAAATGCGACCCATTGCAATACCGCATCGCACGCCGCAGTGCGCAAGACACCGCAAGCCGTTTAAGCGACATTGTCAATGCGATGAACAGCGATAAAAAACGCTACGAAGAACGCCTGCCAGCGGCCTTTGAACTGCTGAAATTAAATTACACCTTGCTTAGTTACATTTCTGCGCTAGGGGCGTACCGTGACACAATGCAAAAACTGCATCAGTCCTCTCATTTTTCTGCCGCTTTTTATCCTATCGCACGGGCAATGATTGATTTGCTCAATCAAATAGGTCACCTTAGCCCAACGGCGTTTGATGAAAAATTGCACGAAATTTTAACAACATTGCAAACCTGCAACGACAACCAAACCCACAAAGAGGAATACAACATCCCTTTACAGCAATTTAATCTAATGGCGCAATCGCTCGCCCATTTATACTTTGCACTACAACGCGAACAACGCCTAGAAGCCCCTTGCGCCGACTGCCAATAAGTTATTTATAGGCATAAAAAATAGGCTGGAATATTTGAAAAAATTTTTACAAATATTCCAGCCTTTTATTTTTTGTTTTGCGAGCGTGATCGCAAAGTTTTTGTTTTGATTGAATTAAAAGCAG
>JAHHQZ010000007.1 GCA_020026075.1 Actinobacillus sp. | reverse complement strand
AATACAGAGCCCAGTCCTTAAATTAATTTAGTCTAAGTTTTTGGGGTCAGGTCACTGGCGTGGGTTTGTTTATTGCGTTTACTTATAGATAAAATTTATCTACACAGTTGAAATTTTCATCAAGTTTAAGCACAAGAGGCTGACCTGTTGGGATTTCAAAGCCCATAATATCTTCATCTGAAATACCGATAATGTGTTTTGCCAACGCACGTAATGAGTTACCGTGTGCCACGACTAAAACACGTTTATTGTCTAATAACGCAGGAGCGATTTGATCTTCCCAGAACGGTAAAACACGTTCTAAGGTAACTTTTAAGTTTTCACCATCTGGCACAACATCTGGTGAAAGGTGTGCATAGCGGCGATCGTTATGTGCAGAGTTTGGATCTTCTGGGTCGAGCAATGGCGGAAGTGTGTCGTAAGAACGGCGCCAAATGTGAACTTGTTCTTCACCGTATTTTTCAGCGGTTTGTTTTTTATCCATTCCTTGTAAAGCACCGTAGTGACGTTCATTTAAACGCCAGTTTTTCACTTGTGGAATCCAAAGCTGGTTAGATTCTTCTAACACGATGTTACAAGTTTTGATCGCACGAGTCAGCACAGAGGTAAACGCAATATCAAACTCATAACCAGCTTCAAGCAATTTTTTACCTGCAGCTTTAGCTTCTTCCACGCCTCGTTCTGTTAAATTCACATCACGCCAGCCAGTGAATAAGTTTTTCGCATTCCATTCACTAAAACCGTGACGAATAAACACTAATTCCATAAGAAACTCCTTTGTTTCATTTAAATTAAGATTAAAAAACCGTTGCACGTTATAGCAAAAAACCGTGCAATTTGAAAGCAATATGCCAACCAAGCTGTGCTATCATTCAACTTTTATGATCAGCATCGATTTTTTAGCCCTATGACCGCAAATTTACACTTAAAATCCATCGCTTTTTGTCTAATTTTCTCGCTATATTCCAGCGTACAAGCCAATGAATCCCTGCAAACTATCCAGCAGCAAATTAGCCAACAGCAACAAAAAGTTTCGCAAAAATTAAACGACAAAGCGAGCCTTCACGCCACATTGCAACAATTAAACGCAACCCTTGACCAACACGATCAAACCCTACAAAAACTGCAAAAAAATCTCGAAAAAAACCAGCGTAGCCAGCAAGTTACCTTGCGTGAAAAAGTAGCACTTGATCGTCAGTTTTCCAAACAGAAACAGCAACTAAAACAAGTCATCAACGCCATTTACAAAGCGAACATAAACCCAAGCTTTGCCGAGAAATTACTTAGCGATGACCAGAGCAACAAGCTCGTTTTAAAACAATATTTAAACCGCCTTTACCAGCAAAAAATTCAGCTTTTACAAGCCACACAAAAAACGCAAGACGCACTCAATGAAAATCAGAAAACCTTACAGCAACAGCAACAAGCCTATAAAGCACAGCAAAAAATCGCCCAGCAGTTACGCCAAAAGCAAGTGGCTTTAAAAGCTGAACAGCAAAAACTGTTGCAAGCCTTAGAGCAATCCATCGCACAAGAGCAAAAAACACTCGCCAAGTTAAAACAAGATGAAAGCGCACTACGTACACGCATTGCCAATGCGTTAAAAGCCGAGCAACAACAGGCATTGCTCACACAGGCCAAACAGCAATTAGGTCGCCCTCACCATCAATATCCGTGGCCGCTGCAAGGCAAAATCTTATACCAATTCGGCACGCCACAGCTGGGGGAATTGCGCTGGCAAGGGATCGTCATTCAAGGCAAAGAAGGGCAAAACGTCAAAGCCATTGCAGCAGGAAAAGTGCTAATGGCGGGGACTTTCAGCGGTTACGGACAGCTTGTCATCGTGCAGCACGGTACGCAAGACATCACGCTGTACGGCTACAACAGCCGTTTGCTGGTAAAAAAAGATGACATTGTGCGCGCAGGGCAAACCATCGCCTTAGTGGGACATTTACCGAGCAACAGTTTACGTGGCCAAACAGGGCTTTATTTTGAAATCACCCAGCGAGGCAAAAGCCTCGACCCACTACAATGGTTAAAAAAATAGGCCGGAATTTTTGCAAAAATTCCGACCTACCTTTTTATAGCATCATTATTTTTCTTCGCTTGATGGTTCTTGGCTCGCTCGTGGTAGCAGTAAATTCAAAATGATACCGCTAATCGCCCCCAAGCCAATACCACTAAAGCCCACGCCACCGAACTCAAAGCTCATTCCGCCAATGGCGAATACGAGAATAATCGCCACAATGGCAATGTTGCGTGGGCAGTTTAAATCCACGTTGGCAAGGGATTTAATCCCCACGACGGTGATAATGCCGAACAACAGCAACATAATCCCGCCCATTACAGGCATTGGAATCGTGCCGAGCAACGCACCCAATTTGCCAGAGAACGCCAACACAATCGCAAAAATTGCCGCCCACGTCATAATTGCAGGGTTAAAAGCTTTGGTCATCGTTACCGCGCCTGTCACTTCGGAATAAGTGGTATTCGGCGGTGCACCAATGGCTGAGGCCAAAATTGTCGCCACACCATCGCCCAACAAGGTGTTGTGCAAGCCAGGTTTTTGCAAATAATTCCGACCAGTAACCCCTGAAATGGCGAGCATGTCACCAATGTGTTCCACTACGGGCGCGATGGCGATTGGCATAATAAATAACACCGCCTCCCAGTTCAGTTTTGGGGTCGTGAACTCCGGCACACTAAACCACGCCGCTTGCGACACTTTGCTTAAATCGACAATGCCTAAGGCGAAAGAAAGCGTGTAACCCACGACAATTCCCACCAAGATCGGCACCAATTTCCACATTTTCTTACCCATAATCGACACCACCAGCACTGCTGCCAATGTTGTGAAAGACACTAAAAGCGCAGTGTCTTTCGGCACAATCACCGTGCCATCCGCCGTGCGCCCCAAAGCCATATTCACCGCCACTGGCGATAAAATTAAGCCAATAGACATAATCACAGGGCCAATCACCGTTGGCGGCAACAAGCGGTTAAGAAAACCTGAGCCAGCAAAACGAATGATGAATGAAAACACCACATAAAAAAGCCCAGCGGCGATTAGCCCAGACATCGTGCCAGCAATGCCCCACTGTTGTACGCCCACACTAATCGGCGCGATAAACGCAAATGAACTCGCTAAGAAAATCGGCGGAATTTCGCTTTTTCCTAAAAATTTCATAATAAGCTGAAAGGCAATTGTCCCGAGACCAGCACCAAACAGCGCCACGCTCGGATTAAGCCCCGTTAAAATCGGTACTAATACCAAAGCACCGAAAGCCACAAATAGAAACTGCATTCCCACTAGTGCATCTTTTATATGGAAGTGGTAATCATGTGGGGAACGTTGTGTCGTCATCGTTTTTCCTCTTTTAAATGCGAATGAAAAGTTAAAGGCAAAAAAAAAACAGCTAAAAAATAGCTGTTTTCCAAAAACCAAAAAATAGGGAACGTAATAGGGAAAGGCTGAAAAATCCCGCTGAAAAAAAGACCATTTCAGAAAATAAACGCACCACATACTCCTTGGCAAAAAAATCGGCGTATTATACACAACCACATTTTAAATAAAAGCCTTTTTTATCGACTTTTTGGTCGGAATTTTTAGAAAAATTCCAGCCTAAGCTGTATAAAATGACATACCACTTGCCAAAATGACGTTTTTTTTATAGGCTAAGCCATCTTTTTTAAGGGGATTAGTTCACTTGACGCAGTTGCCATTACCGATTCATCAACTTGATGACACAACCTTTAAAAATTTTTACAGCGACAATAATCCCTTGTTGCTGGCTGCTGTGCATAAAAATTTCCCCCAGCTGCAACAACCTTTCATTTATATCTGGGGCAGCGAAGGCACGGGTAAGACCCATTTTCTAAAAGCCTGTGTTCACGAATGGCAACAAGCGGAGCAAAGTGCTATTTACATTCCCCTAAGCAAATCCCGTTATTTCCCACCAGCGGTTTTAGATAATCTCGAACAAAACCAACTCGTCTGCCTTGACGATTTGCAATGCGTGATGGGCGATGACGAATGGGAAGTAGCGATTTTCAATTTAATCAATCGCATCAAAGCCAGCAAAAAAACCTTGCTGTTGATGACGGCAAACGTAGCACCAAAAGCATTGCCAGTGGAGCTGCCTGATTTAGCCTCTCGCCTAAGTTGGGGCGAGCAGTACCAGTTAAGCCAGCTAAGCGAAGAGCAAAAACGCCAAGTGTTGCAAGAAAACGCACGTCAGCGTGGAATGGAATTAACTGATGAAACAGCGAATTTCCTGCTCAAACGAGTGGATCGCAATTTAAAATCCCTACTGCAAACCTTAACGGTGCTGGATACGGCCTCCCTGCAAGCGCAACGCAAGCTCACCATTCCTTTTGTGAAAGAAGTGCTTGGGCTTTAATTTTTCCTAAAAGCAAGGCTGGAATTTTTTACAAAATTTTGACAAAAATTCCAGCCTTGCTTTTTTTTATTCCCTTTATTTTTTCATTTTGCTAAGCCAATCAATCTAAATAAATACTGACCAACAAAAAAGCCCTTTCCATTTCCTGAAAGGGCTTTTGCATTGTGTGTAACGCTTACTCGTCTAAGAAACTGCGTAAGGTTTCGCTGCGGCTAGGGTGACGCAATTTACGTAAGGCTTTCGCCTCGATTTGACGGATACGCTCACGGGTTACGTCAAATTGTTTGCCCACTTCTTCTAACGTGTGGTCAGTGTTCATATCAATACCAAAACGCATACGCAAGACTTTCGCCTCACGTGGGGTTAAGCCTTCTAACACGTCGTGAGTTGCATTTTTCAAGCTTTCTGATGTGGCAGAATCCAACGGCAGTGCCAAGTTAGTATCTTCAATGAAATCACCTAAATGCGAATCATCGTCATCGCCGATCGGGGTTTCCATAGAAATCGGCTCTTTGGCGATTTTCAACACTTTGCGAATTTTTTCTTCTGGCATTCCCATACGTTCTGCCAATTCTTCTGGTGTAGCCTCACGTCCCATTTCTTGCAAGCATTGACGAGAAATACGATTGAGCTTGTTGATAGTTTCAATCATATGCACTGGGATACGAATCGTGCGTGCTTGGTCGGCGATAGAACGTGTAATCGCTTGACGAATCCACCAAGTAGCATAGGTGGAGAATTTATAACCACGACGATATTCAAATTTATCCACCGCTTTCATTAAGCCGATGTTACCTTCTTGAATTAAATCCAAGAATTGCAATCCACGGTTGGTATATTTTTTCGCAATAGAAATCACCAAACGCAAGTTAGCTTCCACCATATCTTTTTTCGCACGGCGTGCTTTCAACTCACCTTTGCTCACTTGACCTGTGATTTCGTGTAGTTGCGCTAAGCTTAATTGCGTGCTCTCTTCTAATTTAGCCAAGGCTGCAATGTGTTCACGAATATTGTCAGCTTCTTCGATTAAGTTTGGAACCCAAGTTTTTTTAGTTTTCAATGCCTTATCTAACCACGCTGTGGTTGCACCTTTGTCTCTAAAACGTTCCATAAATTCTTCTTTTGGCATTCTGGCACGTTCTACAACCAACATTTGAATACGGCGTTCGTGAAAACGAACTTCCTTAGATAAACGGCGCACACTGTCAATTAAACGGTCAAATTGTTTCGGCACTAAACGGAACTGTACAAAAAGATCGGCTAATTTTTGAATTTGATCTTTCGCGGCTTTGCGAGTGCGACCGTGTTTATCAATAGCGGCTTGAGTTTTTTCGCATTGTTCACGCAATTCAACAAATTTTTGACGGGCAAATTCAGGGTCGATGGTGTTGTCATTGCTATCATCATCGCTATCTGATTCATCAACTTCTTCGTCCTCATCTTCGCTTTCTTCAACTTCGGCATCATTTTTCTTGGTTTTAGCCTCGATTGCAGCCAAAATGCGTGCTTCTTCTTCCTCTTCGGAGGCAATTTCCGCTTCTTGCTCAGCGTGAATATCCACAAAGCCTGTAACCAAATCCACTAAACGCATCCCGCCTTCTTCCACCAAATCATATTGATCAAGAATATCTCTTAATGCGGTTGGATAAGCCGCCAAAGCGCTTTGCACTTCGATAATGCCTTCTTCGATGCGTTTTGCGATACTAATCTCGCCTTCACGGGTTAGCAAATCCACGCTACCCATTTCACGCATATACATACGCACAGGATCTGTCGTGCGACCAAGCTCGGCTTCTACGGTCGAAAGCACTTGCGTTGCTTCTTCTACCGCATCATCATCGGCATTACCTGTAACGTTTTCATCGTTTAAAATCAAATCATCAGCATCAGGGGCACTATCAAGCACTTTAATGCCCATATCATTGATCATTTGAATAATATCTTCGAGCTGATCCGCCTCGACTAACTCACTCGGCAAGTGATCGCTCACTTCTGCATAGGTTAAATAGCCTTGCTCTTTACCCTGTGCAATTAAGCTTTTTAGTTGAGATTGTTGAGTTTGTTCCATAAAAAAATTTGCCTCAAAAAAATTGATGTATGCGAATGCAAGGGCGGAATTTTACCACCATTTTGTGAAAATTACCTGCCATTTTCGTGCTGTTTGCGTAAAAGTGTTTGCAATAATTTATCTTCTTCTGCACTTAATCCATATTGACGGCTTTTGCCTATCAATTCTTTAATTTTCATTTCCACGGATTGTTTCAGTAATATTGATAAATTATCATTAAAAACCGCTGAAAAATCAGCAATTTTTTCCAAATGGAGTTTCGCAAGTAATTTTTCAAGCACACCACTGTAACGATTATCCATTCGCCAATATTCGATAAATTGTGCGGTTTTAAGCCCTGTACGTTCACGTGCTAAACGGAGCATTTCCACAAATAAATCCACCCCAGGTTGCTGAATTTGCTGTAAAAATTGAAAACTGCTTTCATCAACAAAACGTGCCAAACTTGGATCTTCCGCTAAAAGAGCAATCACCAAACGAATCGGTGTAAATCCTAGCTGTACTATTGTTTCTGTTGCCGCAGGCTTTGGTTTATCTTTTTTCAGCAATGCGTTTAATTTATTACGATCCCACCAACCTAATGTGCGTTCCAAGTTTTCCAACAGCAATTCACGCAGTAATTCCCCTGGAATTTTCTCTAAATAAGGCTTAATAAGCTGGACTAATTTTGTTTCCCCTTCTGCTGTGGAAAAATCCACTTGGGGTTTTAATTGGTCAAACAAATACTGACTAAATGATTGCGCTTCTTGCAGTTTTTCCTCAAACGCAGCCTTACCATAACGGCGAACGAAACTATCTGGATCTTCGCCATCAGGCAAAAAGATAAACTTAATTTCTCGCCCATCTTCCAAAAATGGCAAAACATTTTCCAACGCACGCCACGCCGCATCTCGCCCTGCCCTGTCCGCATCGTAGCAACAAATAATTTGGTCAGTCGTGCGAAACGCCAATTTTAACTGCTCTGGCGTAGTGGCTGTTCCAAGACTTGCCACCGCATAATCCACACCAAACTGTGCCAACGCTACCACGTCCATATAGCCTTCCACGATCAACAAACGTGAACGGTGTGCCTGTTGCTGGGTCGCCTCAAATAAGCCGTAAAGCTCATTTCCTTTGTGGTAAAGCACCATTTCTGGCGAGTTTAAATATTTCGGCGTGCTATCGTCCAACACTCGGCCACCAAAGGCGACCACACGCCCACGACGATCCCGAATGGGGAACATTAAGCGATTGCGAAAACGATCATAACGCTTGCCCCGCTCACTTTCCGACAGCATTCCCAATGTAGCCAGTTGTGCGTAGGCCGGATTATTTTGCGAAAAATTCCGGCGTAGGAAATCAAAGCCATCAGGGGCGAAACCCAGCCCAAACTTTTCCACAACATCCGTAGATAACCCACGTTTGCTCACATAATGCCGAGCCACTGGGGTTTGGTGCAAGGTTTGTTGATAAAGCTTGGCGACTTGCTCCATCAAAGCGTACAGCGATTTGCGATCCCCATAACTGGTAGTTTGGGCAGAATGTTGCTGAAAATTCCCAGTGCTGTGACGAGGTTTCTCATAAGGAACGGTCAGCCCTTGCTCTTGTGCTAATTCTTCAATGGCTTCAAGAAATTCCAGCTTTTCATAATCCATTAAAAAGCTAATCACGTTGCCACTGGCGTGGCAACCAAAGCAATAGTAGGTTTGATTTTTCGGACTAACGGTAAAAGAAGGCGTTTTTTCGTGGTGAAATGGACAGCAAGCCTTAAACGAGCCACCTGCTTTTTTAAGCGGCACACGTCGTCCGATAATATCGATAATATCCGTTTGTGCGATTAAGTCTGCAATAAATGCAGGTGGAACATAGCCTGCCATAGAGTTTCACGTTGAAAGGAAGTTAAGAGTTATAAAATACAATAAAACCGTGATACAGGTACCACGGCTTTAATGCATTCGAATGTGCGGATATTCCGCTGGCGTTTCGCCTAAATCGTGCTTAGTACAAACGTGTATTACGTGCGTTTTCACGAGCTACGCGTTTAGCGTGACGTTTTTTGCGAGTTGCGTTTTCACGTTTACGAATAGTAGTTGGTTTTTCGTAAAATTCGCGTGCGCGAACTTCAGCTAAAATTCCTGCTTTTTCACAAGAACGTTTGAAACGACGTAATGCAACGTCAAAAGATTCGTTTTCACGGACTTTAATTACTGGCATATGCCATCACCTCTAGTAGATATTTTGCAAAATTTTCGGTTGTTTCAATAGTAGTTTGCTAAAAATTTAGCCTATTGAGAATTAATAAGGTCGCCGATTTTAATCTACTTTGCGTACAAAAGCAAAGCAAAGTTAAGGTTTTGTGTCGTTTTTTAGCAATTTCTCTAAAACAGAATAAGCAATGCGGTAAAAAACGATCGCATTTGATCCCAAACGATCCCCATAGCTCTTGCCGATTTCTCTATTCATTATTTATAACGCTTAAAACAAGCGTGAAAACAAGGTAAAATCTCCGCAATTTTTTGACTTTTGAAAACCGATATTATGCGAATTCTTGGCATTGAAACTTCCTGCGACGAAACTGGTGTCGCCATTTATGACGAGCAAAAAGGGCTTGTCGCCAATCAACTTTATTCCCAAATTGCGCTGCACGCTGAGTACGGCGGTGTAGTGCCTGAACTGGCATCTCGTGACCACATCCGCAAAACCGCACCTTTAATTAAAGCCGCTCTTAAAGAGGCTAATCTCACACCGCAAGATATTGACGGTATCGCCTACACCGCAGGGCCTGGTCTTGTGGGAGCGCTGTTGGTTGGTTCAACTGTCGCACGTGCTTTGGCCTATGCGTGGAACGTGCCAGCGCTCGGTGTACATCATATGGAAGGGCATTTGCTCGCCCCAATGTTGGAAGAAAACAAGCCTGAGTTTCCTTTTTTAGCGCTTTTAGTTTCAGGCGGTCACACACAAATCGTGCAAGTCAACCGCTTGAGTGAATACGAATTACTCGGCGAAAGCATTGACGATGCCGCAGGCGAGGCTTTTGATAAAACCGCCAAACTGCTCGGCTTAGATTATCCAGGCGGCGCCGCCCTTTCTCGCTTAGCGGAAAAAGGCAACCCTGAACGCTTTCATTTTCCACGCCCAATGACAGATCGCCCAGGGTTGGATTTTAGTTTTTCAGGCTTAAAAACCTTTGCCGCCAACACCTTGCACGCTTTAGTAAAAGAAGAAAATGTCGCTGATCCGACCAAGCTTAGCGAACAAGCTCGTGCGGACGTGGCTCGTGCATTCCAAGATGCCGTCATTGACACCATTTTGATTAAATGCCGCCGTGCCTTAAAACAAACAGGCTTAAAACGCCTTGTAATAGCAGGCGGCGTGAGTGCCAATAAACCACTCCGCCACGCTTTAGGTGAATTTATGCACAAAATCGGCGGCGAAGTATTTTACCCTGCCCCACAATTCTGCACAGATAACGGTGCGATGATTGCCTACGTGGGCTTTTTGCGTCTAAAAAACGCCAAAAATTCCGACCTAGCCCTACAAGTCAAACCACGCTGGCCAATGACTGAACTCAAACCTTAAACCAAACAAGGATCTGCAATGGCAAAACTCTATTTTTACTATTCTTCAATGAACGCTGGAAAATCTACCACATTATTGCAATCTGATTACAACTACCGTGAACGAGATATGCACACACTGGTTTACACTGCCGCCATTGATGACCGCTTTGGCTTAGGCAAAGTTACTTCACGCATTGGCATTAGCCGTGATGCCCAGCTATTCAACCGCCAAACGGATCTCTTACAAGAAATCACTGAAGCTCACCAAGCCAAGCCCTTAGATTGCATTTTGGTAGATGAAGCACAATTTTTAAGCAAGAACCAAGTGTACCAGCTGAGCGAAGTAGTAGACGAATTACACATTCCCGTGCTGTGCTACGGCTTGCGTAATGATTTCCAAGCAGAATTATTTGAAGGCAGCCAATATTTACTGGCGTGGGCGGATAAACTCGTGGAACTCAAAACCATTTGCCATTGCGGTCGCAAAGCGAATTTCGTGTTGCGTTTAGACGAGCAAGGCAACGTTCTAAGCTACGGCGATCAAATTCAAATTGGCGGTAACGAACGCTACGTTTCCGTGTGTCGCCGCCATTACAAAAAACAAATTCACCGTGTAGAATAAAATTTCTGCAAAAATTCCGACCTAGCCAATAAAGGATTTTCATTGAAAACGTTTCATAAAATTTTCATTTTTACCACACTGCTGTTAGCCATTGTTGCGAGCGGCGTGGCGTTTTGGGCTTACCGCACGGCGAACGCCTTTGCACAAACGCCCCTTGCCACGACGCCAAACCAGCAACTTAACATCGCACAAGGTACCAACAGCCGCCACTTGGCAAAATTATTGCAATCCGAATTTCACATCACCAACAGCCATTGGCTATTTTGGTATTTAAAATTGCACCCCGAATACACCCATTTGAAAGCTGGCACTTACACCGTTGGCGATGTCAAAACTGTGGGCGAATTGCTCCATTTACTCAACAGCGGCAAAGAAGTTCAGTTGCACGTGCGGCTTTTAGAAGGCACCACTTTCAAACAGTGGAGAAGTATTTTAGCGAACGCCAAAGAACTCAACAACAATGTTGCAAACCTAAGCGACAGCGCCCTTTACCAAGCCTTGCAACTGCCAAAAAATACAGGCAACCAAAATCTCGAAGGCTGGTTCTACCCTGACACTTACAGCTACACGCCAAGCTCAAACGCACTTGATATACTCAAACGTGCAAGCCAGCGTTTACAAAAAGATTTACAAACCGCTTGGCAACAGCGTGCGGAAAATTTACCCTTAAAAACGCCTTATGAAATGCTCATTTTGGCCTCGATTGTAGAAAAAGAAACTAGCTTGCGTGCTGAACAACCCAAAGTGGCCTCCGTTTTCATTAACCGTTTACGCAAAAAAATGAAACTGCAAACGGATCCCACCGTCATTTACGGAATGGGCGAGAACTATCACGGCAACTTACGCCGCCGTGATCTCACCACGCCAACCCCTTACAACACCTATGTGATTGACGGCTTACCGCCAACACCGATTGCAATGGTTAGCGAATCCGCCCTCAATGCTGTCGCACACCCAGCGGATACGCCGTATTTTTACTTCGTGGCAAAGGGCGATGGCGGCCACACATTCAGCGAAACGCTCAGCGAACATAACCGTGCCGTGCGCGCCTATGTGCGCTGGTACAAGCAAAATATCAAAGGAAAACAATAATGGCTGGTAAATTTATCGTTATTGAAGGCTTGGAGGGCGCTGGCAAAAGCACCGCTCATCAAACCGTACAAAATTTTTTAGAAAATTCCGGCGTAGCGAAAATCATCACCACTCGTGAACCAGGCGGCACGCCCCTTGCGGAAAAATTACGCCAGCTCATCAAGCATCATCAAGGGGAAATCATCACCGACAAGGCGGAACTGTTAATGCTTTACGCCGCTCGAGTGCAACTCGTGGAAACCATCATCAAGCCCGCCCTTGCGGAAAATACGTGGGTAATTGGCGATCGCCACGACTGGTCATCGCAAGCCTATCAAGGCGCAGGGCGAGGGCTTGATGTCAACTTAATGGCGAACCTACGCCAGCTCGCCTTAGGCGACTTCACCCCTGATTTCACCATTTTGCTTGATGTCGATCCTGCCGTAGGCTTAGCTCGTGCCAGACAGCGTGGTGCATTAGACCGTATCGAACAACAAGCCATCACATTCTTTGAAAACGCACGCACCAAATATTTATCCCTCGCCCAAAACACGCCAAACTGCGCCGTCATTGATGCTAACCAACCGTTGGAAAATGTGCAAAAAGACGTGCGCCTTGCGTTAGCTCGTTTCTTGGAACGGGGGGCATAATGCGTTTTTCTTGGCTCGCCCCCACCTACCACCACATTGCTCGTGCCTATGCGCAGGGGTTGGGGCATCACGCACTGTTGTTTACAGGGGATGCGGGTGTCGGCGTGGCGGCGTTGGTGCAAAAGGTAATGGCGTTGCTGGCTTGTGCGGCACCGCAAAATGATGAGCCTTGTGGGCATTGCCGTCATTGTCAGTTGTGGCAGAAAGGAAATTATCCTGATTATTCCAGCCTTGCACCGATTGATGATAAAGACATTAGCGTGGAGCAAGTGCGTTTGGTTACAGAAAAACTCACCCAGCACGCCCAATACGGCACCAAAATTATTTTGGTGCAAAATGCCGAACGTTTAACAGAGGCGGCGGCGAATGCCCTGCTTAAAACGCTGGAAGAACCTCGCCCCAACACCTATTTTTTACTGCACACTCAGCAAAAAGGTCAACTGCTGCCGACCATTGCCAGCCGTTGCCAGCATTGGGCAGTGAACGCTCCAAATGCCGATGTCGCCTTGCAATGGCTGAAAAATGAATGGGCGGCACAAAATCGCCCTGCGTTGCCTGATGACGTTTTCCTAAACGCATTACGCCAAAATTTCCACCAGCCACTGACGGCTTTGGCGTTTTTGGAAAATAATAAAAAAGAAAGTCGTTTGCTGTTTTTGCGTCAATTTTGGCGTTTTTTCCAATATTGCTCGCCGATGGAGCTGCTGCCATTTTTTGCCAAAGAGGACAGCACTGAGCTTGATGAACAGCTCAACTGGCTGGATGCGTTTTTCGCCGATGCACTCAAAAGCAAGCTTGGTATTCGCACCACGTGGCAGGGTGCGGATCTTGCGAAGGGCGTGGTACAATTCGCCAACGCTTTACCGCTGGATAATTTATTGGCGGGGCAAGCGCTGCTACGCAGCTTACGTAGCGATTTACGTCAGGCCGGAATAAATACCGAATTAATGTTAACCGCCTGTTTAACCCAACTGATTACAGGCGTATTTTCAACGTCCAATAGAAATAACTGATTGAAATTATTATGTTTATTGTAGACAGCCATTGTCATTTAGATTCCCTTGATTATGAAAAATACCATGTTGATGTCGCGGACGTGGTGCAAAAAGCCTACGCACAAGATGTGAAACACCTGCTTTCTGTCGGCGTTAGCCTTGATAGCTTTGAAAAGGCCTACCCTAAGCTCAGCCAATTCAATAACATATCCTTAGCCTGCGGTGTGCATCCGCTGAATCTCGCCGATGGGCCTTTCGATCCCGATCGTTTACTGCGTTTAGCCCGTGATCCCAAAGTGATCGCTGTGGGCGAAATTGGTTTGGACTACTATTACAGCCACGATGACAAGCCAGAACAGCAACGTGTTTTTGCAGAGCAAATTGCCATCGCACGAGAACTTGATAAGCCGATCATCGTGCATAGCCGTGCTGCCCGTGCGGATACCATCGCCTTTTTACAAAGCGAAAAAGCCAACGAATGCGGCGGCGTAATTCATTGTTTTACAGAAAACTGGGAAATGGCGAAAGCGGCGCTGGATTTGGGATTTTACATTTCCGTGTCAGGCATTATTACTTTTAAAAATGCCGAAGAGCTGCGTGATGTAATTCGCAAAGTGCCAACGGATCGCCTGCTCGTGGAAACGGATAGCCCTTACTTAGCGCCAGTGCCGTATCGTGGCAAGCCGAATCAGCCAGCTTACACCAAAGAGGTTTGCGCCTATGTGGCGGTCTTAAAAGGCTGTAATGTTGAAGATTTTGCCAAAATCACTACGGAAAATTTCGAGCAATTATTTAAAATTAATGTACAATCCTTACGCAATAATTTTTAAAAAAATTCCGACCTAGGGAGTTTACATATGACCGTCAAGAAATTCTTCAAACGAGCAACTCTCGTTATCATCGTTGCCATTTTTGCCACTCTCTTTGGTGTCGTGGAATACGCCACGCCCCATTACCGTGTGGCTTATGTAACAGGCGTAGAAGTAAAACGTGCGGATCCAAGTAAAAAAGCGAACACACAAAACTTACTCAAAGATACTTACTTTATTTACACTGCCGAAGCCGATAATCCGAATGACGTAAAAGTTTATCGTAATGAAGATACGCTCTGGAGCTTTCCATTTTACTTTAAATTTAATTCAGCGGACGTTGCAGGCGCCGCCACCAACCTTGCCAATGCAGGTCAAGGCGAGCATCGCCAACTGGCGCAAATTAAATATTATGGCTGGCGAATCAAAATTTTAAGCCAGTTCCCAAACATTATTTCTATTAAAACCTTAGATAAAGCGGACGATGTTGCCCGCCCAATATTGGCGTATGTGCTGTATGTTTTACTGCTCATCGGCTTGTTTTTCAGCATTCAATTCGTGCGTGGCTGGTTTGATAGCAAAAAATAATCCCCATTAACCCAAAAACCGCACGGGTTGTGCGGTTTTTTATTTTTTAGAAAATGTAACAAATTATGCAAAATTTAACTTCTCTTAACGAACGTACGCCGAATATCGGCTTTGTCAGTCTTGGCTGCCCTAAAAATCTCGTAGACTCCGAACGCATTCTTACCGAACTGCGTAGTGATGGCTACAATATCATTCCTACTTACGAAAACGCTGATTTGGTTATCGTCAACACATGCGGTTTTATCGACAGCGCCGTGCAGGAATCCTTAGAAACCATAGGCGAAGCCTTAGAGGAAAACGGTCGAGTGATCGTAACAGGTTGTCTTGGTGCGAAAGAAGATCAAATCCGCCAAGTGCATCCCAAAGTACTGGAAATCAGCGGCCCTCACAGCTATGAAACTGTAATGGAACAAGTGCATAAACACGTTCCAAAACCAGAGCGCCATCCATTCCACAGCCTTGTGCCAAGTCAAGGGGTGAAACTCACGCCGAAACATTACGCTTATTTAAAAATCTCCGAAGGTTGCGACCACAACTGCACGTTCTGCATTATTCCATCCTTTCGTGGCAAGCTGGATTCTCGCCCTATCACCCAAGTGCTGGACGAGGCCAAACGCTTAAAAGACGCTGGCGTAAAAGAATTGCTGGTAGTGTCGCAAGACACATCCGCTTATTTGCTTGATCAAGGCAAAGAGGCTCAAAACAAAACGGTATTCTGGCAAGGTAAGCCGATTAAAAATAATCTCGTTAGCCTCTGCGAAGAGCTGGGCAATCTCGGCATTTGGACACGTTTACATTACGTTTATCCTTATCCGCACGTGGATAACCTCATTCCTCTAATGGCCGCGGGCAAAATTCTGCCGTATTTGGATATTCCGCTACAACACGCCAGCCCTAAAATTCTCAAAGCGATGAAACGACCAGGTAGCGTTACTCGTGTGTTAGAACGCATTAAAAAATGGCGTGAAATTTGCCCGCAATTAACCTTGCGTTCCACTTTCATCGTGGGTTTTCCAGGTGAAACAGAAGAAGATTTCCAGCAGTTATTGGATTTCTTAGAAGAAGCCCAGCTTGATCGTGTTGGCTGCTTTAAATTTAGCCCTGTGGAAGGCGCTGATGCCACAGAAATGGCTGACCAAGTGCCAGAAGATGTGAAAGAAGAGCGTTTCCACCGCTTTATGCAATTACAACAACGCATCAGCGCTGAACGTTTACAACAAAAAGTCGGTAGCACAATGCCTGTGATGATTGATCTCGTGGAAGAAGAAGGCTTTACCGCGCGCTCAATGGCCGACGCCCCTGAAATTGACGGTCAAGTGTACGTTACGCACGCCAACGATGGCCGCTTAAAAGCAGGCGATATCGTCAACGTTCGCATTACAGACGCTGACGAATACGACCTTTGGGCAGAACTTGTTTAAGTTTAGTTTTTACTAAAACTTCCTTTAAACGCTAGGTCGGAATTTTTCACAAAATTTTGTCAAAAATTCCGGCCTTTGTTTTCTAAGATAAAGATAATAAAAAAGCGAGCCTAAGCTCGCTTTTTGGTTTATGCAATCTAAATTAAGATTTGATCAGGAATTAAATAGCCTTCTGGCACCGTTTCGGTTTGTTTGTCTTCGAAGGTTACAATTTCCCAAGCCTCTTGATGTGCAAATAGTTCACGCAATAATTTATTATTTAAACCGTGACCCGATTTATACGCCTCGAAATCACCAATAAGATTATGCCCTGCCATATACAAATCGCCGATGGCATCAAGCAGTTTGTGGCGCACGAGTTCGTCTTTATAGCGTAAGCCATCTTCATTGAGAATGCGGTAATTATCCAGCACAATGGCGTTGTCTAAGCTACCGCCCAACGCTAAGCCCTGCCCTTGCAAGTATTCAATGTCTTTCATAAAGCCGAAAGTACGCGCACGGCTAATTTGCTGTACAAAAGATTGTGCAGAGAAATCAATGCGGTATGAACGAACATCTTCGCTGATGGCTGGGTGTTCAAAATCAATCGTAAAGGACAAGCGGAAACCGTCATACGGTTTAAATTCAGCCCATTTGTCACCGTCTTCCACGCGAATCGGCTTTTTAATACGAATGAATTTTTTCGCCACATTTTGTTCTTCAATACCAGCATCTAGCAACAAATACACGAACGGATTCGCACTGCCATCCATAATTGGAATTTCAGGAGCATCCACTTCAATAATGATGTTATCGATACCTAAACCTGATAAAGCGGCATTTAAATGTTCAATGGTAGAAATACGCACACCATCTTCGTTGACCAAGCAAGTACAAAGCATTGTATCTTGCACAGCATCTGCCTGTGCTTTGAAAGTAACCGCAGGGGTTAAATCCGTACGGCGATAAAGCACCCCAGTATTCGGCAAGGCTGGATGCAAAGTGAGCGTAACTTTCTCGCCACTGTGCAAGCCAATGCCTGTCACTTTGATGCTTTGTTTCAGTGTTCTTTGTTTAATCATTTTATTCATCCATAAACTGACGAGCGTTGAATGATGACATACCACGGAAGCTTGCCTGTTCGTAGGCTGGTTTATCTAGGCTGTTTTTTTCAGCGGTATTATTGGGTTCAACAGCTGGTGCAGTATGTTGTGTGTGTGCAACCTGTGGCTCGATCTGTGCGCTGGTTTCTGCGTTGTTGCGAATGCGCACATTTGGCGTTTCACGGTCGCCAATCCCTGTGGCAACAAGGGTTACACGAATTTCGTCTTCTAATTCAGGAATAAGTGCAGTTCCCACTTTGATCACCGCTTCTTCTGCGGCGTACTTTTGCACGGTTTCCGCAATGGTATTTAATTCCCCTAAGGCTAAGTTCGGACCTGAGGTTACGTTAATTAAAATACCTTTCGCACCGTGTAAATCCACGTCTTCCAATAATGGGCTGGCAATTGCCTCATTAACGGCTTTCTCAGCACGATCTTCTGATGCTTTACCCTTGGCAAAGCCTGAACCCATCATTGCTCGCCCTTTTTGGGTCATCACGGTTTTAACATCGGTAAAGTCGATATTGATTAAACCTGGTGAGGTGATGATGTCTGAAATACCCGTTACGGAGTTGTGTAAAATTTTGTTTGCGCTTTGGAAAGCAGAAATTAGCGTAACATTCCGACCTAGCACTTTAATGAGTTTTTCATTTGGAATGATGATTAAAGAATCCACGTACTGGGATAATTCTTTAATACCAAGCTCTGCAAAGTGCATTTTTTTGCGACCTTCAAATGGGAATGGTTTGGTCACCACTGCCACGGTCAATTTGCCTAATTCTTTAGCGATTTGGGCAATCACTGGCGTTGCGCCTGTGCCTGTACCGCCGCCCATTCCTGTTGCTAAGAAAACCATATCAGCATCTTCTACAATTTGACGCAAGGCATCACGGTCTTCTTCTGCGGCTTCACGTCCTACATTTGGATTTGAGCCAGCCCCTAAACCACGCGTCAATGAACCGCCGATTTGTACGGTTTTGGTCACTTTGCAGTTGCGTAAGGCTTGCGCATCTGTATTGACGGCGTAATACTCAATGCGTCCAAATTCTTCTTCCATAATTGGATAAAATGCATCAACCGATGCCATTTCATCAAGTGGGATCTCGTCTTTGAGTTCAGCCTCAACATCTAAGTGCTTTTGTTCTTGCTCGGCCATATATTCTACGGCATTACAACCGCCACCGCCGACACCAATCACCTTAATCAGCGACCCCATATCTTCATAATCATATTGCGTTGGTTCAATTGTCATTGTTATTCTCCGTATTTGCCGTTTCTTTTTCAGCAAATTTAACTAAAAGAGTGGATATAAAAATTCTTCCTATTGTAGACGAAAACTACAAATTTTCAAAATGTACGTTTACCCCAATCCTTAATTTTTTTCCATTTTTTATCGAGTTTATTAAAAAAAGTTTGTTCATTATCATCAAAACTTAAATGTGTTTCGCCTTTGTTTAATTGTGCACGAACTAATCCAATCACCGTGGCATAACTTGGTGATGATACTTTATCGGTAATACCTGTAATATGCTGTGGATAACCAATACGCACTTTACCTTTGCCAAAGACCATTTCCGCACATTTTAAGAAACCGTTTATATGCGTACTGCCGCCCGTTAAGACGATGCCGCCTAATAATTTATTGGCAAATATTCCGGCCTCCGATAAATCTGTTTGTAATTCTGTTATCACTTTTTTTACTTCATTTAATAATTGGTGATAACGAGCAGTAGTTACATATTGTAATTCAGATAAATAATGCGTTTGACATTGACCTGGGACCGTGGTGCTTAATTCAATCGTATCCGTTAAATTCTCTTCCCAAATGGCACTGCCGTGGTGAATTTTCGCTTGTTCTGCTTCTGAAAATGGCGTTCTTGCCCATTCACAAATATCCAGTGTCACATTATTGCCTGCATAGTTTATGGTTTTACTTAAATAAAGTTTGCTATTTAAATAAATCGTAATATCTAAATTTCCCGCACCAAAATCGACTAAACAAACACCCAACTGTTTTTCATCATCCGTTAATACCCCTTCGGCAGAAGCAAAACCGCTATAACAAAAACTTTCCGCTTTAATCGTCGCACCTTTAATATTTTTGCAGCTTTCTGCGGCTTTTTTTAAATTGGCATAAGCATTTTTCTGGCAAGAAATTAAATGCATATAAGAGGTTAAACGCACACCTTTTAAACCTAATGGGTCAGCAATATCTTTTTGGTCATCCACTTTGAACGTTTGTTTAACCGCTTGCAAAGCACAAAGCTCTGGCGGTAATTTTACGTGACGGGCGTTTTCGCAGGCATCATTAATATTCTGCTCTGTGACACCATTACTACTCACTAATACGGTGCCTTTTTCATTGATTGCGTGAATGTGCGCCCCAGAAATGCCAACGTGAACGCTACGAATTTCGCAATCGGCATCTCGTGCGACATCGTCTAATACTTTTTGAATCGTGTCGCTAATTTCCGCTAAATTGGTAATTTCACCCTTGTGGTTTAACCCACGGGTAGGGCGAGAGGCAGCACTGTACACTTGTACGCTACCATCGGCAAATACATCACCAATGATAGCGGTCACTTTTGAGGTGCCGACATCTAAGGCGGCGATCGCATCATCTTCTCTTTTCATTTTATCCCTTCCCTAGTTTTTTGAGTTCGATTGGTACGCTGGAATATTTGGCAAAAATTTGACTGCAAATCCTTGCGGATAGCGCAAGTCAATGTATGCAATGTGCTGGTCTGCTGGCACGTTAATTTGTGAATAAGCACGCATAAAACGTTTTAATTTCCCTTGCCAATCCCGCTGACCTAATTTCAAAATCAGACCTTTTTTCAAACGGAGCTGTAATGCACCGTTGTTGCTTAACGTTAATTTATCCAGTTTTAAATCGACACTGGCGAGCATTTTATCCATTGACTGCCAAGTGGCGAGTAGGCGTGGAATTTGTTCGTCATCCCCTTGAAAATGCGGTAAATTTTCTCGTGCAATTTTATTTGAAGGTAAGGGGAAAATCACGCCTGTTTGTGATAAAAACTGTTCATTGTTCGGATCATCATTGCTCACAAAGGTCGCAATGGGATGGTGATCTTGAATCCAAAAATACAATTTATTGGGCCACGTTTTTCGCACAACGACCGCTTTGATCCACTTTTTATTACGCACTTGATCCGCCAGCGCCTGCATATCCTGCTCAAAAAAACTTTTCACTGGCATTTTTTGTAGCTCTTCTTGAATATCTTCCTGCCGTGTAAACAGTGGATCCCCTGAAATATGCTCAATGTGCAACGGCTGTGGCGAAAGGCTCACCAGCCACTGATTCACAGGCAAAAGTGGCGGAATGACAATCACCGCCAACACCAAACTGACCCACATAATCGTGCGTAATTTAACCGTTGGGCGTTTTTGCCACAACCGTTGCAAGATGCTCATTAAAGGCTTAACTCCAAGATTTTCACCACAAGTTGCTCAAAACTGTACCCTTGCTGGCGAGCCGACATTGGAAACAGGCTGTGGCTCGTCATTCCAGGGCAAGTATTGGCCTCTACAAGACGAAACTCGCCTTGTGCGTTGGTCATTACATCAATGCGAGTCCAGCCGTTGCAACCTAGCACGTCAAAGGCACGTTTTGCCAGCGTGCGGATTTCCTGTTCTTTGTCATCACTTAAACCTGCTGGGCAGAAATATTGCGTGTCGTCTGATAAATATTTAGCATCATAATCATAAAATTCATTGGCAGGCTGAATGCGCACCGCAGGCAGTACTTCTTCGCCTAAAATCGGTACGGTAAATTCTTGCCCAGCGAGCCATTCTTCCACTAATACCGTGTCGTCAAACTGCATTGCGTTTAACACCGCTGGCAATAACTCGTCCACACCGTTGACTTTGGTTAAGCCTACGCTGGATCCTTCCAGTGACGGTTTTACCATCAACGGTAAGCCTAAATCTCGCACGATTTGTTCGCAATCTAATTGTGGTTCACCTGAACCAAACAACGCCGCACGCTGCACCACTGCCATTTTCGCCACTGGCAAACCGCACGCTTGCCACAGCAATTTGGTACGCATTTTATCCATACTTAACGCTGACGCTAACACGCCGCAGCCTGTGTACGGAATGCCCAAACTTTCCAGCAAGCCTTGCATTACGCCGTCCTCGCCGCCACGACCGTGCAAAATATTAAAGGCACGCTCAAAGCCCTGCGTTTTTAATTCCGCTACAGGAAATTCGCTCGGATCTACCGCTACGGCGTTAAACCCTTGACTTTGCAACGCCTGCAAAACCGCTGCCCCTGATTGCAAAGAAACCGCACGTTCCTGCGATGAACCGCCCATTAGCACGGCAATTTTTTGTTGTTTTAATGGTTTCATTTTTTATTGTCCTTTTTCACTCGGCCGGAATTTTTAGCAAAATTTTGTCAAAAATTCCGACCTTTGAATTATTTTACTTTTTGCCAGTAATTTGCCAATGCACGAGAAAGTTTGCTCACGTCCCCAGCACCTTGTGCCAGCACTAAATCGCCGTCTTGCAAAATTTGTTCTAATGTCGGCACGAGATCCGCTTTATCGCTTAACAAAATCGGATCCACTTTGCCCAAATTGCGAATCGAACGGCACAAACTGCGACTGTCCGCCCCTGCGATTGGGCTTTCACCTGCGGAATACACATCGAGCATTATCAGTACATCAACATTCGACAGCACGCGCACGAAATCATCAAATAAATCTCTCGTACGGCTGTAACGATGCGGCTGGAAAATCATCACCACACGCTTTTCCGCCCAGCCTTGACGAGCTGCCTGAATGGTTACGCCCACTTCCGTTGGGTGATGACCGTAATCGTCTACCAACATTATGTGGCGTGCGGTTTTGTCTTTGGTAGGCAAAGCAAATTCGCCGAGTGCATCAAAACGCCGTCCCGCCCCTTGAAACTTCGCTAACGCCTCCAATACTTTCGCCATTGGCAAGCCTTCTTCGTACGCCACTGCCAACGCTGCGGTAGCGTTTAACGCATTGTGCTGGCCAGGTACATTTAACACCACACTAAGCGTTTCACCACTCGGCAAATGTACGTTGTAATGACCTTGCGAGCGCACTTGGCGGTAGTCGGTAATGCGATAATCTACCGTATCCGAAAAGCCGTAAGTGACAATCGGTCGCCCAATTTGCTCACGCAAGCCCATTAATTCGCTATCGTCCGCACACAGCACAGCTAAGCCATAAAACGGTAAATTGTGCAGAAAGTTCACGTAAGTTTGTTTCATTTCCGCAAAATCGCCGTGATAAGTATCCATATGGTCTGGTTCAATGTTGGTCACTACTGATACCATCGGCTGCAAGTGCAAAAATGAGGCATCACTTTCATCTGCTTCAGCGATGAAATAACGGCTTTTGCCGAGATAAGCATTCGCCCCTAAGGATTTCACCAAACCACCGTTTACGAAAGTGGGATCCAAACCCGCCACGGCATAAATAGTGGAAAGCATTGCAGTTGTAGTGGTTTTACCGTGTGTGCCAGCAACGGCGATGCCGTGACGAAAACGCATTAATTCCGCCAACATTTGCGCACGCTGAATGACAGGAATTTGTCGTTCACGTGCGCTCACAACTTCTACGTTATCCGCTTTAATGGCACTGGAAATCACTACCACATCGGCATTCTCAACGTTTTCTGCCTTGTGTTCAAAGGTGATAAGCGCCCCTTTCTTGGCAAGATGTTGCGTCGTGGCGCTGTCGTTTAAATCAGAACCGCTAATCAAATAGCCTTCATTGAGCAACACTTCGGCAATGCCGCCCATTCCTGCGCCGCCTATGCCCACAAAATGAATGTGTTTAATACGGCGCATTGACGGCACGACTCGGTTTTGTCCTTTTCCTGCTTGCATATTATTGTTTATCCTTTGCTTGAGTTTTCGCCACATCGATAACTGCCTGTGCGACAATTTCCGCACTGTTTGGGCTGGCGAGTTGCTGGGCTTTCTCGCCCATATGTAAAAAGTCTACGTCGGAATATTTTGCAAAAATTTGTGCTAATTTTTCCGCATTAAAATCACGCTGATTGATGATTTCCGCCGCCCCAGCATTGGCTAAGTATTCGCCGTTTAAACGCTGCTGCTCATCTTTGTGCGGAAACGGCACAAAAATTGCGGCGCTGCCCACAGCAGCAAGTTCGCACACGGTCAACGCCCCTGAACGGCAAATCACCACATCTGCCCAAGCGTAAGCGTTCGCCATATCGTCAATAAATTCCGTAACGCTCACCGCCTCGCCTGCGCTGGCACTGTCGTACAATGCCTGTACTTTTTCCGCATTATTCGCGCCAGCCTGATGACGGATAATCACATTGGGCTTAGCCTGAGCAAACCACGCTGGCACCACTTCATTTAAAATTTTTGCCCCTTGACTGCCACCAGCCACCAGCACGCAAAGCTTGTCGCCCACATAAGAACGGCGCTGTTTGAAACGCTGTTTTGGTGTAGGCTGAGTAAAAAAATCCGCTCGCACAGGGTTGCCCACAACAGGGGCTTTATTTTTACCAAAGGCGGTTGGGAAAGCTTGCAAAACTTTTTGTGCCACTTTCGCCAGCCACGCATTGGTTAGCCCTGCAACGGCGTTTTGCTCGTGTAACACAATCGGCACACCGCATAATTTTGCAGCAATGCCACCCGGTCCTGACACATAGCCGCCCATTCCCAATACGGCGTTAGGTTTCACCGTTTGAATGATTTTCCTTGCCTGCGACACCGCTCGTAAAATGGCAAAAGGGGCTTTGAGCAACGCTTTGATACCTTTGCCTCGCAAACCTGAAATTTGAATGGTATGCAACAAAATCCCATATTGTGGCACGAGCTTAGCCTCCATTCGATCCGCCGTGCCTAACCACTCAATGTTCCAGCCTTGCTGTTGTAATAATTGTGCCACTGCAAGGGCTGGGAAAATATGCCCGCCAGTGCCGCCTGCCATTACTAATAAAGTGGGTTTATTCGTCATTTTGCACTCCTGTGCTTAGTTTTCACCACGCTCAATAAGGCGTGTTTCGTAATCAATCCGCATTAAAAGCCCCAGTGCCACCGCACTGACTAAAATACTGGATCCACCATAGCTGATAAAAGGTAAGGTAAAACCTTTGGACGGAAGCAACGCCAACACGCCACCAACGTTAATCACCATTTGACCAAAAAACCAAATACCGATACCCAGTGCCACAAAGCCGCTAAAATTTTGTTGTTCTTGTAATGCGTTATAGCCAATACGCATTGCTTTCCAAATGAGCAAAGCAAATAACGCCAGCACCACGAACCAGCCCAGAAGCCCAAATTCTTCACCCCAAATCGCCATCACATAGTCGGTTTGCACTTCGGGCAACTTACTTAATTTTTGTAGGCTGTTACCTAAACCAACGCCGAAAAATTCACCACGGCTAGTGGCCATTAAAGAGGTACATTGCTGGTAGCCATTGCCACGGAAAACGTCCAAACTCGCACAAGGATCCCAGAAATTAGTTAACCGTGCCATTCGATAATGAGCACCGTGAGTTATCATCAAACTCACTAAAACCACAGCGATTGCAAACAAAATCGCTAGCCCAGAAAGTCTCGCACCAGCCAACAAAAGCATAACAATAATTAGCCCGCACAATAGCACTAATGTACCCGTATCGCGTTCAAGATAGATAGCCAGCAGAAAACCGCTAATTATAAGCATTGGTCGCAGAATATTCAGTATATTGGAGCGAACAATATCGATATTTCGTTCAATATAACTGGCAACGAATAGCACAACGGACAGTTTCGCCAATTCTGCTGGCTGAAAACGAATTACCCCTAAATCAATCCAACGTGCTGCCCCCTTGGCTGAATGCCCTGTAAAATACACTAAGGCGAGTAAAACTAACGTTCCCCAAAACAGCCAATAGCGCAGATTATCGTTCCATAATTTCAACGGCAAACTCAACGTCAGCCCAAACGCTACTAGTGCTACCAGTATATTGCCGCTATTACGTATCACATAAAAATACGGATTGTGCGGGTTCACGCCTACGGATGCACTAAACACCATCACCCAACCAATGGCGAGCAAGGCGAGAAAAATGCCGAGCAAGGTTTTGTCATAAACCGCCACAGAGGCTAGGTCGGAATTTTTCACGTTTTTTTGCCACAGTGTCTTGAAGTTCATTTTGTTCATTCTTCTAAAATTTTAGTTCCAGCCTGCCGTGCGAGATTTGCAAAAGCATCGCCACGTGCTTCAAAACAGCTAAACTGATCCAAACTCGCACAAGCTGGCGAAAGTAACACCCAGTCGCCTGCTTGCAAGTTTGGTAAAATTGCCTGCACCGCTTGCGTCATTGTTTCCACCAGCACGGCATTATCAGTCAACGCTGCAAACAACGCACCGTCCTTGCCAAAGCAATAGGCTTTCAGCGCTGGATTTTGCAAATAAGGCGAAAGTTCGCTCACGTCCGCCCCTTTGGCATCACCGCCTAACAGCAAATGCAACGTGCCAGTACAGTGCAAACCCTGCAACGCCGCTAGCGTACTGCCCACGTTCGTGGCTTTGGAATCGTTAATCCAACGCACGCCTTGCCATTCGCCCACCAATTGGAAACGGTGATCCAAGCCAGTAAAAGTGCGCAACGTTTCACGCAACGCCTTACGTGGGAAAAGACTGCCTTGTGTGAGCGCATAACCATCTAACAATGCCGCCGCTGCTAAGGCGTTTAACGCATTATGTTGTCCTACTAATGCCATTTCTGCTGTCGTCATTAGCTCGCCTGTTTCAGGCAAATGCAACGCCCAGCCTTGTGCTTTTTTAAGCAACGCATAATCTGCCATTTCGCCCACGCCAAAGGTGAATTCACGTTCAACCTTATTTTTTGGCTCGGTTTGCGGATCTTGATCGTTCACCACCGCCATTTGGGCATTGTGATAAATGCGTAATTTTGCGTCCGTGTAGGCTTGCATATCCGCATAGCGGTTTAAGTGATCAGGGCTTACGTTTAACACGGTCGCCGCCACCGCACGCAGGCTGTATGTGGTTTCCAGCTGAAAACTGGATAATTCCAGCACATACAAATCCGCTTCCTCATCCAGCAAGGATAAGGCTGGAATGCCAATATTACCGCCCATTCCCACACGCAAGCCTGCTGCACGTGCCATTGCCGTTACCAACGTGGTAACGGTGCTTTTGCCGTTGGAGCCAGTGATGGCGATAATGGGTTTGTCCGCAAACTGGCAGAATAATTCAATATCACCAATCAATGGCGTGCCTTTTTGCAAGGCCGGAATAAATGCAGGATTTTTGACATCAAGGCCTGGGCTTACCACGATGGTATCCGCCCAAGTCAACCAATCTTCACGCAGGCTACCCGTGTGGCGTTCGATTCTTTCTGGTAATTGTTCAAGGTTCGGCGCGTGGGTGCGTGTGTCCATTACACGCACGTTCGCCCCTTGTTTTTGCAAAAACGCCACGCAAGAAAGCCCTGTTTTGCCCAATCCCACAACGCAGACTTTTTGATTTTTTAACGGATTGATTGACATCGTTTTTTCCTAAATTAACGTAGTTTTAACGTAACCAGACCCAGCAATACCAACACAAGGGATAAAATCCAAAAACGAATAATCACTCGGGTTTCTGGCCAGCCTTTTAATTCAAAATGGTGATGAATCGGTGCCATTCTAAAAATGCGTTTACGGCGTAACTTGTACGACCCCACTTGTAAAATCACTGATAGCGTTTCCACCACGAACACGCCGCCCATAATCACGAGCAATAATTCTTGGCGCACGAGAACCGCTACGATCCCCAAAGCACCACCTAAGGCAAGCGACCCTACATCGCCCATAAACACTTGTGCAGGGTAAGTGTTAAACCATAAAAAACCCAAACCAGCGCCCACAATGGCGGTACAGAAAATCACTAATTCTGCGTCAAATTTAATGTAGGGAATGTACAAATATTTCGCCCATTCTACGTTGCCTGTCGCCCACGCAATCAAAGCAAACGCCGCCGCCACAAACACTGTTGGCATAATCGCCAAGCCGTCTAAGCCGTCCGTTAAGTTCACGGCGTTACTGGTTCCCACGATGACGAAGTACGCCAAAATAATGTACCAAATGCCCAACTGCGGCATTATGGATTTGAAAAACGGCACCACAAGGCGAGTGGCATTCGTGTCGTGACCGAGCCAGTACAAATATGACACCGCCACCAGCGCCACCACAGAAAGCCAAAAATATTTCCAGCGTGCCACTAAACCATCGGTATTTTTGCGCACCACTTTACGGTAATCGTCCACAAAGCCAATCATGCCGTAGCCTAAAAACACAAACAACGCCACCCAAATATAAGGGTTGCTTAAATTAGCCCACAGCAACGTACTGAGTGTTACGGCAAATAAAATCATCACACCGCCCATCGTTGGCGTGCCTTGTTTGCTTAAATGGCTTTGTGGGCCATTAGTGCGCACTTCTTGTCCAAATTTTAAAATTTGTAAACGGCGAATCACTGTAGGGCCAATCCAAAGGGCGATCAAAAGGGCGGTTAATAACGCCAAAATTGAACGCACGGTTAAATATTGAAACACCGCAAAACTGCTATGAAACTGCTGTAAATAACTGCTTAACCAAACTAACATTGAAATACTTCCTTCATTTTTTCAACGATGGCTTCCATACCCATCGAACGTGAACCTTTCACTAACACACTCACTTCTTCCCCTTGCGATAAGGCTTGTTTTACCGCAGCACATAAAGCCTGTTGAAGTGCATTTTTATCTAAAAAATAACGGCCTTGCGCACCGCACTGCTTGGCGATCACTTGGGAATGCTCACCCAACGTGAACACGCCGTTTAACTGAGCATTCTGTGCGCTTTCGCCCACTTGCTTGTGGCACGCAAGGCTAGATTCGCCCAGCTCCGCCATATCGCCCAATACAAGAAACCTTGTGCCTGCACGTGCGCTTAACACGGCAATCGCCGCCTGCATTGATGCCACATTGGCGTTGTAACTGTCGTCAATCACGGTTAAATGCGGACAAAGGGTTTCAGCGAACAAACGCCCTTTCACCGCCATTTTTTCGCTCAAGCCTGCTTGCACATCGTGCAAATTCGCCCCCAGTGCAACGGTTGCACAGGCGGCGGCTAAGGCGTTTTGAATATTATGCTCGCCCAAAAACGGCAAGCGGATGGCAATTTCGCCTTGCGGACAGCACAGCACAAATTCGCTGCCTGTGTCGGTAAAGCGTTTATTTTTCGCCGTGAAAAACGGATAACCCTGTACGCTGGAATTTTCAGCGAAATTTTGATCGCCGAATAGCCAAATTTCACGCTCGCCAATGGTGTGTTTCCATTGAGCCAAATCGTTACTTTGGGCGTTGACCACCGCAATGCCGTTAGCGGTAAGCCCTTGAAAAATCTCGCCTTTGGCATTGGCTACGCCTTGTAAACTGCCAAAGCCTGCTAAATGAGCGCTGGCGACATTGTTCACTATCGCCACATTCGGATGCACCAGTTGCGTGGTGTAGGCTATTTCGCCTGCGTGATTTGCGCCCAGTTCTACCACCGCATCAAAGGTGCTGGGTGTTAAACGCAATAAAGTCAACGGCACGCCTAAATCATTATTAAGATTGCCTTGAGTGGCTAAAACGCTATTAGGCAAATTGCCTAAACGTTCCGCTTTGGCTCGCAAAATGGCGGCACTCATTTCTTTTACGGTCGTTTTGCCAGAAGAACCAGTAATCGCCAGCGTGCGTGGATGCACTTGGTTTTTCAGCCACTGCGCTAAGCGTCCTAAGGCAAGTTTGCTGTTTTCCACCACGATTTGCGGTAAGGAAACGTTCGCATCGAAACGCTCCACCACTGCCGCCACATAGCCTTGATCTTGCAATGTGGCAAGGTAAGCGTGTCCGTCAAAACGTTCACCACTGAGGGCAAAAAACAGCCCATTTGCCAAAGCTTGGCGAGAGTCCGTGCCGACAGCGGTGATTAACGTCACATCCACTGGGGCATTTTCAACGCTGGCATTTAAAATTGCTGCCGCTTGGGCAACTGTAATCGGTATCATAATGTCTCTTTTAATTTATTTTTGAAAACTCACGCACGCACGCTTGATCGGAAAACGGCAAGGTTTGCGTGCCAATAATTTGATAATTTTCGTGACCTTTGCCTGCGATTAACACTAAATCATCTGCAGTGGCGTGCTGTAAGGCGTGATGAATCGCCATTCGGCGCTCAGGAATTTGGCAAACAGGCTGACCAATGCCCTGAGCAATAGCGTTTAAAATGGCGTTCGGATCTTCACTGCGTGGGTTGTCGTTGGTCAAAATAATTTCATCGGCCAAACGGCGTGCCACGTTGCCCATTAAAGGCCGCTTGCCCGCATCACGATCACCACCGCAGCCAAACACCACCCATAAACGCCCTTTGGTGTGTAACCGTGCGGCACTTAACGCTTTTTCTAGCGCATCTGGCGTGTGGGCGTAATCCACAATGGCACGTGGTGCGTTCGGGCTTTCCAGCACTTCCATTCGCCCACAAACCCCTTGCAAACGCTCGGCGCAAGCCAATAAATCCGCCAATGGATAGCCCAAACGGAGCAAGGTCGCCAACGCAAGCAGTAAATTGCTCACATTAAACGCCCCCAGCAAACGGCTGTGTAACTCGCCATCGCCCCAGCTTGAGGTAAAAGTAATGCGTGCGCCCTGCGGCTCGAAAGCGACTTCGCTTAAATTTAGCCAAAAATTCCGGCCTACGGTTTTTGTCGCAGAGTCACAACTGACCGCCACCGCTTGTGGTAAACGTTCAAGCCATTGTTTCCCCACAGGATCATCGGCGTTGATGATGGCGTGCAGGCAAGGCAAATCGCCAAACAAACGCCATTTCGCCGCAGCGTATTCCGCCATTGTGGCGTGGTAATCCAAGTGATCACGGCTTAAATTAGAAAAAATGCCCGCCGCAAAATGCAATCCGTCCACACGGTGTTGCACC
This sequence comes from Actinobacillus sp., assembly GCA_020026075.1. GTDB lineage: Bacteria > Pseudomonadota > Gammaproteobacteria > Enterobacterales > Pasteurellaceae > Actinobacillus_C. Next base: position 33,209 of record JAHHQZ010000007.1, on the reverse strand, counting down.
AAGCCGTGCGATGACACTTCCAACGCACAAAAATTTGCCTCCTGCGCCAAAAAATCCGCCAAGTTTTTTTGAATATCGATGGCGGAGCCTGTGGTATTTTGCGACTGTTGCAACGCCCCCAACAAGCCATTGCCTGTGGTGCCAAGCACTGCCGTGCGTGCGCTAGGGTTTGCTTTTTCGTTAAGCAGTTGCACCCAATGGGCGAGCAAATGGGAAATCGTGGTTTTGCCGTTGGTGCCAGTTACGCCCACCAGTTGCAACTGGTGTGAAGGGTTATTGTAAAAACGCCCAGCGAGTGCGCTTAATGCTTGATCTAACAAATAAAAAGAAATGCACGGTACATTATCAAACCATTGAATTTTACCGTGATCACAAGCGTTGTCCGCCTGCGCAACAATCGCCGTTGCACCGTTTTGCAAAGCTTGCGGAATAAAACGCCGTCCGTCTTGCGAATGTCCACGCAACGCTACGAATAAACTGTGTGGCGTGACCACTCGGCTGTCTAAGGTCATTGCTTGAACTTCAAGCTGCCTTACATTTTTGGGCAAGGTCGGAATATTTTCTAAAAAAATGTCCGCCAAAGTGCGTAAATATTGCATAAAAATCCTTAATTCGTGCGAATGAAATTGCCACGATTTGCCGTCGGTGCCGTGTTTTTATCGTCTGGGGCAATGTGTTGCTCTTGCAAAGCGTAACGCATAATTTCGTTGAAAATCGGCGCTGCTACTCGTCCACCGTAGTAAATGCGCCGTCCGTGTTCGTCACGCAAGGCTGGGCTATCGATCATCACCACCAGCGCCAAACGTGGGTTAGACAACGGTGCAATGCCAGCGGTGAAAGCGTAGTATGGCGTATCAGGATCACGAGAATTTTTACGTGCCGTCCCTGTTTTTATGCCCACCGTGTAGCCTGGAATATTGATGTATTTATTGTTATCCGCCACGCCTTTGAGCATTTCACGTACCGCTTTACTGGCACTGGCGGGGAAAATGCGTTTGCCTAGCACATAGTTTTCTGTTTTGGTGATAGAAAGAGGGCGTGCTACACCGTCATTAGCCAGCATTACATACGCCTGTGCTAACTGTAATGGCGTGGCTTTTAATTGATAACCATAGGCGAAACCTGCAATTTCCGACTTCGCCCAATAGTTTTTACCGTTTAATGGCTGCAACGGCAGCATCCCAGCGGATTCGTTCAACAAGCCAATACCCACACGTTTACCAAAGCCGATGTTAGAAAAAGATTTTGGTAAGGTGTCGCTCGGCATACGAAAGGCAATACGGCTCACACCAATGTTACTGGAGTATTTCAAAATATCGCCCAATGATAAATAACGCTCGAATTTCGTTCGCACATCTCGCACGCAGTGGCTAGAACCTTGAAAACGCAGGCACGGACTTTCCAAATCAATTTTTTCGTTGGGTTTCACATAATGCTTGCTTAGTGCGGTTAATACGGTAAAAGGTTTAATAGTGGAACCTGGTGGATAAGATGTCGCCCCTTCGCCGATCACACGGTTACGCATTTTTTCTGAATGTGCGTCAAACTCCGCACGGTTATTCGGATTAAAGGACGGCAAACTCACCATTGATAAAATTTCCCCTGTGCGAGTGTTCACCAAAATGGCACTAGCAGCTGCAGCGTGGTTTTCGTCCATTCCCTGTTTAAGAATGTCGTACACTTTGTTTTGCAATTTCACATCAATGCTCAGGCGAACGTCCTCTGCACGGAAGGTCGGAATATTTTTCAAAATTTCGGATTGGCTCGTATGGCGACCGAGAATGTACTGGCGCTGGCCATCTTTACCTTCCAAAATGTCGTTCATACTTTTTTCAATGCCTGTAACGCCATTACCATCGTGGTTTAAATAGCCCAAAACGTGCGCCATTTTCGCCCCTTCGGGGTAATAACGCTGAAAATGCTGTTCATAGCCAATGCCACGCACATAGCCACATATGGAACCTTTACCTTTTACCAGCGGGCGTGCTTTCCATTCTTTAATGTAATCACGCATTACGTCACTTTGATCTTTCGCTAAATAAATTAATCCACGTGATGAGCGAATGCGCGCCATTAAGTTGTCGTAATTCACACCTAAATGTTTGGCCAGCTCACGCAAAGCAGTTTTTTCTACATAGACCGCCTCATCAATGTATTTTTGGCAAGCTCTATTATCCATTTTGCGATCCACCAGCAACTGTTTTAACAGCTTAATATCAAGGGTTACGTCATAGACTGGCACGCTAATGGCTAAGTTTTTACCGTTGCGGTCAAGAATATTTGCTCGTGGCGTAAGCAAGGCATAATTGCGTGTTAAATAGGCATTTTCTTTTTCTTGAATAGTATCTCGCTGCCAAATTTGTCGCCAAAACAAACCACCTAACAAATAGGTAAAACCTAAAACCATAAGGAAAAGAATAAAATAAAAACGCTTTATCCTTAAAAAGGTTTGCGGTTCGTCAGTGGATTGGGTTTTAAAGGAGTTGAGAAATTTCATCAAACGTCACCTTATTCCTGAATTGGCTGCATCTGCAGTTGAATAGCACGACGTTTGATTTCTTCTTCTTTGGAGAAATGTGCATTTTCGGCGTTTAAATTAGTGAAATTTAAATCAATAATTTGTTCTTTGCGGTAAAGTTCTGCTTTTTCCAAGCCAAGTACACGGGTGTCATGAGTTTGTTTTATGACAAAAAAAGCACTACCCAGCAGTACTACCACCGCCAAAGTGAGCAATTTTCCTTTTTGCCAAATGTCTTTCAAAATCACCGATAACAAACGACCATCTAAAACGGTTTTCAAAACATTCCGTTTTTCAGAGGCACCACGAACCACACCGCTCACGAATTAGTCCTCGCCTAATTTTTCAGCCACACGCAATACCGCACTGCGTGAACGTGGGTTCGCCACCAGTTCTGCAACACTTGCTTTAACAGCTTTGCCAATGACTTTTAGGGTTTGACCACGCTCAAAATCAGCATCACGCACTGGCAATCCTTTGGGAATTTCACGCCCTTTGGCTTGTTCACGCATAAAACGTTTTACCATTCGATCTTCCAAAGAATGAAAGCTAATCACGCTCAAACGCCCAGTCGGCGCTAGTACGGTTAAGGCCTCGCTCAGTACATTTTCCAGCTCGTCTAATTCACCGTTAATGAAAATGCGAATAGCCTGAAAACTGCGAGTCGCAGGGTGTTTGTGTTTATCTTTAAAAGGTACGCTGTTAGCAATGAGATCCGCCAGCATCAAGGTGCGATCAATGCAAGGCTCGCCACGCTCACGGCGCTGTTGATTTTCTTGAACGATAGCCGTTGCAATGCGTTTTGCAAAACGTTCTTCGCCAAAGGTTTTCAGCACCCAAGCGAGCTTGTCAACGTCCACATTCGCCAGCCATTCAGCGGCTGAAAGGCCTTGCGTGGTATCCATTCGCATATCCAAAGGGCCGTCTTTCATAAAAGAAAAGCCACGACTTGCATCATCTAGCTGTGGCGAAGACACCCCTAAATCCAGCAAAATACCATTCACTTTGCCAAGTAAATTAAGTTCTGTGCAAATGTCGACTAAATGGGAAAAGCTATTATGTACGATGGTAAAACGAGGGTCTTGAATACGTTGCGCCTCTGCGATGGCGCGCGAATCACGGTCAACGGCGATCAAGCGACCATTTTCACCTAACTGCGACAAAATATAACGCGAGTGGCCGCCACGACCGAAGGTGCCGTCAATGTAAACGCCATTTGGATCAATCGCCAAGCCCTCCACCGCCTCGTGGAGTAAAACGGTGTAATGAGAAGGGGAAGAAAACTGCGCTTGCAGTTGGGCTTGTGAAACCTGCGTTGTCATAACATCACCAAAATTTATTGAATACAACAAAAACCAGGCAGGAATATTTCAAAAAATTTTGCAATATTCCAGCCCAGTTCCAATAGAAAAAATTGTGTCATTAAAGGGAAAGTGCCGCCAACGCATCACTGTGTTGGAACGCTGGGGTTTGCGCCAATGCAAGATCCTCTGTAATTTGGGCTTGCCACTGAGCTTCGTTCCACAGCTCAAATTTATTCAGTTGCCCCACCAGCGCCACGCTTTTTTGTAGCTGAATTTGTCCACGTAAACTCACTGGAATGAGAATGCGACCGTTTTTATCAAGCTCACATTCGCTAGCAAAGCCCAACAGTACACGCTGAACACTACGTTGCACAGGATCAAAGGTCGAAAGCCCTAACAGAATTTGCTCAACTTTCACCCATTCATCTAAGCCATACAGTAACAAACACGGTTTACGAATATCACGGGTACAAACGAGTTTCCCTGCACTTTGTTGCATAATTTCTTCACGGTAACGACTCGGCACCAATAAGCGCCCTTTGTTATCCATTTGAATAATTGTCGTCCCACGAAACATTGTTCAGCGGCCCTCGTTGGCTATATAAAAATTAAGCAAAAAGGCTGAAAATCACCCCTTTTTTTGCTAGAAATTCCCACATTTTCCCACTTCTAAACACGAGGCAATTCTAGTACGTCATCGTTTAAATTGCAAACGTTTACCCTTTGTGCTTACGAATTGTTTTATCGACTAAATTAGCGATTTTTAGTGATGTTTTATCGCCATTTTTACGCAAAAAATTCCGGTCTCGTGATGATTCCTCAATAAAATCCTTTAAACCTTTTAAAGGGTTGTTATATGATATATCTCCGTTTTTTAACGAGGTGACCGTCTGCCCTGCCGCATTCGGTTTTTTGTTTAATCAGTATAGGAAATTATTTTGGACAATATCCCCATAAGTACGTTGTTTATCGTGCTAATTATCTTATTAGTGTTATCCGCTTATTTCTCTGGCTCTGAAACAGGGTTTCTCTCCGTAAACCGTTACCGAATGCGCTATCTTGCTGAGCAAGGCAATAAAGGGGCGAAAAAAACAGAACAACTTCTTAGCAAAACCGATCTTTTACTCAGCTTAATTTTAATTTGTAACAACTTAATCAATATCTTAGCCTCCGCTATTGCAACTATTTTGGGTATGCGTTTATATGGCGATATGGGAGTAGCCATCGCCACTGGAACGTTGACCTTCGTAATGTTGATTTTCTCTGAAATTCTGCCAAAAACCATTGCAGCACTGTATCCAGAAAAAGTGGCATTTTTATCCAGCCACATCATGATTCCGTTATCTAAATTATTGTCGCCGTTGGTGTTTTTAATGAACATCATCATTAAAGGTTTGATGAAATTATTTAGAATCCAAACCGAAGCCAAAGCCCATAATTTAAGCCCCGAAGAATTGCGTTCTATCGTGAACCAATCTGGGCAATACATTCCAACGGCACACCAAGAAATGTTGCTGTCTATTTTGGACTTAGAAGAAGAAACCGTTGACGACATTATGGTGCCACGCAACGATATTTGCGGTATCGACATTGAAGACGATTGGAAATCCATTTTGCGCCAGCTCAATCACGCTGCCCACAGCCGTGTGGTGATTTACAAAGATAGTATCGACGAGCAAGTGATCGGCGTTCTACGTGTGCGTGAGGCTTACCGTTTAATGATGGATAAAAACGAATTTAGCAAAGAAACCTTGCTCCGTGCGGTAGACGAGGCCTACTTCATTCCAGAAGGCACGCCGCTTAACGGTCAGTTGCTAAATTTCCGTATGAAAAAAGAACGGATTGGCCTTGTGGTAGACGAATACGGCGACATTAAAGGCTTGGTCACCCTAGAAGATATTTTAGAAGAAATCGTGGGCGAGTTTACTACATCCAACGCCCCAAGCATTGACGAAGAAGTGGAACGCCAATCGGACGGCTCTATTATTATTGACGGCTCAGCGAATTTGCGTGATCTCAATAAAATGTTCCACTGGCATTTGGAGAATGACGAAGTGCGTACCTTCAACGGCTGGATCATTGAGCATTTGGAAGAAATTCCCAAAGAAGGGCAAGTGTGCAAAATTGACGGCTTGAAAATCACCGTGCTGGACGTGAGCGATAATATGGTGAAACAGGCCCGTGTAGAGAAAATTACGGACAAAACCACTCGTTAGTTTTCTTTTGATTTTTACCCATTAAAAAACGCAGGTCGGAATATTTTCAAAAATTCCGGCCTGCGTTTTTTTATACTGTGCGATTAAGCGTTGAACATCGCAGAGATGGATTCTTCGTTGCTGATACGGCGAATTGCTTCGGCAAGCATTGAAGAAAGGGTCAACACACGCACTTTGCCGAGTGCTTTGATTTCTGGGCTAAGTGGAATGGTGTCGGTTACCACGATTTCATCGAGCGCTGGGCTTGCGATATTTTCTACCGCTTTGCCAGAGAACACGGCGTGGGTAGCGTAAGCAAATACACGTTTCGCACCACGAGCTTTAAGCGCTTCCGCCGCTTTGCAAAGCGTGCCGCCAGTGTCGATCATATCGTCAACCAAAATACAATCACGTCCTGCAACATCACCAATAATGTGCATTACTTGTGCTTCGTTCGCTTTTGGACGACGTTTGTCGATGATCGCCATATCCGTGTCGTTAAGCAATTTTGCAATAGCACGCGCACGCACCACACCGCCGATGTCAGGCGATACCACGATTGGATTTTCTAGGTCGGTTTTTTTCAAAATATCGTGCACAAGCACTGGGGAACCGAACACGTTATCCACAGGCACATCGAAGAAACCTTGAATTTGTTCTGCGTGCAAGTCACAGGTCAACACACGGTCAACACCGACAGTGGAAAGGAAATCTGCCACAACTTTGGCAGTAATTGGCACACGTGCACTACGCACACGGCGATCTTGACGAGCATAACCAAAGTATGGAATAACCGCAGTAATTCGTCCTGCGGAGGCACGGCGCAATGCATCGATCATCACTACCAACTCCATTAAGTTATCGTTGGTTGGTGCACAAGTGGATTGAATAATAAAGACATCACAACCACGCACATTTTCGTTAATTTGCACCTGTACTTCGCCATCACTAAAACGACCAACAGTGGCATCGCTTAGGGAAAGGTACAAGCGTTTAGAAATATTTTGAGCAAGCTCAGGCGTGGCATTACCCGTGAAGATTTTAATGTCTGGCATAGTTTGTATGACCTCTAATTTGAACAGCACATTTACAGCAAGTGAATTTAATAACGCCTAGCGTTATAGATGGAGTTGGCTAACATGTTGGTACAAAGGCGAAATATTACAGCCCTGCGCCACAAAGCCCATTTCTAACTGGGCAGCCAGTGGAAGATTCAGCACAGCATTTAAGCAGCTTTGAGCGGATTTCGCATCAACGAACGCCGCAAAAACACAAGCCCCTGTCCCTGTTAGCCTAGCGGGGGCGTATTGTAGCAATGCGGTTAGCATTTCTTCAACCACTGGATAATGATTTTTCACCACTTTCTCGCAATCGTTGGCATAAGGGGTGCTTAAACATTCTCCCATTCCCCGTTTTGGGGTATTGCGAGTTAACTCAGGGTGAGTAAAAATTTTCGCAGTCGCAATGGACACTTTCGGTTTTAACACCACAAACCACTGCTCTGCTGGCGCACAAGGGGTTAAACGCTCGCCCACGCCTTCGGCAAAAGCTGCCTGCCCTTGCACAAAAATCGGCACATCCGCCCCTAATTGCAATCCTAATTCCGCCAACTGCGTACGGCTTAGCCCTGTTTTCCATAATAAATTTAACGCTACCAACGCCGTTGCCGCATCGGAGGATCCGCCGCCAACACCACCGCCCATTGGCAAACGTTTGGTTAAATGTAACCTTGCCCCTTGACGGCAGCCTGTGGCTTTTTGCAATAAACGTGCGGCACGATAAATCAAGTTGTCTTCCAGCGGAACATTTTTAAGGGCTGGCGTTACCACAATGTCAGGCTCGGAGGTAATTTCCACTTGCAAATCATCGCCAAAATTTAAAAATTGGAACAAGGTTTGCAGTTCGTGGTAGCCATCTGCACGCTGACCTGTAATGTATAAAAATAAATTTAATTTCGCTGGGCAAGGAAAGCTTACACCTTTTGTTGCTTGTAAAGGAAATGGCCAGTTCATTGCGCATTCTCCGTTGCCAGCGGCTGCCAGCGTGAAAGGTGAATTTTGAGTTTTTGTTTTTGGCTATCTTGTCGTTCTAGCAAAATATTTTCAGGCAACCACAGCAATTTCTCACCAAAGGTCGCTTTTTGGTAGCTCAAATAACGCACCAGCCAGCGCTGTGTGCCTGCTTGATAAGTAAATTCATTGAGCAACGGCTGCCCTTGAATATTTTTTAATTGATAATGGCTCGTTGTCGGCACGCCTTTTAGCCACAGTGCCAGTGTTTGCCAAGTCAGCGGTAATTTTAAAGTGTCGCTTAGCAGGGCATTTTCATCTACCCAGCGGGTATTTTTGCCGTCCACTAAACGCATTCCAGCAGGGGTTTTCGTAAGGGTTACGTTTGCCGTGTTCAGCAAGGCAGAAAGACGTAGGTCGTAATTTCCGGCGTTTTTATAACGCCACGTAAACTGGCTGGAAAAACGCTGTTGCGGTGTAATCACGCCCAGTTGCCCTGCGGCTTGATAATTCGTCATTGCCAGCAACTGTTGCTCGTGCGCCTGCCATTTAGGGTTAGTTTGGCTTGGGGTTGATTTCGGTTGGCTCACACAGCCAGCCAGCAGAATTACCGCCAGCCAAAGGTAATGTTTATACTGTTTCATTGTGTAAAATTTCTTCATTTATTCCAGCCTAGATGAAACCGCCTGCATTGCCTGCAAGCGGCGGCGATCCAATTCTTGACGAATGGCGGCTTGGGTGAAACCGTCTGCGATCACCTGCTGGGCGGTGATGGCATTTGCCGCCTCAAAGCATTGCGCTAGCCATTGCTGTTGACGTTCCGCCGTTGGAAAACACGTGGAAAAAAGCACACTGAGTGCGTCAAATTTTTCCGTGCTACGCCAAATTTGTACCGCATTGAACATCGCTAACACCGCACTCATATCCTGCGTTTTCTCACGCCACATTGGGGCGAACTGTTGAGCGAGCATTGCAAAATTCGCCGTCGCATTAGGCACTCCCAGTTGCTGGCACAGCGCCTTCAATTGCGCCATCGGCAACGCAAAAAAATAGCGAGCAAAGGCTTTATCCAAAAAGGTGATTTGCCCTGTGCTGGCTAGGTCGGAATTTTGCGTAAAATTTTGAACACTGCCACGCACCGTGCCGTTTTCCTGTAACGCACCCACCAGCGCTGGCATTACATCAGGCAAGGCACCGAGCTGTTGCAAAAGGGAAAAATACGCCGCTGGCGTTGGTGTTTGCAAGGCTTTCACCGTTTCCTGCCAAATGCGTTCACGGCTTAACGCTCGCAATTCGCCCTGCGTGCAAATGACTTTCATCAAAGCAAAGGTTTCAGGGGCAACCTTGAACCCTAAATAAGCAAACCGTGCGAGAAACCGTGCGGTGCGCAATACGCGTAGCGGATCTTCCACAAAAGCAGGCGACACGTGGCGTAGTAGACGATGAGCTAAATCAGCCTGTCCGCCGTAGAAATCAAACAGCTTGCCTGTTTCATCTTGCGCCATTGCGTTAATGGTCAAATCTCGGCGGTACAAGTCCTCTTGTAAGGAGATATCAGGAGAGAAGTCGCAAATAAAGCCAGTATAACCTGTACCGACTTTTTTTTCTTTGCGAGCCAGTGCGTATTCTTGCTTTGTTTTAGGGTGCAGAAAAACGGGGAAATCTTTGCCCACTTGCTGATAACCTTTTTTCAGCAAATATTCCGGCGTGGCACCAACCACGACCCAGTCTTTATCCTGCACAGGCAAACCGAGCAAGGCATCACGCACGGCACCGCCCACTAAAAAGCATTGCATAGCAAACCTTCGTTACGCCCAACCACTAGGACGGCGGCGGCGACGTGGAACAAGTATTGGAATGAGCAAACCAAGCAATAAACCAACACCCAATACGGATCCACCATAAATAAACCACTGAATAGCAATGGCTTGTTTGTTGGCATCGAGCATTGTTTCAAGGTTGCGGTTTTTGCTGTTTACTTCGTCCATTTGACGTTTCAAATTGGTGTTTTCCTGTAACAGCACGCTACTCTGTTGCTCTGCTTGTTGCGTACGGCGTTGCATTTCCTGTACACGTTGCTGCCACGCTTCATCTAAGCTATTCAATTTATTGGAAAGTTCCACGATTTTGGCTTTTAGCTTAGGATTTTCCATTTTGCTACTCGGCTCTGTGCTAAGTTCTGAGGTTAGCACCCAACCTTCACGGTTACGGCTATCACGCACGAGTGTGTATTTACCTTGATTATCGAGAACAGTAACAGGCTCCCCTGCCACGAGACTACCTTTAATGCGGTATTGCGAACCAGCCCCTGAACGAAAATAGGTATGTAAATTTTCGGTGATATATTCCGACTGGAGACCATTGGCGGGAGTGGTATCGGTTCCTGCCATTGCTGGCATTACTGCGATAATGCCAAGCGTGGCTAGAAAAAGGCTTCGAGAAAAGGTTTTAAATAATGTCATAAGGTTCCTCTAGAAATGATAAAGCAAGAAACCCAAAGGATTTCTTACTTATAACATATAATACTTAATGGAAAAAGATGCGCAAAATATAGTAGATAATCACCACAAAGAAAGCACCTGCTGGCAGGGTAATCATCCACGACACCACGATATTACGGATAACTTTTAAGTTTAATGCTGCAATACCACGAGCAAAACCGATACCGAGAATCGCTCCAACGAGCGTTTGCGTGGTAGAAATCGGTAAACCAGTACCAGAGGCAAGCACCACGGTAATCGCTGTGGAAAATTGTGCCGCAAAACCACGTGATGGCGTTAAATCCGTAATCCCTGTACCGATGGTACTCATTACTTTTTTACCGAGAATAATTAAGCCAGCGCCAATACCTACAGCCCCTAATGGCAAAATCCACCAAGCTAAGGCACTGCTATTAGAAACAATACCGCCACTATCCACTATGGATACCACCGCAGCCAATGGACCAATGGCATTGGCTACATCGTTTGAACCGTGAGCGAATGCCATCGCCGCAGCGGTTAATAGCATTAAAATGCTGAATACTTTTTCAACTGCAACGAAAGTGCCTTTGTCTAAATGCTGTTGGAATCTTGCACTACGTAAATAAAAATGGCTGGCAACAATGCAAGCAATACCAATAATCGCCGCCACGATTGCCACTTGCCACGCCGTTAAGTCCAAACCAACGTGTTTCAAGCCTTTGATCATCGTTACAATGCTGACGATAACTACGGTTAAACCAATGTAATATGGACCAAATTTTTGGGCATTTTTAAAGGGTTTTTCCGTATCGAAAATCAATTTTTGCGTACTAAAAAAGATACCATAAGCGATAAAACCAGCGATCACAGGGGTGATAAACCAGCTCCCTACGATATTACCGATAACGCTCCAATCTACTGCATCGCTACCCACCGTTACTAACGCAAAACCAATAATCGCACCGATGATGGTATGCGTCGTTGACACTGGCCAGCCTTTTTTCGTTGCGATTAAAAGCCACGCACCAGCGGAAAATAAAGAAGACATCATCCCCAATGCTAAAACATCAGGCTGATTAGCGAATTGCATTGGATCAATGACGCCTTTTTTAATGGTTTCCGTTACTTCACCGCCAGCTAAATAAGCCCCCGCACATTCAAACATAAGTGCAATAAAAATCGCTTGTTTAACGCTAACCGTGCCTGACCCTACGGACGTTCCCATTGCGTTTGCAACATCGTTTGCCCCGACTCCAAATGCCATAAAAAAGCCAAAAATAGCTGTAATCAACACTAAAATCGTGCCGTAATGTTGAATAATTTCCATCGTTGTTTCCTAATTGTTAATTATGCACGTGCGAGCATAAGCTCAATACGAGAACCTACTCGTTGCGCTTGGTCAGCAAGAACACCGATCCATTCTAAAATTTTATATAAAAACATTACGTCAACAGGACTAAATTTATCTTCTTGATCACGTAAATCTAAACGTAATTGAACCTGCATATGATCCGTGTCATCTTCAATACTATCAAGTTGATTAATCATTTGGCTAACCAAATCAAATTCACGTCCTTTAAAGCCTGTTTCCAGCAAATTATCCATTTCTGTAATCACACGGTTTGCCTGCACGGTAGCATCTAAGCTACAACATAAAAATGCCATAAACGCATCTTCCATACTCTTAGGAAAAGCACAACGGCGACCAAGCATACGTCCTGAAATATCTTTTGCATAATTTGCTAACTTGTCTTGCTGTGTGGTAAGTTCTAATAAATCTGTGCGTGCAATAGGCATAAATAAGCCACGTGGTAATTTCAAACGAATATCACGTTTTAAAATATCCGCTTCTTTTTCGGTTTCAGAAATACGTTCACGGATTTTCTCCGCAGCCTCCCAATCCCCTTCAAACGTTGCCTCAAAAAAGTCTACTAAATAACTGCAACATTCCGTCACTTTTTCCGAATGACGTTGAATCGGTTTAAAAGGTGAATTAGCGAATAAGCCAAAAATATTATTCATTGCCATAATAAGCTCCTCACTGAGTTAAATAAAACGGCTTAGGGTAAAACGTTGCATTCTACCTTAATTATTGCCCAAAATTCAGCAGTTTTTCACCCAGTTGATTGAAAAGCCCCTGTTTTTTAGCTACCTTTTACCAGCCATTTCATTTTAGCAAGGAACCACAATGCGTAACGAACCTCAAACACTCCACGAAATCGAATTAAAGCTTTGCCTAACGCCGGAATTTTTAGCCAATTTTTCGCAACAGTTCGCCACATTTAACAACAATTTCCAAGATGAACAGCAACTCATCAGTACTTATTTTGACCGTGTAGATCTCGCTCTTTCTCAGCAAAAAGCCATCGTGCGCACCAGAGAAAACCGTAAAAATGGCGACAGCCAATTTAGCCAAACGGTGAAATTAAAAGGCGTGGTAACAGGCGGTATACACAATCACCTTGAAATCAACACGCCCCTTGCAAATAACGCCTTGAACTTCCAAAAATTTGCAGAAAATTCCGGCCTTGCCCTACCAAGCATTTTGCAGGCAGGCGAAGAAAAACACTTTCAGCCCTTGTTCTGCACCGATTTCCAGCGTAAAACTTGGCTCGTGCCGTTTTCTCATAGCCAAATTGAAATAGCCCTTGATGTGGGATGCGTGCGAGCAGGCAAGCAAACAACACCCTTAGTGGAGCTAGAATTTGAGCTAATTCAAGGGGATCCGTTAGATCTCATCGCCTTTGTGTTCCAACACATTACACAAAATGGTGCAGTGCTGTGCGGCATTAACAAAGCCAAACGTGGCTACGCCTTGGCATTGGGACAAATGCCTGCACCTGTGGATTTCGATGCGCTGTGGCAGCGTTTTATGGCGAATGCCCACACGCCACAAGAACAAATAGCGGCGCTACTCCCCTTAGAACAACATCTTATTGACCAAATATTAAACTTAGGCATTGCCAATTTTTCGCAAAATATTCCGGCCTTGCGTCAAGTGATAATGGCGTTTATGGCCTTGTATCAAAATGAATTGAACGCACGCCTAGCCTATGTACAAGCCTTTGAACGCCTGCCAGAAGCAGTGCGTATGAAATTGCCGTCCAGCACGCTGGAAGATTTTCTCTATGCACAACAAAACGCCTATGGCTTTGCCTTGTCTTTGGCACAAGCGTTGACGGAAACCAACGACAGCCAAGCGGTAGCGCAGTCGCTGTGGCAATGGCTTTATCACAATGTAGAATTAAAACGAATGCTGGTGAAAACCCTGCTTAACCTCGCTCAATCATAAGGAATTCCAATGGCAAAAGCCCCAAAACGCGCCTACGTTTGCAACGACTGTGGCGCAGAACACGCACGCTGGCAAGGGCAATGCAGTGCTTGCAAAGCGTGGAACACCATTACTGAAGTGCGCCTTGCACCTTCGACCGCCAGCAAAGGCGATCGTTTCAGCGGTTACGCTGGCGAAACGCAAGGCAAAGTACAAACCCTCGCTGAAATTAGCCTGCAAGAAACGCCACGTTTTACCAGCCATTTCAAAGAGTTAGACCGTGTACTGGGCGGCGGTATTGTGCCGGGTAGTGCGATTTTGATCGGCGGACATCCTGGTGCAGGTAAAAGTACGCTGTTATTACAAGTGATGTGCCAGCTCGCCCAAACAATGCCGACCCTTTATGTGACAGGCGAAGAAAGCCTGCAACAAGTGGCAATGCGTGCGCATCGTTTGAATTTACCCACAGATAAGCTCAATCTGCTGTCGGAAACTTCCGTGGAACGCATTTGCCACACGGCAGATCAGCTTAAACCGAAAATTCTCGTGGTGGATTCCATTCAAGTAATGCACTTAGCGGATATTCAATCCTCACCAGGTAGTGTCGCCCAAGTGCGAGAGTGTGCGTCATTTTTAACTCGCTACGCCAAAACACACCAAGTGGCGATTTTTATGGTAGGCCACGTCACCAAAGACGGCACACTCGCAGGCCCGAAAGTGCTGGAACACTGTATCGACTGCTCCATTTTGCTCGAAGGCGAGGCAGATTCGCGCTACCGCACCTTGCGCAGCCACAAAAACCGTTTCGGTGCTGTCAACGAGCTGGGCGTATTTGGAATGACAGAGCAAGGCTTGCGTGAAGTGAAAAACCCATCTGCCATTTTCCTAAGCCGCAGCGAAGAACAAACTGCTGGCAGTTCCGTAATGGTGATTTGGGAAGGCACTCGTCCGTTGCTCGTGGAAATTCAAGTTCTCGTGGATCAATCAATGCTCGCCAATCCTCGCCGTGTGACGGTCGGTTTAGATCACAACCGCTTAGCCTTGCTACTCGCCGTTTTACACCGTCACGGCGGTTTGATGATGGCGGATCAGGACGTATTCGTAAACGTGGTCGGCGGCGTAAAAGTAACGGAAACCAGCGCCGATTTAGCCTTGCTACTGGCGCTCATTTCCAGTTTCCGTGACCGCCCATTGCCAAGAGATTTAGTGGTGTTCGGCGAAGTGGGCTTAGGCGGCGAAATTCGCCCAGTACCAAGCGGACAAGAACGCATCAGCGAAGCCGCCAAACACGGCTTTAAACGCGCCATCGTCCCTCACGCCAACCGCCCCAAAAACCCGCCAGCGGATATGAAAATTTACCCTGTCAAAAAATTAAGTGACGCACTGGATATTTTGGAAAACTTATAAAAAACAAAGGTCGGAATTTTTGGGGAAAATTCCGACCTAGCCATAAAACAAAAAACCCAGTTTTAATCACTGGGAGTTTTATTTCATTGGTATTGAAACTATTTTGTCGTTTCCATTTTTATATTTTGTTGTGGCGTTTCTTCTTTTAACGTAACGCTTGTGGTTTTGCCTTGTGCCATTGCCACTTTGACGGAATCTCGGCGAATTTGTTCTGCCAGTTGTGGCTCGCCATTTTGTTCAAACACAAAAGCTGCCATTGTCATATCGGCGTCCTGCGTGTGGGCTTTGTCTTTCAATACTTCGTTGAAATTTTGGCACGCCTCAGCGAAATTCTCTGCTCGAGCATTCAAATAGCCCAATGCACGGTGAATGTCTGTGCGTAATTCTGGGGTTTTCTGTGCTTGTTTAGCGAGTAATTTTCGCAATTTCGCCGAATCTTTCAGGTGCAAACGGATAATTTGCTGGTACAAATGACGCAAGTTGTCCGCCGTTTCCTGTTTGGATTTTTTCAACACATCAACAATAAAATCTATGGCTTTGTCGTGTTCATTGCTGTCGATTAAACGCTCAATAACGTTTAACTGGCAAGACACTCGTTGACGGCGGCTGCGTGCTTGTTTGTGGAACCAATCCATCAAGCCGTGATGCCCTGCCTGTTCTACTTGCTCATTTTGTAAGCCTTTATCCACGAAACTTTCCAGTTTCATTAGTTCAGCGTGGTCATAAAGCCCTGATTTTTCCACGGGAATTAAAATATCGTCCAACGCTTGATAAGCTTTTTGCTGTTTGAAAATGGTCACCGCAAGACAAAGCACTTCTTTGTTATCACGATGATTTTTCAGCAAATTATCTACGCTTTCACGAGCGTCGTCCCATTTTTGCTGGGCCACAAGAATTTTTAAGCGCCCAATGGAAACGATGAAACTCTCGCCGCCTGCTAATTCATTCGCCTCTAAAAGGTAGCGATTCGCCGCTAAATCATTGCCTGCTTTTTGAGCGGCCTCAGCAGCTTTGGTTAAATATAAAATCGGATTATCCGAATATTTTGCATTGTCGCCGATTAAACGCTGGGCTTTTTTGTATTTGCCTTCGTCTAAGGCAACCAAGCCTTCTAAGGTTTGGCGTTGTGCTTTTTTGTGTTTACGACGAGCAAACCACGTGTACGAGGCGTTACTCATTTTGAAGAAACGTTCCAGCACGCCTTGCACGGCGTACACCACCGCTAAACACGCCACGAAGAACACGAATAACATTGTGATGGACATTTCATAGCGGTAATTGACCGTTTCAATTAACACGTAACCCTGTTTACCAGCAATGTGCGGGGCGATGACGATGCCTGCAAGCAATAAAATCATTAAAAACAATACTTTGAACATAATCCCCCCTTATTCAGCCGTTGGTGCTGGAGCGTCTAACAAGCGTGTTAATTTATCCAAACTGCTCAATTCTTTTGGAATCGCCACGGCAATTTGTTCGCTTTGTAGCTGTTTCACGGTGCTTAAAAAATGCTGGGTTAATTTCGCTTGCGGATCAAAATACGCATTCACCCACTGATAAACCAAGCCTAAGGATTGCTCATAAAGACTCTGTTCTTGACGGCTCGCCGCCATTAGGGCGATTTGCAAACGCAAACGTAAATTTTCACGCAAATTAATTTCCTGCTCAGGGGTTAAAAGCTCTGACAATTTGGCATCTTTTGGCGTGGCACGCACGAAATTATTTAAAAATGATGTAGCGGAGCGTTTTAAGTTCGCTTTCCAGTCTTTCACGGATTCCGTAACGTCTTGTTTTTCCGCTTTTTTCCGTAAATCCAACAGCATCAAGTCGTCCACTTGCCCTGCTAAATCCGTCAGCTGCATCATAACGCTTTGCGTATCCACTGGGGTTAACGACAGCAGTGTCTTTAAATCTCGATTAATCGCCGTGCGCACGCTTAATACGTTGGCATCATCCACATTCGCCAACGCACGATCTGCATTACGCAAAATCCCAATGGCGGTTGGAATATCTTTATTCACCAGCAAGGCATTTGAGGCATTTTTGAGTAAATAATCCGCTTGCGCCACTTTCCACGCACTGGATTTATCCTGACCTACGCCGGAATTTAGGCGGTTAATTTGTGTTTGTAATGCGTTAATGGCTTGATCTTTAATCGTCACTTCGTTACCCAACACTTGCACTTTTTGAGCAAGTTGGGCATTCGTTGCGGCAACGGTATTGAGTTTTTGTTCAATTTCTTGCCACGCCGCACTGTTATGCATTTTCTCATTCACTAACTGATTAACCTGTTGATGTAACTGAGAAATTTCTTGTTGCAACGCCGTTTCTTGCTGGTGATGCACATAATACGCCCCTGTGCCCAGCCCTAAACTCAGAATAATCGCCAGCACAGCGAGTACAGTCGCTTTGGAATTATTTTTCGCTTTTTGAGGTTTTGTTTGCGCAGCCGTTTCTGCTTTTTTGGTTGCAGAAGAATCTTTTTTCAGTGTTTTTTGGATTGGAATTTCTGAAGATTTTTTGTCGGCATTATCGCCTGATGAAACGGTATTTTTAGTCATTAGATTCTCCTTGAAAGGGGTAGAAATTGAACGTAAAAAATTGGTTTATCCTAGCATTTTTTACACAAAATGGGGATTTATTTTTATGAGAAAACGCCAAAGCACGTAGTGTTGACAATCATCACAAGCCCAATGCCAGCATCATACAGGTTTTGCATTTTGAGCGGAAAAATAAAAAATCTCTAGGCTGGAATTTTTCCTAAAATTTTGTGAAAAATTCCGACCTTCGTTTTTTCTACTTCACCAAATGGGCGCCGTCTGTTGGTTTTAGGCGGGAGCTAAGCCACAATAGTAGCAGCCCAAAGGCGGCACAGGTGATGAAAGTGGCGTTGAATGCACTTTGTAGCGGTGCATTTTGAAGTTGGAATGCGTGGTGGTAGAGGCTTAATAGCATTGAGGCTACGGCGATGCCAAGACCAATGCCGAGCTGTTGGGTAACGCTTAACAAGGTGGAACCGCTACTCAAATGCTGTTCATCAAGATCGCTAATGGTCAGCGTGTTAATGGCGGTAAATAAAATCGACATAAAGGTGCCGTAAATGGCGAAAAGGATCACCATCGTCCATAGCGATGAATGCTCGTTTAGCCATGCCATTGATGCCACTGCACCTAGAATTCCCACCGCACTGAGCATAAGCGTATGACGGTAACCGAGATGACGCAGTAATGGCGTAACAAAACTTTTGGTAAAAATTGAACTTAACGCAATGGGAGCGAGCAGCCAGCCGACTTTGTCTGGGCTAAAATGAAACTGTAATTGAAACAATAATGGCAGCAAAAACGGCACGCTAGAACCACATAGTCGCAGGGCGAGATTACTTAAAAGCCCTAAGTGAAACGTTCTCACACGAAAAACTTGTAAAGAAAGTAGCGGAGTAGAATGATGTTTAGCGTGGCGAACATACAAAGCAAAGCCACTCACGCCTAAGCAAAATAGTGCCACACTCCAGCCCCACGCCACGTGCTGATTGTTGATTAAATCCAGCCCCAGTGTAATGCCCACCAAACCACTTGCAAATAGCCCAAACCCTAGAAAATCCAGCTTGCCTCTTTGTTTGCGGAAATTCGGCATTTGCCAGCTTGCATAAGCAATACCCGCTAAACCAATGGGAATATTGATTAAGAAAATCCAATGCCAAGTGGCGTAAGTGACCAACCAGCCGCCGAGAATCGGTCCTAAAATTGGCCCAAGCAACCCCGCCACAGCAGCTAAATTCCAAGCATGGATCAGCTGATTTTTAGGAATGGCTTGCAACATTGTCAGTCGAACTACGGGGGTCATTAGCGCACCGCCAAAGCCTTGTATAATGCGGAATAACACTAGCGTGTTTAAGTCAGTCGCCATCGCACAGCCAACAGATCCCAGCACAAACACGCTTAGCGAAAAGCGAAAGACATTCAGCGTTCCAAAACCATCTGCCAGCCACGCACTCAACGGAATAAATAACGCCACGCTCAACGCATAGCTAATCACCGCTAACTGCATATTAAGCGGCGACTCGTGCAAGCTTTGTGCCACAGCAGGCAATGCGGTATTGAGAATTGTGGCATCTAAGGTTTGCATAAAAAATGCAAGGGCGGCAAGCCACGCCAACCCCAAGTAGTTTTTCTTCATTATTATGTGCGTAACCAGTGAAGAATGAAATCCGTAACGCTTGCCACATCGTTTAAATCCAAGCAAGGCAGGGCGGTTTCAAGGGGAATATCACAAGCAAACGCCAATGTGTGGTCATCTGCTGGCGGGCAAGGTTTTTCTAAGCCTTGACGGTACAATAAAATTTTTGGGATCGGCTCGTGCTTAAAGCCTTCCACTAAAATTAAATCACTCAATGCTGGGTCAAATTGCTGGGCGAGCGTGCTTAAACTCACAGGCTGCGGCGTTTCAGTCATTATCGCCCAGCGTTCGTCATTCGCAAGAGCCACTTGACTAGCCCCTGCCGCTTTCATTCGCCAGCTGTCTTTGCCTTTTTTATCGATTTGAGTGTTGTGATGGCTGTGCTTTATCACGCCCACTCGCACCCCTTGTGCTTGCAACGCGGGCAATAATTTTTCCAACAGCGTGGTTTTGCCAGTGCCACTGTAACCGCTAATTCCCAGTAATGGGATTTGATTTATCATAAAAATTCCTAAAATGTGCGTAATAAAATGGGTTGAAAAGCTGGGCGGCAGCTTAACGCTTGGCTTAGAAAACGCACCAGTACGAACGCCAGTGCGGTGCTAGCCAAAATAAATAACGCCATTTGCCACTCTTGATGAAAAAGCCACTGGGCAGCGAACGTAGCCACCAGCAAGGCAAACAACGGCACAGCGTACAATAGCAACGCAGCCAATAACAGCAAGCGTGCGTGAAGCCCCACCTCCACTTCCTGCCCCACTCGCAAAGGCATTAGGCTCGCCACTTCAAAAATCTGCTCGCCTTTTGATTTCGCCTCGCTGGTTAATTTCGCCAGCGCCTGCGTACCGCAACCTTGCTGGCTTGAACAAGAATGGCACGCACTCACACGGCGTGTTTTCACCCACGCCTTACCCTGCGCAACCGCCACTACGCTACCTTTTTCTTTTAACATATTCATTGCTGTTTAAAATTTTCCTAAAAATTACGGCGTTGGCTTTTCGGTAATTTCTTCAACGATACGTTTCGCCGTCGACACCGGCAGCTCGCCAATAAAAGTCAAATCCGTTTTGCCGTGAGATACGGTATACAGGGTTGTCATCCCTTGTGTCCAGCTTTTTTCTGGAGCATTTTGAATAATGCTTGGAGCCACGTTAATCGTAAATGAAAACAACCCATCGCTATAAAATTCACTTTCAATCCGTTGATCTTGCTTTACGATCACACTACGTTTAATCAATTTAAACCCTGCTGGAATCCAATTTGCCTGCCAATGAAAAGGCGGTACGGCTGTGGTTTGCGATGCAACAAATGGCGGTATCGGCAAAGCATTTAAATGCTGGATAAATTCTTCCGTATTGGCGATGGGTATTTCTGACACCACACGATATTGTGCCAACAAATTATCATTCCGATCCAGCACATCACGCCGTAGCAGAAGATGATTTTTCACATCAATGAAAAGTCGCAGTTGGTTGCGAAAATTATCCTTTGGAATAATACGGAACTGGCGTACAAGCTGGTTGGCGATCCGCCCAAATCCCATTGGGATCACATCATAATTTACCATCACCTCATTTAAATTCGCCCACAAAATATTGGGGAATTTATCCGCAATATGAGTTCCGTTCAATGAAAACGCCATCGCATTCGGCGCAAAGTAGCTGATCACATCGCCACGTTGAATTTCTTCTTGTAGATTATTATCCAGTGTGGTGAGCTGAGCGTAGGTTTGCTGATCGGAAAACACGTGGTAATACCGCAGGGATTCGATTTTCGCTGGGGTAATGCTCACAAAAGAAATGCCATAATTTTGCTTAGCCTGTGCCTGTTGCATTGCATTCAGCCAATCAAGCGGTGTGTTCAGCACAGGCTGCGCTGGTGCTACTGGCGGTGTGGCTGGTGTTTCAGCAGCGGTATAAAGCTCTGGCGTAGCGACGGGCGTGTTTGTGGTTTCAGCAAAGGCGTTAGCACTGAGTAGGCTTAAAGCTAGGCCGGAATAAAAGAAAAAATTTTGAACAATTCGCATACGTTTTACCTAAAAAAATCACCACGTTACGTGGTGATCGAGTGAATTTCGCCATTATGCCCTACGCTTTAAGGTTGCTTAACCGTACTCGGCAATGGCACTTGGGTTGCGTGCAAGCGGCGCTGGTGCTGGTAGTTTTCCATTAGTTCGCCCAAACGCTGATTCTTCGCTTGCACCTGTGCTGGCGTTACTTGAACTTGATGTGGCACATTGTAACTGACATCTTGCACTTGGTCATTAAAAGGCTGGGTTTGCAAAACTGGTGCATCTGGCAATGTATTTTGCTGGGTGTAATGTTGCACACCGAAAACCGCCACTAAACACACGCTTGCTGCCACGCCGAATTGCATTAATGGCATTACCGCTGGTTTTAATTTTTGCCAAATGGTTTTGGAAACTTGGCTTGGCGCTGGCTGATTTTCAAGGCTTTCAACGTGCGTTGGCGCCTCCAATTCATCAATCACCAACGCCATTCGCTCGGTAAAATCCGCACCGAGCTGTACGGTGGTTTCTTCCTGCAAAGTATCTCGAATGAGATGATAACGTTGCCACGTTTGTTGTAAATCGGCATCTTGGCACAGTACCGACACTGTGTCATTGTCAATGGTTTCACCGTCCATTAGGGCGGAAAGTTCAGCTTTTTGTGCTTTTTGCATAGGTTGTTCCTATTGGGCTGTTACTGTTGCATTAGTGGTGAAATTTTTTGGTCGATCATTTCCCTTGCTCGGAAAATGCGTGAACGCACGGTACCCACAGGACAGTTCATAATGCTAGCAATATCTTCATAGCTTAGACCGTCCAATTCTCGTAGCGTGATCGCCATTCTTAGTTCATCTTGCATTTGGTTGATGGTTTCAAACACTAAACGTTTCAATTCTTTACAAAGCACTTCATTTTCAGGGCTTGCAACGTCACGTAAATAAACACCGTTTTGGTAGCTTTCTGCATCTTCTGCCAAAATATCTTCACTTGGTGGACGGCGTGATTGTGTGGTGAGGTGATTTTTGGCGGTGTTTACCGCAATGCGATAAAGCCACGTATAAAATGCACTTTCACCACGAAAACTGTTAATGGAACGATAGGCTTTAATAAAGGTTTCTTGGGTCACATCAGGAATATCATTACTGTGAATATACCGAGTAAGCAAGCTTGCCACTTTATTTTGATACCGTGCAACGAGCAAATTAAATGCGCTTTTATTTCCTTGCTGAACCTTTTCCACTAACGCTTGATCTGTCAGCTTCTCCGTCATAAATCCTCTATTTTTCTGCTAACTTTTCACCGGAAAAGGCGAGTGCTCAGCAGTTAGACGCGTCTTTTTGGGGAAAGTTCAATACTCACTAGGTTTGCGATGATTTCTCTTGAATGCGTTGCACAATGTGTGCCAAATCCGCGTCCGCTGGGGTTTGGTTATTGAAGAACCACGAAAAAAGCTGTAAATCGCTACAATCCAATAACCGTAAAAACTGCTGTTTTTCCTTGTCTGGTAAGCTGGCAAAATACCCTTTAAAAAATGGCATTATGATTTTATCCAGTTCCAGCATTCCACGCCGACAATCCCATTCAATGCGAAATAAATTGTAGTTTTCCATAAGGTAAATTTCCTTAGAAAATAAAACAAAATAGAACGCTCACAGCGTGAGCGTTCTATTTGAAATAAAAAATTAAGGCTGCCAGCACAAGCCCCCCCAGCACAATGATCGCTGTGCGATGTGCACCACTTTTAACGGCGCATTTGCCAAGCTTGGTATCCGTTTCCTGTAACACCTCTTCCACTAGCGCCTCATTGCGATCACCTGTGTAGATTTCTGCTTTTTCCAATGCATGTGCAAATTCCTCCGCACTGTTTTGGAAAAATTTTAATGGGCTAGTTTTATAAACGTTTTTTCCTTTGAAGGCGCTTAAATTAAGTTTCACATCGCTTAGCACAATAACCACGTCTGCTTGTTGAATAGCCTCTGCTGGAATTTCCTGTGCAAAATTGACAACCTTGTATTCCCAATGCGGATTCTGGCGTTTTTGTGCTTTGATAAAGCGATCCAGCATTAACGCCAGCGAAACATCGGGGTGCGGTGCGGTAACAATCAGCACGTGGGTTTTCGGCGTATTTTCCGTCATAGGATTTCCTTATGATTTATACAAAATCAGCGTAAGGTTTGTGGTGTTTTAACGCATTTTCTAACATCGCTTTTGGATCGTTAAACGCTGTTTCTTCGTCCGCAAGATACACTTGTTTGCCCGCAAAATCAGCATTCGGTGCAAGAGTTGCGCCGTAAGCGATGATAAGCTGTGCTTCTGCTGGTTTTTTCACCACAATCAACCCTTGATCGTGGCAAAGGCGAGTTAATTTTTCGTCTAATTGAAAAGCACGAACGTCACCAAAATACGCTGTCGGTGCAAAATAAATAGTTTTAATCATTGTTAGCTCCTTTTGAAGATTAAAAAAGTTTGAGAAATATAGTAATACTTTTATTGAAAACCAGCGTAGGCCGGAATTTTTTTAAAAATTCCGACCTTGCTCATTAAGGCTTAGTAGCCAGACTGATTGGCTTCGCCTGCTTGAATAATGGCGATCCCCGCACTTGCGCCGATACGGTTTGCACCAGCTTCTAACATTGCCATTGCGCCTGCAGTATCACGCACGCCGCCAGAGGCTTTCACACCAATGTCTTTGCCGACAGTTTCACGCATTAGGCGAATATCTTCTACGGTTGCTCCGCCTTTGTTGAAACCTGTGGAGGTTTTCACAAAGCCCACGTTCAAGTCTTTACAAATTTCGCAAGCGTGAACGATTTCTTCTTTGGTTAAAAGGCAAGTTTCTAAAATCACTTTCAAGGTTTTGCTGCCGCACGCTTTTAATACTTCGTGAATGTCATCACGCACAGCGTCCCATTTGCCTGATTTAATTAAACCAACGTTGATTACCATATCCACTTCTTCTGCACCTGCTTTGATGGCTTCTGCCGCTTCAAAAGCTTTTACAGAAGAAAAACTAGCGCCTAATGGAAAACCAACAACGGTACAAATTTTCACATCGCTGCCTGCTAAGGCTTTTTTCGCCAAAGGAATATAAGCCGAGTTAATGCAGACTGACCAAAAGTGGTGCTGTTTGGCTTCTTCGCAAAGTTGCAGAATATCTTGCTCGGTTTTTTCAGCAGTCAATGCTGTATGATCAATGTACTGTGCAATGTCTTTTGGATGATTAACAAGAATGGTCATTTGAGTTTCCTTCTATTGTGAAAAAAATTGTGGTTATGATACTCCAAAAAGGCACGCAACGGCAGAGAAAAGCAGAAAAAACCACGAGAAAAGCCACGCCATTGTGGTAAAATCACCGCCTTTAACATTTAGGAAAAAATTATGTTACAACGCATTAAGGTGATTTTAGTTGGCACAACGCACAGCGGTAATATTGGCTCGGCGGCACGTGCAATGAAAACCATGGGACTTAGCCAGCTTTGTTTGGTCGCACCTGAATGCGATATTGATGCACAGGCGATAGCACTTTCAGCAGGCGCAGAAGATATTTTACAAAAAACGCAAATTTATTCCGACCTTGCAAGTGCGGCTGCGGATTGCCATTTGGTTTTAGGGGCCAGTGCGAGATTGCGTCATTTGCAACAAACCTTGCTTGAACCGCAAGCGGCGGCACAGCGTGCGATGCAAATCTTGCACACCCCAGCCACCAATGTAGCCTTAGTGTTTGGTCGTGAGCGAGTGGGTTTGACCAACGATGAACTGTTGCAATGCAATAACCACGTATTTATCCCCACCAATCCTGATTACCGTTCGCTCAATTTAGCAATGGCAGTACAGATTGTTTGTTATGAAATGCGTAAAGCGTGGCTTGAACAAACACCGCAGTCGATAGCCGCTCCAGCCGCCCAAAGCCCACGCCCCACCGCACAAGCCTTGCAGTATTTTTTTCAGCAAACGGAAATTTTTTACACGGCGTTAGGTTTTATAAAAAACCGTGCGGTGATGGATAAATTACAGCATTTGTACCAGCGTGCGGATTTAAGCGAAAGCGAATTAAACCTGCTCAACGGAATGCTTGCCACAGTGCAAAAAGTGCAGGGTCGGAATATTTCGACAAAAAATGCGCAATTATTCACTAACGAACAAAAAGTAGATGAAAGTTGACTATTTCAGTCAAGAATATAAAATAGTGGTTTTCTGCTCTACTTGCGCTGATTGTGCTGCGCAAAAACTCGTTAGGAAGACCCAAAATGAAATTAACCTCAAAAGGTCGTTACGCTGTTACCGCAGCCTTAGATATTGCGCTGTGTTGTCCAAAACAAGCGGTAAGCTTAGCGGATATTTCGGAACGACAACATATTTCTTTATCCTATTTGGAACAATTATTCGCCAAAATGCGCAAGCACGGCATTGTTAAAAGCGTGCGTGGACCAGGCGGCGGCTATAAATTAAATTTACCTTTGGAAGAAATTTCCATTGGAATGATCATCAACGCTGTAAACGAAAATATTCAAGTGACCCAATGCAAAGGGAAAGGCAACTGTTGTGGGGGCAATGCTTGCATTACCCATGTATTGTGGACAGATTTAAGCCATCAGATTGAAGCCTTTTTAGATGGTATTTCGTTGGCAGATTTAGTGGCTCGCCATCACGCAGCCCAACAATAAAACCGTTTTATAGATTCTAGGAGTGATGTATGCAATTACCAATTTACCTTGACTACGCAGCGACCTGCCCAGTGGACAAGCGTGTTTTAGAAAAAATGATGCAATTTATGACCAAAGACGGCGCATTTGGTAACCCCGCAAGCCGTTCGCATCGTTTTGGCTGGCAAGCGGAAGAGGCCGTAGATGTTGCCCGCAATCAAATTGCGGATTTAATCGGTGCAGATAGCCGTGAAATCGTGTTTACCTCTGGGGCAACTGAATCCGACAACCTCGCTATCAAAGGTGCAGCACACTTTTATCAAAGCAAGGGTAAACATATTATTACCTGCAAAACCGAACACAAAGCCGTGCTAGACACCTGCCGTCAGTTAGAACGTGAAGGCTTTGAAGTAACCTATCTTTCCCCTAAATCTGACGGCCTAGTGGATTTAGCGGAATTAGAAAATGCAATGCGTGACGACACTATTCTCGTGTCCATTATGCACGTCAACAACGAAACCGGCGTAATTCAAGATATTGCCAAAATTGGCGAACTTTGCCGCTCAAAAAAAATCATTTTCCACGTGGACGCCACTCAATCTGTGGGCAAGCTTCCTATTGACTTAAAAACCTTAAAAGTTGATTTAATGTCAATGTCTAGCCACAAACTTTATGGGCCAAAAGGTATTGGCGCATTGTACGTTCGCCGTAAACCTCGCATTCGCTTAGAAGCCATTATTCACGGCGGCGGACACGAACGTGGTATGCGTTCAGGCACATTGCCAGTGCATCAAATCGTAGGAATGGGCGAGGCTTACGCTATTTGCCAGCAAGAAATGGCAGAAGAAATGCCTCGCTTAACCGCCTTGCGTGACCGATTATACAATGGCTTAAAAGACATTGAAGAAACTTATGTCAACGGTTCAATGACCGAGCGTGTTGGCACAAATCTCAATATGAGTTTCAACTACGTTGAAGGCGAAAGCCTAATGATGGCATTGCGTGACATTGCCGTTTCATCAGGTTCCGCTTGTACATCCGCAAGCCTTGAACCTTCTTATGTGTTACGAGCATTAGGCTTAAACGATGAACTTGCACACAGCTCCATTCGTTTCACCGTTGGACGCTACACTACCGAAGAAGAAATTGACTATACCATTGAATTAGTAAAAAAAGCCGTTGCCAAATTACGTGAATTATCCCCACTTTGGGATATGCACAAAGAAGGCATCGATCTCAACACCATCGAGTGGGCTGCCCACTAATTGGTTTTAACAAAAAGATTAACGAGGAAATTATGGCATATAGTGACAAAGTATTAGACCACTACGAAAATCCACGCAACGTGGGATCTTTCGACAAAAAAGCTACCAATGTGGGTAGCGGAATGGTAGGCGCGCCAGCTTGTGGTGACGTAATGCAGTTACAAATTAAAGTAGACGACAACGGCATCATTGAAGACGCTAAATTCAAAACCTACGGCTGCGGTTCCGCCATTGCATCTAGCTCGCTGGTTACCGAATGGGTGAAAGGCAAATCCCTAGACGAAGCCCAAGCCATTAAAAACAGCGACATCGCCGAAGAGCTAGAATTACCACCGGTTAAAATTCACTGCTCCATTTTGGCAGAAGACGCTATCAAAGCCGCCGTTGCGGACTACAAAGCCAAACAAAATAAATAGCGAGGCACTATGATCACACTATCCCCAGCGGCCCACGATCGGGTAAAAACATTCCTCGCCAAACGTGGCAAAGGCATTGGCTTACGCTTAGGCGTTAAAACCTCGGGCTGCTCGGGGTTAGCCTATGTGTTGGAATTTGTAGACGAATTAAACCCTGACGATCAAGTTTTTGAACAAGATGGTGTCAATATCATCATTGACGGCAAAAGTTTAGTGTACCTAGACGGCACCCATTTAGACTTCGTCAAAGAAGGCTTAAACGAAGGGTTTAAATTCACCAACCCAAATACCAAAGATGAATGCGGCTGCGGCGAAAGCTTCACCGTTTAATTTCCCAAAAATTCCAGCCTAACACGGAGCGTGTATGTTTAATCCTTTCCAACTTTTCGATGTGCCAGTGCAGTTTGAGCAAGACGAAAAAGCCTTAAAAGCACGCTACCTAGCCTTGCAAAAGCAACTTCACCCTGACAACTTCGCTCACAAAAGCGAGCAAGAACAACGCCTTGCAATGCAACGTGCCACGCAAATTAACGATGCGTGGCAAACCTTGTGCGATCCAGTTTTGCGTGCGCAAGCCATCATCGACTTACACCTACCCAACGCCCAGCAAGAAACGGCGCACGATCTTGATTTTCTAATGCAACAAATGGCGTGGCGTGAACGTTTACAAGACATTGAACAGCAAGGTGACATTGATAATTTAGACCAGCTACAAAACGAAGTTACGCTCGCAAAAGCGGATCTTAATACCGAACTTTCCGCCCAATTAACTGCCCAACATTGGGTAATGGCACAAAATCTCTGCGATCGCTTGCGTTTTATGCAAAAACTTCAACAAGAATTAGATCGTGTAGAAAACGCATTAGACGATTTCTAACCCATTGTTTACAAGAATATTTTAAAAGGATAATTGAATGGTTCTTCTGCAAATTGCCGAGCCAGGCCAAACCGCTGCACCACACCAACAAAAACTGGCGGTAGGGATTGATCTCGGTACGACAAACTCTCTTTTAGCCACCGTGCGTAACGGCAGTGCCGAAATTTTACTTGACGAAAAAGAACGCTCACTCACGCCGTCCATCGTACATTTTGCTACGCCGGAATATTTTCAAAAATTTTGTGAAAATTCCGACCTTGCCCCAACAGCACAACCCGTGATCGTTGGCGAAGACGCACGTGCCTTAGCCAACACCGACCCAGCCAACACGGTAATTTCCGCTAAACGCCTGATTGGGCGCAGCCTAGCGGACATTCAAGCACGCTACCCACATTTGCCTTATCATTTTTCCCAAACGGAAAACGGTTTACCGCTCATCGACACTCGTCACGGTGCGAAAACGCCAGTGGAAATTTCCGCCGAAATTTTAAAGAAACTCCATCACTTAGCAGAAAAACGCTTAGGCGGCGAAGTGGCAGGGGCAGTGATCACTGTGCCAGCCTATTTTGATGACGCACAACGCCAAAGCACCAAAGACGCTGCCAAATTAGCAGGGCTAAATGTGTTGCGTTTGCTCAACGAACCGACCGCAGCTGCCATTGCATACGGCTTAGACAACGCCCCATTGCAAGGGGACGAAGAACAGCTCATCGCTGTGTACGACTTAGGCGGCGGTACATTTGATATTTCTATTTTGCGATTAAGCAAAGGCGTATTTGAAGTCCTCGCCACAGGGGGCGACACCGCACTGGGCGGCGATGATTTTGACCATTTATTAGCCGACTGGATTGCCCAGCAAACCCACACCACGCCAACGCCACACCAGCACCGAGAGTTAGTCAGTTTAGCCACAGAAATTAAAATCGCCCTAAGCCAAGCGGCGCAAGTGACCATTAAATACGGCGACTGGCAAGGGGAAATCACACGTTCAGACTTTGAAAGCTTAATTGAACCCTTAGTGAAACGCTCGCTACGTGCGTGCCGCCGTGCTTTAAAAGACGCAAACGTTAATGCAAACGCCATTGATAACGTGGTAATGGTAGGCGGTTCCACTCGTGTGCCTTATGTGCGTGAACAAGTAGGCGAGTTTTTCCAACGCAAACCCTTAACCAGCATTGACCCTGACAAAGTGGTCGCACTCGGCGCGGCGATTCAAGCGGATATTCTCGTGGGTAATAAACCTGACAGCGAAATGTTGCTGTTAGACGTCATTCCGCTTTCTTTGGGTATTGAAACAATGGGCGGTTTAGTAGAAAAAATTATTCCACGCAACACCACCATTCCTGTGGCTCGTGCGCAGGAATTTACCACTTTCAAAGACGGACAAACCGCAATGAGCGTTCACGTGCTACAAGGGGAACGTGAAATGGTTGAAGATTGCCGTTCGTTGGCAAAATTCAGCCTCAAAGGCATTCCACCGATGGCGGCAGGTGCAGCACAAGTGCGCGTAACCTACCAAGTGGATGCCGATGGTCTTTTAAGCGTTACCGCAATGGAAAAATCCACAGGCGTACAAGCCAGCATTCAAGTGAAACCCTCTTATGGCTTAACGGATACAGAAATCAGCCAAATGCTACAAAGTTCCGTTGCCAATGCGCAAGAAGATATGCAACGTCGCTTGCTAGCCGAGCAGAAAGTCGATGGCGCACGTGTGGTAGAAAGCGTAACCAGTGCCTTAAACCAAGACGGTCACTTACTCAGCGCCTGCGAACGAGCGTACATTGACGAGGCCTTAGATAGCTTACAACGAGAACTCAAACAAGGTAGCGTGGCAAGTATAAAACGTGCCATTTCACACATAGACAGTACCACCCAAGACTTCGCTACTCGCCGTATGGATCAATCCATTCGCCAAGCGTTGAGCGGTCAAGCCTTAGAAAATTTGGAATAAAACACAGGATACAAAATGCCAAAAGTTATATTTTTACCCCACGAAGAATTATGCCCAGAAGGTATGGTGATCGATGCCGCCGCTGGAGATAATTTATTAGAAAAAGCCCTTGAAAACGGCGTGGAAATTGACCACGCCTGCGGTGGCGTAGCAGCCTGCACCACGTGCCACGTGATTGTGCGTGAAGGGTTCGATAGCCTAAACGAAAGTAGCGAGCAAGAAGACGATATGCTCGACAAAGCGTGGGGGGTTACCCTCGACAGCCGTTTAAGCTGCCAATGTCAAATCGCCGATGAAGATTTGGTCATTGAAATTCCAAAATACACATTAAACCACGCCAAAGAAGAGTTTTAAACGCACAATGGACATTCAAAATTTCGTACAAAAAAACGGCCTAGCTTGGATGTTCCAACAAGGCAGTTTTGGCTTAGAAAAAGAAAGCCAACGTGTGCTTACCACAGGGCAAGTTGCCCAAACCGATCACCCGAAAGCCTTTGGTAGCAGAGGCTTTCATCCTTACATTCAAACGGATTTTGCCGAAAGCCAATTAGAGCTTATCACGCCGCCGAACAAGCAATTACACGACACAATGCGTTGGCTTAACGCCCTGCATCAAATTGTGTTGCGTGCAATGCCAGCGGACGAATACATTTTCCCAATGAGTATGCCGCCACGCTTGCCTGATGAAAGTCAAATCGCTGTGGCGAAATTGCCTGATCCGAAAGATGTGGCTTACCGTGAACATTTAGTGCGTTCTTACGGCAAGCAAAAACAAATGGTGAGCGGTATTCATTACAACTTCCAAATTTCCCCTGAATTTATCGCAAAATTGCACCAGTTAAGCGAAGATACTGGCACGTTGACGGATTTTCAAAACCGTTTTTATTTAAAACTTGCGCGCAATTTTTTACGCTATCAGTGGGTTTTGGTGTATTTGCTCGGTGCTGCGCCAACCGTAGACGCAAGCTATTTCCGTGACGGCTCGCCGTTGCAAGCAGGACAATTTGTACGCAGTTTACGAATGAGCCATTACGGCTACGTCAACGCCCCTGAAATTCAAGTATCTTTCGACTCTATCGAACGCTACGCTGACGATTTACAGCACTGGGTGAACAGCGGAAAACTGATCGCCGAAAAAGAATTTTATTCCAACGTACGCTTGCGTGGTGCCAATAGTGCACAGGAATTGTTGAACAAAGGCATTCAATATTTAGAATTTCGCTTGTTCGATTTAAACCCATTCGCCGCAGACGGTATGACCGAGCAAGATGCACAATTTATTCATTACTTCATTTTGCTAATGCTATGGCTTGAAGATAATCCAGGCGCAGCGGCGGTAAAACTGGGCAAAGAACGCCTAGCGATCGTGGCGATGGAAGATCCACGCGCCGCCTGTGCCTTTGCCGATGAAGGTCAAGAACTGTTGCAAAAAATGCAACAAATGGCGGAAATCATTTCAGCACCGCTGCACATTCACGCCATCATTACAGATAAATTACAAGCCTTTGCTGATCCAAGCTTGACCTTAGGCGCTCGCCTTGTGGCGGCGATTGAACAAGCAGGCGGCTATGAAAATCTTGGCGTGCAACTGGCTAAACAGTACAAACAACAGGCGCTGGAAAAATACTACGCCTTAGAGGCGTTTGCGGATATGGAGCTTTCCACGCAAGCCTTAATGGTAGATGCTATCAGTCGTGGACTAGGGCTGGAAATTTTGGACGAATCCGATAATTTTCTCAAATTGCAGTTTAAAGATCACATCGAATACGTGAAAAACGGCAATATGACTCGCCACGACAGCTACATTTCGCCACTCATTATGGAAAACAAAGTGGTCACGAAAAAAGTGCTGGCCAACGCTGGGTTCAACGTGCCTGCTAGCGTGGAGTTTCAATCCGCCGAGCAAGCCAAAGCCAGCTTTGCCCAATTTGCCAATAAAGCCATGGTGATCAAACCGAAATCCACCAATTTTGGCTTAGGCATTAGCATTTTCCAAAACGGCGTAAAAGACGACAACGACTTCGCAACCGCCATTGATCTCGCCTTTAAAGAAGATAAAACCGTAATGGTTGAAGATTATCTCACTGGCACGGAATACCGTTTCTTTGTCATCGGCGACAAAACCCTCGCAGTGCTATTGCGTGTGCCTGCCAATGTGGAAGGGGACGGCTTCCACAGCGTGGCAGAATTGGTCGCACAAAAAAATGCAAACCCACTACGTGGTGACGGCAAACGCACGCCACTGAAAAAAATCAAGCTGGGCGATTTAGAACGCTTACAGCTTAAAGATCAAGGCTTAACCCCTGATAGCATTCCAGCCAAGGGGCAAGTGGTACAACTGCGTGCCAATTCCAACATCAGCACAGGCGGCGATAGCATTGATATGACGGACGAAATGCACCCAAGCTACAAAGCACTCGCCGTTGGCATTACCAAAGCAATGGGCGCTGCGGTGTGTGGTGTGGATTTGATTATTCCAAATTATCAAACGCCTGCTGAGCCAAGCATTCACTCGTGGGGTGTCATCGAGACGAACTTCAACCCAATGATGATGATGCACATTTTCCC
This sequence comes from Actinobacillus sp., assembly GCA_020026075.1. Classification (GTDB taxonomy): domain Bacteria; phylum Pseudomonadota; class Gammaproteobacteria; order Enterobacterales; family Pasteurellaceae; genus Actinobacillus_C. The sequence continues at coordinate 139 of JAHHQZ010000007.1, read as the reverse complement.
ACATCGTGGGCAATCTCGCCGTGTAACGCAAGATGTGCTAACAATGCTCTTCCCAGAGTTACCGTAAAATAAAAAAACGCCACGCCTGATCTGCACCCCAAAAGTTGGACTAACCAGTCAACTAATTAAGGTGCAGATT
>JAHHQZ010000006.1 GCA_020026075.1 Actinobacillus sp. | reverse complement strand
ATCTGCACCTTAATTAGTTGACTGGTTAGTCCAACTTTTGGGGTGCAGATCATTTAGGGCTTTCTTTTTCATTTTTTATCTCCTTTGTTATTTCTATTAAATATTTTTTTAAACTGCTTTTTAATGTTTTTCACTTGTTGACCATTGAAAATTTTATCACCCAGTTTTAACTTGGTGATTTTACCTTTGTGACAACCAGTAATTTTATTTAGCATTACACCAAGTCCAATCTTAAAAACATACTCAAATGATTTAGTTTCAGATAAGCCATGATAATGTTCTCGTATTTGTTCCAATGCATATTGTTCTAAATCACTTCCAATGACATTTAGTAACGATGGTACAAAATCGTTAATAATGAAATTTATAATGACACTTCCCTTGCGAATATCAAAAATAATCTCTAATTTTTGACGTTCCTCTCGGGATAAGGATCGAACAGAAATGCCATTTTTCATCGCATAAGCTTTATAAACCACACGTTGAAAATCAACCAATGCTTTTAACGTACTCGCAGGAATACCTTGCTCAAACGCTTGACCTTCAATAGTAATACTCATTGTACTCATTTATTTTTCTCCTTTCGCACAAATCTTATCAAACATAGTAGCAGTATCACTAGACTGAAAAAATGATATTGCGTTTATTTCAGGAAGGTATGGAATATTGCTAACCAAAGCAACCGTATCCGTCATACCTGTTTTACAGTTTAATTCAGTCATAGAAACCACTACGATTTCCTCGTCCGACAGCCGTACGAGCTTACTGATAAATCTTACCTTGTGATTCCCAAGACTAACAATATTGCCTATATCAGTATACGACTGGTCTTGCCCATCATTATAGTCAAGCTCCCACACGGGCGGTTTAAATTTACCAAAGGCATTTATTGATACTCCCAACAGCAAAATAGGAATAATTGATTTTAGTTTAAACATAATAATATGCTCTCCTGATTAGATTTAAATTTTTAATAGGTTATTCTCTCTTCTGTCAAGAAGAGAGAAAAATCATATGATTTTTGAAAATATTCAAACTAACTATTTCTACTGATATATAAGGTAGGCTTGTGTAATATTTTTTATATGTGTCACTACCATTTAACAGGGAATTAACTATGAATTTAAAATCTCTCTTTATTACTATTCTTTCTATATTTTATTTAACCAAATAAAAAGGCCGGAATTCCCCACATAATTTTGGGAAAAATTCCGGCCTTGGTTTTATTTAAATGCTTTGTAATTTCATTAATAATAAAAAAGACGATACTGAAGTATCGCCTTTTGAGGGATTAGAAATTAGCGTTGCGTGGCGCACGTGGGAATGGGATCACATCACGGATATTTTGCACGCCTGTTACGTAAACGATTAAGCGTTCAAACCCTAACCCAAAACCTGCGTGTGGCACGGTACCGTATTTACGTAAATCACGATACCACCAGTAATCGTCAGGGTTTAAGCCCATTTCTTGCATACGTTTATCAAGCACATCAAGGCGTTCTTCACGTTGAGAACCGCCGATAATTTCACCGATGCCTGGTGCTAACACGTCCATTGCTGCAACGGTTTTGCCATCATCATTTAAACGCATATAGAACGCTTTAATGTCTTTTGGATAGTTTTTAACCACAACTGGTGATTGGAAATGTTCTTCGGCAAGATAACGCTCGTGTTCAGAAGATAAATCAATGCCCCATTCCACAGGGAATTCAAATTTTTTGCCTGATTTTAAGAGAATGTCGATAGCGTCGGTGTAGTCGATTTGTACAAAATCCGATGCGATGAAGTTTTCAAGACGAGTGATAACGTTTTTATCCACACGTTTAGCAAAAAATTCTAAATCATCACGGCGTTCAGCTAGCACGGCACGGAAGACATACTTCAACATTTTTTCTGCTAATTTCGCATCCATATCTAAGTCAGCAAAAGCAAATTCTGGCTCAACCATCCAAAATTCAGCTAAGTGGCGAGTGGTGTTTGAGTTTTCTGCACGGAACGTTGGACCAAAGGTGTAAACTTTGCTCAATGCACAGGCGTATGTTTCGGCATTTAACTGACCTGATACGGTTAAAAAGGCTTCACGACCAAAGAAATCTTGGCTGAAATCCACATCGCCTTTGTCAGTGCGTGGCAAGTTTTGTAAATCCAACGTAGAAACACGGAACATTTCGCCTGCACCTTCTGTATCTGATGCGGTAATCAATGGGGTTGCGACCCAGAAAAAGCCTTCCTCTTGGAAGAAACGGTGAATAGCAGCCGCTAAACAGCTACGTACACGTGCAACGGCACCGATTAAGTTAGTGCGTGGACGCAAGTGAGCCACTTCACGCAAGTATTCAATGCTGTGGCGTTTCGCTGCCATTGGATAAGTTTCAGGGTCTTCAACTAAGCCAACTACATTCACGTCAAGGGCTTGCAATTCAACTGCTTGCCCTGCTGCTGGTGATTCCACGACTTTGCCTGTCACTTCGACTGCACAGCCTGTGGTTAAATGCAAAATATCACTGTCATAGTTTGGTAAATTTTTCTCAGCGATGGCTTGAATAGGGTCAAAACAAGAGCCGTCATAGATACTTAAAAAAGATAAGCCCGCTTTGGAATCACGGCGTGTGCGGATCCAGCCTTGTACGGTTACGGTATCGCCTACGGCTACGTCTCCGTGAAGCACTGCGGCAACAGTTGCAATTTGTGTCATAAATACCTCTGAAATTCGTAAAAAACGAGGCATTCTACCGTAAAGGGCTACCTAAATAAACGAGAATATGCGGCTTTCACTTTGACTTTTGCCCCTGTTCTTCTACAATTCCACCGTTTTTATTACAGCAAGGACAAACAATGAACGTAGCCAATGAAACGCAACAAAAACAGCAGAATTTAATTTGGATCGATTTAGAAATGACAGGGCTTGACCCAGAAACGGATCGCATTATAGAAATTGCGACCATTGTAACGGACAAAGATTTAAATATTTTGGCAGAAGGCCCTGTGCTTGCCATTCACCAAAACGAAGATACGCTTAATGCGATGAATGAATGGTGTCAAAAAACACACAATGAAAACGGCCTAGTGGAGCGAGTGCGTGCCAGTACGCTTACGGAACGTGCTGCTGAGCTACAAACATTGAGCTTTTTAAAACAATGGGTTGAAAAGGGCGCATCGCCAATTTGTGGTAATAGTATTGCGCAGGACAAGCGTTTTTTATATCGCTATATGCCTGAATTAGCAGACTTTTTTCACTATCGACACATTGACGTCAGCACGTTAAAAGAACTCGCTAAACGCTGGAATCCTGAAATTTTGACAGGCTTTACTAAACAAAATACCCATTTAGCCTTAGATGATATTCGTGAATCTATCGCTGAATTGGCATATTATCGTCAACATTTTTTAAAAACAGCGGACTCAACCCAGCCATAAGATGAAACTTACTATCTCATTTAGCAAAGAAAATCTCGTTTAAAAGGAAGGCCGGAATTTCTACAAAAATTCCGACCTTCCTTTTTTCTAGCCTTACTTAATTAAAACTTATCGCCTCTCTTTCAAGTCTTCCAACGCTAGCCTTGTGGGCTTTATGCTTTTTCATTTGAGTGCGAATTTTCCATTAAGCCTTACGCTGCCCTGTAATACGGCACCATTCGTCATTTTCTGCAACGCTTTCAATATCAAAGGCTTGAGAATACGTTTCCACGACGGCTGGCGCTTGAGTGGTTAAAATACCAGAAAGTGCAAGCTGTGCATTTGGCTTAGCAAGACCTTGCAAAATTGGAAATAGTTCACGCAATGGCCCAGCAAGAATATTCGCCACAACCACATCTGCTTGCATATCTTGGGGGGCATCTTCGGCTAAATAAAGGCTTAGACGATCGGATACGTTGTTTTGCTCAGCGTTGGTACGGCTCGCTAAAATAGCTTGCGGATCAATATCCACTCCAATGGCTTTCTCCGCCCCTAATTTCAAGGCCGCAATGGCTAAAATCCCTGAACCACAACCGTAATCAATGACTGTTTTACCTTGCAGATCCAAACCATCAAGCCATTGTAAGCAAAGCGCTGTGGTTGGGTGAGTTCCTGTACCGAAAGCTAATCCTGGATCAAGCATTACATTAACAGCATTGGCATCTGGCACATCACGCCAACTTGGACAGATCCATAAACGCTCGCCAAATCGCATTGGATGGAAGTTATCCATCCATTCACGCTCCCAATCTTTGTCTTCAATTTGCTCTACTTTATAGGCACCTTGCTGTAAGAAATCCCTTGCTTGTAAAGCGGTAACCACAGCTTGCATATCTGTTTCAGCATCAAATAAACCAATCACATCGGTGTTGCCCCAAAGGCGAGTTTCACCAGGCAGTGGCTCAAAAATTGGCGTGTCTTGGCTATCCATAAAGGTTACAGATACTGCCCCTAAGTTATCTAATTCAGCACTCAGCATCTCTGCGGTTTTATTATCACTGTTAATACGAATTTGTAGCCAAGCCATAGCGATTCCTTTTGTTAATTCCTTTGATTTTTTTGGTTGAGATTAAGGGATAATACGGCCCCTTAATGTGGGCGCGTATAGTAAAGCAATACACAAGGAAATTCAATTTAAGCCATTTTTAATCAATAAAATCCTTTTAGCCATTAAATACGCATAAGATTTTCCCATTCGTCCACACCAATACTTTCTTTCTATGAGGCCAACGCTAGCATTTCTTGGGCATTCGCTAGAACACTTTCCGTAATTTCGGTTCCTGCAAGCAATTTTGCCAACGCCTGTACTCTGTTTTGCTGTGAAAGTTTTTGCATTGAGGTTTGAATATGATCATCAATGATCCGTTTTTCGACAATGTAATGATGATGCCCACAGCTTGCCACTTGCGGTAAATGGGTAACGCAGATCACTTGTGCCGTATCGCCTAATGTTCGCAATAATTTTCCGACCACGTTAGCGGTTGCACCGCTAATACCCACATCGATTTCATCAAAAATTAACGTTGGAATGGCATTTCGGCTGGAAGTTAGCACCTGTAACGTCAAAGCAATTCGAGAAAGTTCACCGCCTGATGCAACTTTATTTAACGCTTGCGGAACTTGCCCTAAATTAGCACTGAGCAAAAACTGCACGCTATCCGCCCCTGTTTTTTGCAATTTCTCCGCCTGAAAATTCACATCAATCACAAAAATTGCTTTTTCCATTGCAAGCATCTGAATGGAACGTGTTACTTCATCAGCTAAGTGTTTTGCCCCAGCTTGACGGCGTTCGTGCAACTGTTGCGCTGTGTCCAACACATTTGAATGAGCAAGCTGTTCTGCTTGGATTAAGGTTTCTTCACTTTGTGAAAAATCTACCAATGCTGCCAATTCCGTTTTTAATTGGTGATGAATTGTCGGTAAATTTTCAGGATTTACATTGTGCTTACGTGCCAAATGAATGGCTTGACTTAAACGCTGTTCGACTTCTACAAGCAGCCCAGGTTCTTGTTCAATACTCGCACTCAAATGTTGTAACTCGGATACGGCCTCATCAATTTGAATCAACGCCTCTTGAAGCAATGTGCTAACACCTTGATACCGTTCATCAAGATCAATCAACTCATTGATATGCTGATGACTACGAGAAAGCAGTGTAGAAATATTGACATCTTCATTCTCACTCAATAGCTGAAGTGCGGATTGAGATAACATTGTCAGGGTTTCTGTATTCGATAAACGCAGATGATCTTGCTCTAATATTTCAAACTCCCCTGCTTTTAAATCAAACTCGTCTAACTCTGCCACTTGATATTCAAGCAACTGTTTTTTAGCCGCATTCTCTGCACATTTTTGTTGGAATGTTTGCACTTGATGTTGGAGATTTTTCCAATGGGCGTGTTGGTTTTGTAGTTTTTGCAGTAAATCGTGGTTGTCGCAATATTGATCCAATAAATACATTTGATGATCGGTTTTCAATAACTGTTGCGAGCAATGCTGTCCATTTATTTGCACCAATAAATTACCGAGCTGTTTAAGTAAAGCAGCAGGGACTGGCGTACTATTAATGAAGGCTTTTGAACGACCATCTGGGCTTATCACTCGGCGTAAAATACAGTGTTCGGCATTATCTACATCTTGCAAAGACTGTTCATTTAACCAGTTTTTTGCAGCGGTATTATGGCTCACATTAAATTCGGCACAGACTTCCGCACGCTGATCGTGTAAGCGTAACATCGTGCTATCTGTACGTTGTCCTAAGCAGATCCCCAAAGCGTCTAGTGCAATGGATTTTCCCGCCCCTGTTTCGCCAGTAATAACAGACATTCCTTGTTGAAATTCAATGGTAAGTTGATGAACAATCGCAAATTGGTTAATGGTAAGTTGAGTGAGCATAAAACCTCCGTTACTGTATAGATGCACATTTTATAACTGTTTATTTATACAGTAAAGTGTTTTTTTGCTGTATGAAAGAAATTTCAATGATTTTGGAAAAAGTGACTTGTGCCAATCTAAAAAAACGAAGGCCGGAATTTTCGTCAAAATTTTGACAAATATTCCGACCTGTACTTTATGCGATTAACCAAATCTACTGCCCATAATACGCATTCTTGCCGTGTTTGCGTAGGTAGTGTTTGTCAAGCAATTCAGGTTGCATTGGGGTGGTGTTGGGGCGGATTTGGCGGGTGATGAAGTCCATATAGGCGATTTCTTCCATCACAACAGCGTTGTGTACTGCGTCCGCTGGGCTTTTGCCCCACGCGAATGGGCCGTGTGAGAACACCACCACACCTGGCATTTGGTCTGGGTCGATGTGGCGTTGGCGGAAGGTTTCCACGATAACGTGACCTGTTTCAAGTTCGTATTCGCCAGCGATTTCTTCCGCCGTCATTTTGCGTGTGCAAGGAATGCCACCGTAGAAATAATCGCCGTGCGTGGTACCGAAGGCGGGAATATCTTCGCCGGCTTGCGCCCAAGCAGTGGCGTGGCGTGAGTGGGTGTGAACGATGCCGCCGATGTTTGGAAATTGGCGGTAAAGCTCTAAATGCGTGGCGGTGTCGGAGGACGGTTTTTTGTTGCCTTCCAGCACTGCGCCTGTGTATAAATCAACCACTACCATATCCTCTACGGTCATTCCGTCATATTCCACGCCTGATGGCTTAATCACTACTGCGTTCGTGGCTCGGTCAATGCCTGACACGTTGCCCCAAGTGAAAGTCACCAAGCCGTGCTTTGGCAAGGCGAGGTTCGCTGCTAATACTTGCTGTTTTAATTGTTCTAACATAAGCCTGCCTCCTGCATTTTTGCCTCAATCCAACGGCGAGCTTGCACGATTTCCACTAACGGCTCGTCCGATTTTTCTGTCCACATTTCAATTAAAAAACTGCCACGATAATTGAGCTGTTTTAGGGTTTTGAAACAAGCTACAAAATCCACGCAACCCTCGCCGAATGGCACATCACGGAATTGGCCTTTGCACGTTGGGGTAACTTTGAAGGTGTCTTTTAGGTGAATGGCGGAAATTTTGTCGATGCCCAATGCGAGTTCTTCGGCGACGTTGTCGTTCCACGCACTTAAATTGCCAATGTCAGGGTAAACGGTGAACCACGGCGAGTTGATAATTTTTTCCCATTTTTTCCAGCGTGCAATGGAGCTGATAAATTCGGTGTCCATAATTTCTACGGCAAGCGTTACTTGTTTGCCAGCCGCATACGCCACTGCCCATTCTAAGCCTGCTTGAAAACGCTCAACAGTGCCTGCGTCACTTTCTTCGTAGTACACATCGTAGCCTGCAAGCTGAATGGTGCGCACGCCTAAATCTACCGCTAAATCCACCGCTTTTTGCATAATCTCATAGGCGGTTTGGCGAATGGTTTCATCGTGGGAACCAAAAGGAAAACGGCGGTGCGCAGATAAACAGATAGTCGGAATTCTCACGCCAGTTTTGACAATGGCTTGTACCAATTCAAGGCGAGTGGCTTTGTCCCAATCAAGGCGAGCAAGGCGTTCGTCTGTTTCATCAATGGACATTTCCACAAAATCAAAGCCCGCCCCTTTAGCGATGGACAAGCGATCTTGCCAGCTCACATTTTTCGGCAGGGCTTTCTCGTAAATGCCTAATGGGTGTTTTCGCATAGTATTTCCTTACGTTACGCAAGAAGAATATCCAATCCTTTTGCTTGTAACGCATTGATAATGGCAGGGTCTGCCTCTTTGCCCGTAATGAGCAAATGAATCTGATCCAAAGTAGTGAACAACATACCCACAGCCTTTCCAAGTTTAGAGCTGTCAAGTAACACTACCAGTTTTTGGTTATTAGCTAAAATTCGCTGTTCTGAATTGGCGATCAGCATATCGGTTTTGTACAATCCTTGTTCTGTTAAACCTTTACCACTCGTAAACACAATATCCGCAACGAACGTTTCCGCATTAGCGTTTAGCGATAATGTGATTGCTTGGCTTTTATTGTATTGCCCCCCCATAATCACCACTTGTTCGTGACTATGTTCGATCAAATAGTTGGCTAACGGTAAATAGTTAGTAATTATTTGTACGTCTTTTTGGCAAAGCGCCTCGCCTAACATCAACATAGTAGAGCCGCAGGTTAAAATCACGCTGTCCTTGTTATGGCATAATTTCGCTGCTGCTTTTGCGATACGCTGTTTTTCATCACTGTGATTGGTATTTATCAACAGCGGTGTTGGTTTAACAACATCTGATTGCGCCTTAAATTCGACCCCATTTCTAATTTTGATGAGCTTTCCTTGCTGGTGCAGTTTATTCACATCTCGTCTTGCGGTTGCAGGCGATATTTCAAGGAAATCAATAATTTCAGGGATAGAAAGTCGTTGAACTTCTGCTAATCTTGCTAATAATTTTTCGTGTCTTATGGTTTCGTTCATTGTTTGTTCCTAAGTCAATGTAAAATCAATAATACCGTCTACATTACCATAAAAACAAACTTAAAAAACACCGCACCCTGATTAAATTTGATTAATTTTGATAGAATACGGTAAAAAACTATAAGATTGATTTAAATGGCACGTTTGGTTCTTGTTCAAAGCAATCATCAAAGCCACGTGGGTGATGATATTCCGTCAAGTCTTTATCACGTGGGTAAACATATTTGCCGCCTACTTCCCAAATAAATGGATGGAATTTGTACTGCAAACGGTTTTTACGCATATGGTAAAGCATTAAAATTTCATCGGTGTTCGCTTGGAAGTTTGTCCAAATATCGTGGTGAACAGGAATAACCACATCGGTGCGCAAGCATTCCGCCATTCGTAAAATATCCACAGAGGTCATTTTATCTTGAATACCGACTGGGTTTTCACCATAGCTACCCAAAGCAACATCAATATCATAATCTTTACCGTGTTTTGCGTAATAAATAGAATAATGGCTATCCCCTGAGTGATAAATATTGCCGCCTGGTGTTTTGATTAAATAATTCACCGCTTTTTCGCCCATTTCTTCATCACTTGGGCAAATGCCTGCGAGTTCATTATCATCCGCACCTTTGGCTGGTAAGGTGACTAAGCAAGTACGGTCAAAGGAATCAAGGGCAATCAATTCAAGATCTTTGATCTTAATGCTATCGCCTGGTTTAACCACGATACAGCGATCTTCTGGCACGCCCCAGTTTGTCCACATTTTGACGCAATATTTCGGCCCTATGAATTTCACGTGATCCAAGTTTGGATTATTGATCACCGCTGCGGCAACATTCACGTCAATGTGATCATTGTGATAGTGTGTCGCCACAATGGCATCCACTTGATTGATGGCAAAAGGATCTAAAACGGTAACGGAATTACGTAAATTTGGTTGAAGTTTACGCACACCAGACATATTAGCCATTTGATGACCACGTACCATATCCTTCACTTGCTTAGTTGCTTTGCCACGACCACACCATAAGTCGATACAAATATTGGCATTGCCTGGTGTTTTAACCCAAAGCCCAACACAACCGAGCCACCACATTGCAACGTTGTTTGCTGGCACTTCTTCGTTTTCAATTTCTTCATTTAACCACGTTCCCCACTCTGGAAAGGTTGATAGAATCCAACTTTCACGGTTAATTTCATTCACTTTGCTCATATTGTTCTCCTTTGAACGCAACCTTAAAAAATCAAAACAAATCATAGGTAATCAAATTCTGTTTGTAAAGTCATTTTTAATCATTTTTAGCAAGCAAAGAAAAAGACTATTGTATTTTATCAGGCTACCGACTGACGATTTGCAGGAGCTAAGAAATCATCAAACAGTAAAAATTCACAAAAATAATGTGATATTGATCACAAATAATCAAAGCAATCATTTACTAATCAATTTTTGAGCATATACTGCTACCGTAGAATGACCTTATAAATACTGTGCCATTCCAACAACGACCATTTCATCAACTACACAATAAAGGTGTAACTATGGAAACAATTTACAATCTATTCTTAGGCTTTAATACGCAAGTTCTTTCAAAAGCTCCTTTTCTACTCGGTATTGTCGCTTGTTTAGGCTATATTTTGCTTAAAAAAGATACGACAACCATCATCAAAGGGACAATTAAAACGATTGTCGGTTTTATGATGGTACAAATTGGTGCTGGCGTGTTGGTTAAAAGCTTTAAGCCTATCATCACAAAATTAGCGGAATATCACGGCCTAACAGGCGCGGTGATCGACCCTTACACATCAATGCAAGCCACGATCCAAACAATGGGGGAACATTATGCGTGGGTTGGCTATGCCGTTTTAGCGGCGCTAGCCTTAAACATTGTGCTGGTGTTATTGCGCCGCTGGACAGGGATTCGCACCATTATGCTCACAGGGCATATTATGTTCCAGCAAGCAGGCTTGGTGGCGGTGTTCTATATGATTATCGGTGCCTCAATGTGGGAAACGGTAATTTACACGGCGGTACTAATGGCACTTTATTGGGGGATTAGCTCCAACATTATGTACAAACCAACCCAAGCGGTAACAGGTGGTGCAGGGTTCTCTATTGGTCACCAACAACAATTCGCCTCTTGGATTGCGACCAAAGTAGCACCAAAACTCGGTAACAAAGAAGACAGCGTGGATCATATGGATTTGCCAAAATGGTTACACATTTTCCACGATAGCATTTCTGCCACAGCATTAGTGATGACCGTCTTCTTCGGCATTATCTTGCTCTCTTTCGGTTTAACCAATCTACAAGCGATGGCTGGAAAAACCCACTGGATTATGTACATCTTAGAAACTGGCTTGAAATTCGCCGTTGCCATTCAAGTGATCGTAACTGGTGTACGTATGTTCGTTGCAGAACTTTCTGAGGCCTTCAAAGGTATTTCCGAACGCTTAATTCCAAACTCTGTACTCGCCATTGACTGTGCTGCAATTTATGCGTTCTCACCAAACGCAATGGTATTCGGCTTTATGTGGGGTGCGATTGGTCAATTCGTTGCGGTGGGGATCTTGCTTGCCGTTGGTGCGCCTGTACTCATCATTCCAGGCTTTATTCCAATGTTCTTCTCTAACGCCACGATTGGTGTGTTCGCCAACAAATTCGGCGGCTGGAAAGCAGTAATGAAAGTCTGTTTCGTAATGGGTATGATTGAAATATTCGGCTCAGCGTGGGTTATTCAATTACTCGCCACACAAGGCGCTATGTTCAACGGTTGGATGGGTATGGCGGACTGGGCGTTATTCTTCCCACCTGTGCTACAAGGTATCGTCAGCATTCCAGGTTTCTTCTTTGTTATTGTTGCCCTTTCAATGGTGTATATGTTCTTCGCAAGCCGTGAATTACGTGCCGAAGAAGCCAAAGCCGCTGAACTTGGCATTACCCTTGAACAACTTCACGGCTACGACTTAGATCCAAAAGAACAAGAACACACCGAAGACCCAACTACCGACAGTGAAGGCTTACGCTTTAGTGAACGTCCTGTACGCATTCTTGCGGTATGTGGTAGCGGACAAGGTTCTTCAATGATGATGAAAATGAAAATTAAAGGCTGGCTCGACAAACGCCACATTGCCAACATAATGGATAGCTGTGCGGTTACCGACTACAAAGGCAAATTAGACAGCGTTGACATCATCGTTTGCTCAAAACACTTACAAAATGAAATCCAAGCCCCTGAACGTGTATCCGTACTCGGCGTACAAAATATGCTTAACCCACAATCATTCGGCGAAGATTTACTCGGCTTAATTGATAAATACCAAAATTATCAAAATTAATCCGGCCTAGCTAAGCCAGCACATAACTGGCTTAGCAGACGTTCAACCCTACTTAAAACCTAATGGAGAACAACAATGTTACGCCAATCTTTAGTTGAAAATAACGCCATTAAATTGCACCAAACGGCAAACGACTGGCAATCCGCCATCAAAATTGCCGTAGACTTACTTGAACAAGCAGGCTGTGTTGATCCACGCTACTATCACAACATTGTAAAAGGCATTGAAGCACACGGCCCTTACATCATTCTCGCACCAGGTTTGGCAATGCCTCACGCACGCCCAGAAGACGGCGTAATCAAAAGTGGTTTTTCACTTGTCACGTTCAAAAATAACATTTTCTTTGACGGTGAAGATGAACCTGTGCGAATGATGATCGCACTCGCAGGTAGTGATGCCAACGCCCATATGGAAGGTCTTGTGCAAATCACCCAAGTACTTGACGACCCTGACAGCGAAACTGGTGTGAATATCGAGAAATTCATCGCCTGCCAAAACACTGATGACGTATTGCGTGTCATTGATGACGCACTCGCCGCCCTTTAATTCGTTTATACATAAGGAAAATCCAATGAAACCAATGTTACAAATTGCCTTAGACGCAACCAACCTAGAAACTGCCGTTGACTCTGCCAAACAAGCAGAAAATCTTGTGGATATTATTGAAATCGGCACGATTTTAGCCTGTGCCGAAGGAATGAAAGCGGTATCCGTACTACGAGCATTGCACCCTAACAAAATCATCGTGTGCGATTTAAAAACCACCGATGGCGGTGCCATTCTTGCAAAAATGGCATTTGAAGCGGGCGCAGACTGGCTCACCGTTTCTGCCGCCGCTCACCCTGCCACCCAAGCGGCGTGCAAAAAAGTTGCCGATGAATTTAACGCCGCTCACCCTGAATTAGCCGTTAAAAAAGAAATTCAAATTGAAATTTATGGCAACTGGACATTAAAAGACGCTCAAGATTGGCTCGATCTTGGCGTAAAACAAGCCATTTATCACCGCTCACGTGATGCTGAACTCGCAGGCAAAGGCTGGACACAAGCGGATGTGGAATTAATGAAAGCCTTATCCGATATGGGCTTAGAGCTTTCCATTACAGGCGGTATCGTGCCACAGGATATTCACCTTTTCAAAGACATCAAAAACGCCAAAGCCTTTATCGCAGGGCGTGCCTTAGTTGGTGAAAAAGGACAAGCCACCGCCCAAGCCATTCACGAGCAAATCAACCAATACTGGGCATAAACAAAAAAGCTTGCCAACTGGCAAGCTTTTTTTAACTATTTTTAAACCAACCTAGCTTCGTGCTTAGCACTTTGTAATAGTTGTAACTTTTTAAATGTAGCAACCTTAAACGATAGTCGCTTTTAGTCACGTGAACCACGTCATCAGGCGTAAGATCTAAGGTTAGCTGACTATCACAACTGACTTCTAAATCCGTATGGTAGGAATGAGAAAAACGGATGGCAATTTCGCTGTTGCCGTCAATCACTAAGGGACGTGATGATAAAGTGTGTGGAAACATCGGCACTAAGGCAATCGCATTGAGTTCAGGGGTCATAATCGGTCCACCAGCGGAGAGGGAATAAGCGGTTGAGCCAGTCGGTGTGGATAGAATCAAGCCATCGGAGCGTTGAGAAAAGGCAAATTTCCCATTGATATGCACGTGAAAATCGATCATATGGGCAATTTTTGCTGGGTGAACCACAATTTCATTCACCGCACAGCCCCCTGCCACAAATGCCCCTTGACGCTCGATTTTTACCGTCAACAGAAAACGCTCTTCCACAAAAAACTCACCTTTCACGAGACAAGCCTCAAGCTCGGCATACACATTCTTAGGATCAATATCCGTTAAAAAGCCCAAGTTGCCTCGATTGATACCAATCAACGGTACATCGTAACGAGCCAAAATTCTCGCACGTGCCAACATATTACCATCGCCACCAATCACAATGACAAGCTGTGCCAGCTGACCAAATTCTTCAAAGTCGGCAATGTGTTGTGCTGGCAAATCTAAACGCTCGCCCACCGCACGCTCCACCAGCACGTGATAGCCTTTTTCAGAAAGCCATTGAAACAAATTTTTGTGCATTTGAAGATTATTATCACCACGTGGTCGCCCCGCTAAAGCAATGGTTCTAAAGGTTGTGTGTAACGCATTATGTGCTTTATGGCACGCTGTTTGGTTGATGTGAAATGAATTAAAATCTGTCATTTTTTGAAAATTGCGAAATGTATTTCTCGCCCTTGCAATTGCAAAATTTGTCGTTATATTACACGCAATCTCACGGCATTTCTAGCATTGACCATTTGCTAGAATGCCTGTTTATTTTTAGTCCCATCAATAAGGAAGGAACAATGTCTAAACATCAAGAAACTCATCAAGAAGAAAACCAAGCCACTCAAACCGAAGGACAAGAAACCCAATCAGTTCAACCTGAAAATGAGGATTTACTCAGCCAAGCGCAAGCACGCATTAGCGAGCTTGAAGCACAGTTAGCCGAAGCGCAACAAGCTGCGGTACAAAAAGAACAAGAATTACAACTGCGCGCTCGTGCGGAAATGGATAACATTCGCCGCCGTGCCGCACAAGATGTGGAAAAAGCCCACAAGTTCGCTCTTGAAAAGTTCGGTAAAGATTTACTCGAAACCATCGATAACTTAGAACGTGCCTTGCAAACCCCAACGGATCACGCTATCGACAACGCCAAAGCGGTACTTGACGGCGTAAGCTTAACCCTTCAAGGTTTCTTAAAAACCGTAGAACAATACGGCATTAAAGCGGTCGGCGAAGTTGGCGATGCTTTCAACCCTGACTTACACCACGCCATCAAACAAGAAAAAGTAGATGGAATGGACTCCAATAAAATCACCAACGTACTCCAAAAAGGTTATACGTTAAACGGTCGAGTGATCCGCCCAGCGATGGTAATGATTTCTGAATAATTCTCTGATTATTCCTTATGTTCTAGGTCGGAATATTTTCAAAAATTTTGTAAATATTCCGGCCTTCGTTTTTTATGCAAAATACCGCCATTTGTTTTCACGACAATCTAGCTACTGACGCAAGTTTATCGTACAATCGCCAGCTTAATTCCGTTTTACAAAATATAATTTTATGAGCTCAATGAAAAATATTCGTAACTTTTCCATCATTGCCCACATTGACCACGGCAAATCCACCCTTTCTGATCGCTTAATTCAAACCTGTGGCGGCTTATCCGACCGAGAAATGGCCGCACAGGTTTTAGACTCAATGGATCTAGAACGTGAACGTGGTATTACCATTAAAGCCCAAAGCGTTACCCTAAACTACACCGCTAAAAATGGCGAAACCTATCAATTAAACTTTATCGATACACCAGGACACGTGGACTTTTCCTATGAAGTTTCCCGCTCACTCGCAGCCTGTGAAGGGGCATTACTTGTGGTAGACGCAGGGCAAGGCGTAGAGGCTCAAACCTTAGCGAACTGCTACACCGCCATTGAAATGGATTTAGAAGTGGTTCCCGTTTTAAACAAAATCGATTTACCTGCCGCCGAGCCTGAACGTGTGGCGGAAGAAATTGAAGATATTGTCGGCATTGACGCAATGGATGCTGTGCGTTGTTCAGCGAAAACTGGCGTTGGTATTGAAGAAGTGCTTGAAGAAATTGTCGCCAAAATTCCGGCCCCCGAAGGCGCCCCTGATGCCCCACTGCAAGCGTTAATCATTGACTCGTGGTTTGATAACTATCTCGGCGTTGTGTCGCTGGTGCGTGTGAAAAACGGACAACTTCGTAAAGGGGAAAAAATCAAAGTAATGTCCACAGGGCAATCCTACAACGTGGATCGCTTAGGGATTTTCACACCAAAACAAGTGGATACAGAAGTATTAAACACTGGTGAAGTTGGCTGGGTTGTATGCGGTATTAAGGAAATTTTAGGCGCACCAGTGGGCGATACACTCACCACGCACAACCACCCTGCCACCAGCGTTTTACCAGGTTTCCAAAAGGTAAAACCGCAAGTTTATGCTGGGCTTTTCCCAATCAGTTCAGACGATTATGAGGCGTTTCGTGATGCCTTAGCGAAATTGAGCCTAAACGATGCATCCCTATTCTACGAACCAGAAACCTCCTCTGCGCTAGGCTTTGGTTTCCGTTGTGGTTTCTTAGGTCTGCTCCATATGGAGATCATTCAAGAACGTTTGGAACGTGAATATGACTTAGACTTAATCACCACCGCCCCAACGGTAGTATACGAAGTGGAACAAACGGACGGCAGCGTAGTCTACATTGATAGCCCTGCGAAACTGCCACCGCTAAACAACATTAGCGAAATTCGTGAACCGATTGCGGAATGTAACATTCTCGTGCCACAAGAGTATTTAGGGAACGTTATCACCCTGTGCGTAGAAAAACGTGGCGTACAAACCAATATGGTTTATCACGGCAATCAAGTGGCACTCACTTATGAAATTCCGATGGGCGAAGTGGTTCTCGACTTCTTCGACCGCCTAAAATCCACCTCTCGTGGTTATGCCTCTTTAGATTACAACTTCAAGAAATTCCAAACTGCGGATATGGTGCGTGTGGATATTATGATTAACGGCGACCGTGTGGACGCTTTGGCGCTTATCGTACATAAAGCCAATGCGCCGTATCGTGGCCGTGAACTTGTGGAAAAAATGAAAGAGTTGATCCCACGCCAACAATTCGACATCGCCATTCAAGCCGCCATCGGTAACCATATTATTGCCCGTTCTACCGTGAAACAATTACGTAAAAACGTATTGGCAAAATGTTATGGCGGTGATGTGAGCCGTAAGAAAAAACTTTTACAGAAACAAAAAGAAGGTAAAAAACGAATGAAGTCGCTTGGTAACGTTGAAGTACCGCAAGACGCTTTCTTGGCGATTCTCCACGTCGGAAAATAATAAAAAATTTTGAAAAGCACATAAAAGGAAATGCTATGTCTAAATCTAACCTTGCTTTCGCTGCCCTGTTGATAGGGGCTTACGCCTTATGGAAAATTTTAGATTTCTATGGTGCCGCAAACGCCATTTCTATTATTTTAACCTTAGTAACCCTCTTGTGCGGCGGCTTTTGGTATTACAAACGTTTTCGTTGGTTGCCAAAAGCACGCCAACAGCTTGCGAATGCAACCACAGACGCTGAAAAAACACAAATTATGACCCCACCAGAACCAGCGGAAACTTTCGCCTCAATGTTTTGGATTTTGTTGGTGATTTTAGTTATTCGTTCTTTTATTTTTGAACCATTCCAAATTCCCTCTGGTTCAATGAAGCCAACTTTGTGTGTTGGCGACTTTTTGCTCGTCAAAAAATACGCATATAGTATAAAAGATCCGCTTTTTCAGAAAACTCTACTCAAAATGGATGAACCACAGCGCGGCGATGTTGTCGTATTTAAGGCACCACCACATCCGAACCAAGATTACATTAAGCGCATTATCGGCTTACCTGGTGATCAAGTGTTCTACGATAGTGAAAATCGCCATTTAGCTGTCGTTTTAAATAAAAACGGCAACCCTTGTGAAAAAGATTGCGAAGTACAAATGTTTAATTACAGCAAACCTGTACCAGACTCACGTTTTTACCAAGTTATTGGGCAAACGCCTGATGGCAAAATGATTTACAGTGATATGCATCCTTTATTGGTCACAGAAACGGATATGCAAAATATTTCTCATAAAATTTTATGGGATCAGCCAAATCGTAATGTGATGGCGTATTATCAAAAATTTGCTGACCAAAAAGGTAACGTAACCCGCTGGGTTGTACCGAAAGGTGAATATTTTGTAATGGGTGATAACCGTGATAACAGTGCAGATAGCCGTTTTTGGGGATTTGTGCCTGAAGCGAATTTAGTCGGCAAAGCGGATTTCATTTGGTTAAGTTTGAATAAAAAACCAAACGAATGGCCAACGGGCATCCGTGCTGATCGTTTCTTTACGGAGATTAAATAATGAAAAACCTTGCGATTCTACAAAAAACACTGCAGTACCAGTTTAAAGATGAAGCGCATTTACAATTAGCATTAACCCATCGTAGCGCCGCCCAAAAACACAATGAACGTTTGGAGTTTCTAGGGGATGCGATTTTAAATTTAACCATTGGGCGAGCCTTATTCACCCAATTTCCTGAATGCAATGAGGGGGAGTTAAGCCGTATGCGAGCAACACTCGTACGAGAACAAACCTTAGCTCAGCTAGCCCACGCATTCCAACTTGGCGAGTTTATGCGTTTAGGACCTGGCGAGTTAAAAAGTGGCGGTTTCCGCCGAGACTCCATTTTGGCTGATGCATTAGAGGCGGTAATTGGGGCGATTTCACTGGATAGCGATCTCAACACCGCCACAGAGATCATCCAATGCTGGTATACAAAATTATTGACAGAAATCCAGCCTGGCGAAAACCAGAAAGATCCGAAAACTCGCCTGCAAGAATATTTGCAAAGTAAACACGTTGCCGTGCCAACCTATCAAGTTATTAGCACACACGGTAAAGCCCACTGTCAAACCTTCCGTATTCAGTGCGATGTGCCACATTTTGGCAAAACAGTGATCGCCGAAGGAACCAGCCGCCGCAAAGCAGAACAAGCAGCAGCCAGTGAAATTTTAGATTATTTATTAAGACAACAACAAAATGTCAGATCATAAACAAGAACAATACTGTGGCTTTATTGCCATCGTAGGGCGACCGAATGTTGGGAAATCGACCCTACTCAACCGAATTTTAGGGCAGAAAATCTCTATTACATCACGTAAAGCCCAAACTACTCGCCACCGCATTCTCGGTATTCAAACCGAAGGACCATACCAAGCTATTTATGTGGACACACCTGGACTTCACATTGAAGAAAAACGAGCCATCAACCGCTTAATGAACCGTGCGGCTAGTAGCTCAATGGGCGATGTGGATTTAATCATTTTCTTAACAGATGGTACACACTGGACGGACGATGATGAAATGGTGTTAAACAAACTCCGCCAAGTGAAAGCGCCTGTCGTGCTAGCCATCAACAAAGTGGATAACATCAAAAATAAAGATGAACTACTGCCATTCATCACCGAAATGAGTGCTAAATTCCCATTTAAAGACATCGTGCCAATTTCCGCAGAAAAAGGGAAAAATATCGATATTTTGGAAAAAATCGTTCGCCAATCCTTACGTCAAGGGGTACATCACTACCCTGAAGACTACATCACCGATCGCTCACAACGCTTTATGGCATCAGAGATTATCCGTGAAAAACTAATGCGCTTTACTGGCGATGAATTGCCTTATTCCGTTACAGTGGATATTGAGCAATTTAAAGTCAACGAGCGTGGCACTTATGAAATTCACGGCTTAATTCTCGTTGAGCGTGAAGGCCAGAAAAAAATGGTAATCGGTGCAAAAGGGCAGAAAATCAAAACCATCGGCATCGAAGCTCGCCAAGATATGGAACGCCTTTTCGACAATAAAGTTCATTTAGAACTTTGGGTGAAAGTGAAATCTGGCTGGGCGGACGATGAACGCGCCTTACGTAGCTTAGGCTATATGGAAGACTAACCTCTACGCAACAAAGGATAAGTAATGATTAAAGAAGTGAAAGACTACGCTGCTCGTTTTACCTATAAACCTGTACAGCGTGCTGTGGCAAAGCGCATTCGCCTAAATGCTATTCAAAAAACCAAAGCTCGCCTAGCTGTTCACCACCAAACCCTAGACGACTACACCGAAGAAGAGCTGGAAATCATCATTGAGGATGAAGAACGCAAAATCATCAGCCAACTTAAAACCACAGGCTTATTAGCTGCGTTAAGCTTACTTGGCATCAGTTTATTTCCTTAAAAATACGCATTATGTTTAGGCAATTTAAATCTGCAGTCATTTGGTTTTATCTTATAAAATTCCGGCGTAAGCTCAGCATTATTGCTTTGCTTATTTTCTTTATTTTATTTTCTAATAGCATTTATAGCGATGTCATCAACTACCTAAAAATCACCCAGCAATTAAGCCTTTTAAAATATGTGCTAATCGCCAAATGGGCATTGATTTTATTTAGCTTATGGGGCATCGCTTATTTAGGGCTGTCGCTTTTTCGCCAAAATAAAAAAGCCACAAAATCCCCCAAAAAAAGCACAGAAATCCTATTATCTGCGACGGAACAACATTTGCGGAACAAGCCCAAATTACAATCCAAAGCCGATCAACTGATCGCTCGTAAAGCAGCAGAATTAGCCCAAAAGGCACGAAAATAAACGAAACACCGATTTCATTCATTTTATTTGACTAGAACAATAGCCAAAATCATAGTGTTTAGCCTTTCCAAGAGTGGTACAATCCACACCAATTTTTTTGTATACAAAATGTATGCATTCACCCAAAAGAGAACTCAATTTATGGCACGTAAGAAAAAAACTCGCAAAATCAGCGACATTATGCCCGCTCGTAAAAGCGATAAATCCACCAATTTCCCAAAAAACCGCAAACAGCTCACCCGCTTTGAGTTAGACGCTCAAGCCCGTGAAGCAAAAAAACAACGCAAACACAAAGGCCACAGTGCAGGTGCAAGAAATGGCGCGTTGGAGAAAAAAACACAAACAAATCCAACGGTTAAAACCGATCCTCGCTTAGGTAGCCGTAAAAAAATTGCGTTGATTCCGCAGGAAATCGTAATTGGGAAAAATTTCAAAATTTCTGAAAATATTCCAGCCTCCCCTAAACCGCAACCAACAGAAGCAGACTGGCAAAAAGAATTATCTCAGCTTGAAAACAACACCTGTCTTAATAACTTACTGGATGCAATGGAAAGCGGTAAAACCTTATCCAAAGACGATCAACGTTTTGTTGATGAATGCCTTGCACGTATCGATGAGCTAATGAGTTTGCTCGGCATTGAAAACGAAGACGAATACGAAGATGACGATAACGGCGATGAGCTTTACCGCCAATTCGCCCAGATTGACATTAACCAATTTAAATAACGCTATGAAAACCATTCTTTTAATCGCAGGCTTAGCTATCATCACTGTAATGGTTGGTTATTTAATCAGCCTTCTAATTCGCTTGCAAAAGCAAAAAACACAATTCCAGCAAGCCCGCTTGGCACGTTTTGAACGCATTCAAGACAGCCTATTAACTATCGCCAAAGCGATGCAACAAGGTGAGTGCAACCATTCCGAAGGCGTTATCCGCCTAACAATGTTGCTAAAACCGTTGGGGCAAGATCTACGCCCATACCCAAATATGGCGGCGTTGTACGATGTGGTAATGGATATGCCCACTCACGATGCTCGCCAAGCGTTAGAAAAAGCCGAACGCCGTAAACTTGACCATATTCGTGAAGAAGCAGAGCAAAACAAACATTCTGGTATTCAAGCAGAATTGCCACGTTTTATTCAACAAATTTCAGCACTTCGCTGTCCGAAATTTTAATAATTAACTCAATGACGAGAGGAACTTACTATGGCAAAACATTATGATTACATTGCAATCGGCGGTGGTAGTGGCGGTATCGCTTCCATCAACCGTGCCGCTGAATATGGCCAAAAATGTGCCATTATTGAAGCCAAAGCATTAGGCGGAACCTGTGTAAATGTTGGCTGCGTACCGAAAAAAGTAATGTGGTACGGCGCACAAATGGCAGAAAATTTAGACCATTACGCCAGCGCATACGGTTTTGATGTGGATGTGAAAAAATTTGATTTCTCCACCTTAGTGAAAAACCGCCAAGCCTATATTGACCGCATTCATCAATCTTACAACAACGTGCTAGCCAACCGTCACGTGGATATCATTCAAGGCTATGCAACCTTTGTTGATGCCCACACCGTAGAAGTTAATGGCGAACAAATCACCGCAGATAAAATCCTCATCGCTGTTGGTGGCAAACCTGCTCTGCCAAACATTTCAGGTGCAGAATTAGGTATCGACTCCAATGGTTTCTTTGAACTCGAAAGTTTACCAAAACGTGTAGCTATCGTGGGTGCAGGCTACATTGCCGTGGAAATCGCTGGCGTGATGAACGCCTTCGGGGTAGAAACACATTTATGCGTACGCAAAGGCACTCCATTACGCCAATTCGACCCATTGATGGTAGAAACGTTAATGGAAGAATATGCACGTCAAGGCATAAAAATCCACACCTTTGCCGTCCCTGAAAAATTAGAAAAAAATGCCGACAACAGCCTGACGCTATTCTTCGTAGACGGCAAATCCGTTACCGTTGACTGCGTCATTTGGGCTATCGGTCGCTCCCCTGCAACAGCAGGCTTAAACCTAAGTGCTGCTGGCGTGGAAACAAACGCACGTGGTTTCATCAAAGTTGACGCTTACCAAAATACCAACGTGCCGAATATTTTCGCCGTTGGCGATGTCATGGAAAATGGTATCGACTTAACCCCTGTCGCCGTTGCGGCTGGTCGTCGTTTATCTGAACGTTTATTCAACAATAAACCTAACGAACACCTCGACTACCACCTTGTGCCATCGGTGGTTTTCTCTCACCCACCGATTGGCAGCGTAGGCTTAACCGAACCGCAAGCCATTGAAAAATATGGTAAAGATGCAGTCACTGTGTACAAAAGTAGCTTTACGCCGATGTTCACCGCCATTGGCGATCCAAAATACCGCCAACCTTGCCGAATGAAACTCGTTTGTGCAGGAGACAACCAAAAAATCGTGGGCTTACACGGCATCGGTTTTGGCGTTGACGAAATGATTCAAGGTTTTGCCGTAGCCATCAAAATGGGGGCAACCAAAGCAGACTTCGACAACACCGTCGCCATTCACCCAACAGGCTCCGAAGAGTTTGTAACAATGCGCTAAGCACTAAAAACACAAAATCCCCAGAAGCTCCTAAAAACTTCTGGAGATTTTTATACCGTAAACCAAGGCCGGAATTTTTGTCAAAATTTTGAGAAATATTCCGACCTAGCAATTTAAGACGATATTAATGCACAATCAAACCACTACTTGGACGGATGGTTTCCGTTACGATAGTGGCATCAAATTCTTTTAAAATCAGTGCTAATTTTTCATCGCTTTCAGTGGCTTGCTGGGCTTGGTGGCAAAGGGTTTGATAAAGTGATTGTTGGTATTCCAGTACGGTAGGATTCGCCAAATCGTCATTTTCTTCGTAAGACACCTGTACATTGCCGAGCTGTTTTTGCAAAGCCTTGGTGAGCGGTATTTCATAGCGCCCACGCTGCCCTGCAAAGTGTGAACGCACGCCTAGACGTATCTGCTCTGCCGTTTTTTCCAACAACACGCATTGCAAGGCAAAGCCACGTTCAAACGCCTCCAAGGGTAAACGTTCAATCAATGCCGCCCAGTCATTTTCCTGTTGCGTTTTTTGCGTGATGTAAGCGTGCATTTCTGCACTGATCAGCGTATTCAGCGCCGCTTTAATTTCTGAGGGCTTGGTGCCAGTTTCCACCACATCTAAGGCTTTGTCCTGCCATTGCCAGCGGTAATGCTCTGCATCAAGAACCGCTGCTTTCGCTTTGCGTTTAGGCGGTGTTTTAGGTAGCGGTGTAACGCTGGTTTGTGCAGATTTCGGTTTATGCCATTCATTATGCACTGGCACTTGAACCACCGTTTGCGTTTGTGCTACCTGTGGTGCAGACTGTGGCACAGGCGGCGTAACTATTTTGGGTTTTGCGCGTGGTACCACTGAAACGGCTGATGGCGTTTCGGCGTTGACAGGCGCAACAGCCACTAAATGCTGCGCCTGACTAAACTTTGGGTGAAAGGCTAATGCTCGCAATAAAATCATTTCCGCAGCATGGCGTGGATGAGCGCTCACCGTCAATTCCCCACGACCTTGCAAAATGATTTGGTAAAACAACTGCACATCTTGCGGTGCGATATGTTCGCCCCAGTAGGCGAGATCTTTTTGTAAATTCTCATCGTACGAAGTGCTAGCCACATCACGGTTTGCATTAGGTAACGCCTGCCACAACGCCACTTGGTGCAATAAAGCCAGCACGCTATCTAACAAACGTTGCCAATCGCCACCATCTTGGGCGATGTCGTCCAACGCTGCCATTAATTTTTCACCATTCCCCTCAGCGAGTGCCATTAACACGGCTCGTGGCTGACGTTCATCAAGCAAGCCGAGCATTTCTTTGACCGTTTCGAAGGTAATATTCTCGCCACCGCCAAGAGCGATAGCTTGATCCGTTAAACTTAGGGCATCACGTACACTGCCTTGTGCGGCATCGGCTAAACGTAAAATGGCACGGCTTTCAAAGGCGATGTTTTCTTGAGTAAGAATATTTTCCAAATGACTGGCAATTTGCTCTGGCGGCAAGGCCTTTAAGTGAAACTGCATACAGCGCGACAAAATTGTTACAGGCAATTTTTGCGGATCCGTTGTGGCAAGCAAAAATTTCACATATTCTGGTGGCTCTTCCAACGTTTTCAGCAACGCATTGAAGGAATGGCGGGATAGCATATGCACTTCGTCAATTAAGTACACTTTGTAACGCCCTTGCGCTGGCTTGTACTGCACGTTATCAAGCAGTTCTCTGGTGTCTTCCACCTTAGTGCGAGAGGCGGCATCAATTTCGATTAAATCAATAAAACGGCCTTCATCAATGGCTTTGCAATTTTCACACTCGCCGCAAGGTGTCGCCGTTGGGCCGTTTTCACAGTTTAATCCTTTGGCGAATAAACGTGCGATGGACGTTTTCCCCACGCCACGTGTGCCTGAAAATAAATAAGCGTGATGTAGGCGGCTATTGGCTAAACCATTGCTTAAAGCCGTTAAAACGTGCTGCTGCCCGACAACTTCTTTAAAAGTGGCAGGCCGGAATTTTCGCGCTAAAACTTGATAACTCATAAGAAAGATTTGGATATTTTGATAAAAAGAAGCGAGCCCAAAGGCTCGCATTTAGGAATTAGTGGCCGGCAAAATCTACCAAGCTGAAGCAGTCAATGCCCATTTTTTCTAAACGAGCCTCGCCCCCGAGATCAGGCAAGTTGATAACGAAGGCTGCGTGTTTCACTTCACCGCCTAAACGTTCAACCAATTTAATGGTTGCCTCAACCGTACCGCCTGTGGCGAGTAGATCGTCAATGATTAAGACATTATCCCCTGCTTTTACGGCATCTGTGTGAATTTCTAAGGTGTCTTGACCATATTCAAGTTGATAAGATTGAGCCAATACTTCACGTGGAAGTTTGCCTGGTTTGCGTACTAAAACAAAAGGAACCTCCAACGCAAGTGCCACTGGCGCTCCAAAAATAAAACCACGGCTTTCAGTGCCAATCACTTTGGTGATATTTTTATTTTTAAATTCAGCCACTATCAGTTCAATACAGGCGGCAAATGCAGCTGGATTTTCTAATAAGGAAGTAATATCACGGAAAATAATTCCTGCTTTTGGGTAATCTGGAATAGATTCGATAGATGATTTAATCAGATCGGTTTTGTGCATTGAGTGCTACCCTTGATTGATTGATAAATTAACGAAAACGCAACATTTTAACACAATTTCAAGCTAACAATAAATATTTGTACCATCTTTTCGTGTTTTTAAAATACGCAAAATCCACACATATTGCGCAGGGTCAGGCGTTACAAAGTCTTCAATGACCGCATTCATTGCACGAGCACTACTTAGATCATCATCGCCTAAAACTAACGGTTCACGGAAATCAAAAATGTATTTACCTTTTTGTGCGTCATAGCTTGGAAACATTGGAATCACCACCGCTTTGGTTAATTTTGCCATTTTGCCAAGACTTGGCAGAGTTGCTTTATATGTGGCGAAAAAATCAGCGTATACGCTCAACGCCTCGCCATAATCTTCATCTGGCAAATAATAGCCAATGTCCCCTTTACGAACAGCGGTTAAGAACGGTTTAATGCCGTTTTGGCGTGCGTGCGCACCACCGCCGAAACGCAAACGCACTTTCGTCCAAAGCCAATCCACCAGCGGATTGCGGTGTGGGTTGTACATTGCCATAACAGGTAAATTTAAGCTGCGTAACAAAATGCCCGCAGTGTCAATCGCCCAACCGTGCGGCACCATTAAAATGACATTTTGCCCTTGCTCACGAAATTTTGTTAAATATTCCAGCCCTACAAATTCACAACGTTGGTGTAATTTCTGTGGCGATGATAGGGCGACTTCGCCAATCCCCAACATCACTTGCGTGACCAGCACAAACATTTCATCAATCACCTGTTCACGCTGGCTTTGCGTCCAATTTGGAAAACAAAGCTGTAAGTTCACATTCGCACGTTTATGTTGTTTTTTTGCTTTGCGACCAATAATAACCCCTAGCTTGTGTGCCAGTTTATCTCGCCAGCGAAACGGCATAAGCCCCAGCAACAGTAACGCCGCCACGCCCAGCCACACGCCCCAATAGCGTGGCAATAAAAACGACCACAGCCAACGTGGCTTGTAGCCGACTCGAGCGGTGTAACGGGTATTTTGTGTCATTGTCTTTCCTGTAAATTGTGTCAAAGGGCGGTGATTATATAAATTTTCTCAAGCAAAACAACTTTATAGCCCACTTACGCCCCATATTGTTCGTAAAGCATTTTTACGCTCATTAAAAAGGCCATCGCCACCACCATTGGGCGAATCAAACGCTGTCCTTTGGTGAGGACCAATTTTGCCCCTAATTGCGCGCCTATGATCTGCCCCACAAGCATTACTGCCCCAACGCTCCACCACACTTGTCCTCCGAGTGCGAACACGCTAAGTGATACGATATTGGAGGTGAAATTTAGCACTTTGCTGTGAGCGGTAGCATTCGTTAGGTTAAAACCCAGCAAGGTAACAAAGGCTAAACAGAGCAAAGAACCTGAACCAGGCCCAAAGAAACCATCATAAAATCCAAGTGCTAGGCTCGCTGTAAATGCAAAAGCGGTATAGCTTAAACGTTGCTTGGTGTCTTGTTTGCCAAGATTAGGGGTAAATAAAAAATAAAGTCCCACCGCCACGATTAAAAACGGCAACGCCAATTTGACATAATGAGGATCAAGTCGCTGAATGAGCCAAGTACCGATGGCAGCACCGATGAAGGTCATTGTAATCAAAAGCCAAATGGCACGCAGATTCACTAAACCTCGCCGATAAAAATACCAGCTTGCTGAAAATGCACCGCCACAGGCTTGCAATTTGTTAGTTCCCAACGCCAATGCTGGCGGCAAGCCTGCCATTAACAAGGCGGGAATGGTCAACAAACCGCCGCCCCCTGCCATTGAATCAATAAAACCTGCTAAGCAAGCGATGCAAAATAGCACCAACAAAATCTCTACACTCATACTGCCTCCGTCAAAATTTTGACAAAAATTCCAGCCTACGATTTATGCTTATCCAACAACATCTGACACAACACTGGGGGCGGTGGAATGATCGCTTTATGCACTTTATGGCTTGGCCTTTTCGGTTCAAGCCAAGAATATAAGGTTGCATTGCAACCATCACCTGCTGGCACTGCGGCTTGGTTTTCACAATAAGGCGAACCTTTCGGGCAATTTAAACGCACGTGGAAGTGATCGTTATGCCCAAACCACGGTCGCACTTTATGCAACCAGCCACGTTGTGCTTTCGGCAAAGTTTCACACAGTTTAATTTTCACCATTGGGTTCACAAAAATGCGTGCCACTCTTGGATCTTTCGCCGCCAGTTCCAGCAATTTAGCCTGTGAACGCCCCCAGTCTCGGGTCATTGTATGGTTGCTTTCGTTCACCATATAACGAGCCAAACCTGTGGAGTGCTGTGCTTGAGCTTGAGTTAGCTTGCCCATTTTAAACCAAATATCCACGTCCAAACCGAGCTGATGGCTGGAATGTCCACCACTGGCAAAGCGCCCACCAGCTGGCATTGCAATGTCGCTTACAAGCATTTCTGGTAAATGAGATTTATGAATTTTATGTCCTAAATCAATGAGATAGCTGTACATTTCGGGGTGAGCAAAATAACGCAATTTTTCACGACGTACAATTTGATAGCCCTCGCCATCGAAAGGCAACGCTTGTGCGCCGATTAAACAGCCGTTCGTGTATTTACCAATGGCGTTGGGTTTGCCTGCCACTGGCTTTTTAAATTGCTCCCAGCCAGCGGCCTGCAAAGGCAGAATGGTTAGCCCAACAAAAACGCTAAAAATTGCCGTTTTTATTATGTTTTTCTTATTCACCACATTGCCCTCGAAAACGTAGCCAATGATCCATCAATACTAAGGCCACCATTGCCTCTGCGATCGGTACTGCACGAATGCCCACGCAAGGATCGTGCCGTCCTTTGGTGCTAATTTCACAGGTTTCACCAGTAGTCGTTAAGGTTTGCCCAGCAATTTTAATGCTTGGTGTCGGTTTTAAGGCAATGCGAGCCAGAATATTTTGCCCTGAGCTAATGCCCGCCAGCACACCGCCTGCGTGATTCGCCAGAAAGCCCTCTTGCGTCATTTCATCACGCCCAGTGCTACCACGCTGGCTGGCTACCGCCATTCCATCGCCAATTTCCACGCCTTTCACCGCATTGATAGACATCAGCGCTTTCGCTAAGTCTGCATCAAGGCGATCAAACACTGGCTCCCCCAAGCCTACTGGTACATTGGTTGCCACAATTTGCACCATCGCCCCTACGGAGTCGCCAGCTTTTTTTATTTCACGTAATAGCTGATCCCAACGTGGAATCACCGCTGAATCAGGGCTGAAAAATGGGTTACTGTTGACGAATGACCAATCAATTTGTTCAGGTTGGTTTGGGTCAATATGAGGGGCGATTTTTTCGGCACCAATTTGACAAACATACGCCCGCACTTCCACATTTAAGTGCGTACGCAAAAATTTCTTCGCAATCGCCCCAGCCGCAACACGCATTGCTGTTTCACGAGCGGATGCTCGCCCACCGCCACGATAATCACGAATGCCGTACTTTTGCTGATAAGTAAAGTCGCCGTGGTTAGGTCGGAATTTTTGGCTAATTTCTGAATAATCACGCCCACGCACATCTTCATTTTCAATCAAAAGTCCAATGGGCGTGCCTATGGTTTTGCCCTCAAAAACACCTGATAAAATCCGCACTTGATCGCCCTCTCGGCGTGGCGTAGTAAATTGATTCTGACCTGGTTTACGGCGATCCAACTCTAGCTGAATATCCGCCTCGCTCAATGGCATATTCGGCGGAACACCGTCAACGATAGCCCCCAGTGCAATGCCGTGAGACTCGCCAAAGGTCGTTATTTGAAAAAGTTTTCCTAAGGTATTTCCTGCCATTTTAAAATTTCCTCTAATATTCCGGCCTAGCTTATTTTGTTACTCGACTCTCTAATTTAATTTCTTCATTACTTGATGTGTTCTTTATATAAACATCTAATTGATTGTACGCAATATCAATATTATGTTCTGCAAAACGTTTATTAATACAATGGTTCACATAATCAATGGTTTTATTACGATGCCCAACATCATTAACATATACCCGTAACTCGTGATCCAATGTACTTGCACCAAAACTCAAAAAATAGACTGATGGTTTTGGCTCTTTTAAAGCGAATGGGCATTCATCGGCAATATCTAATAAAAGTTTTTTTACTAATTCCAAATCCGAACCATAAGCTACACCTAAATAGATTTTAACCCTTGTAATAGAATTTGATAATGCCCAGTTAATAATACGTTCTGTTACAAAAGCTTTATTCGGTACAATAATTTCTTTACGGTCAAAATCTACAATGGTTGTTGAACGAATACGAATACGAGAAACTGTGCCTGAATAATTACCGATGGTCACCACGTCCCCAATACGTACTGGACGTTCAAATAAAATAATAATACCTGAAACAAAGTTTGCGAATATTTCTTGTAAACCAAACCCTAAACCTACAGAAAGTGCAGCGAATAACCATTGCAATTTATTCCACGACATACCCAAAGTAGAAAATGCACTCGCTGCACCTAATGCAACAATAAAATAGGTTAATAACGTAGTTATCGTATAAGGTGTGCCTTGCGATAATTTAATATGAGAAAATATAATAACTTCTAAAAGACCAGGTAAATTACGCACTAAAGCATAAGTACCTAATAAAATAATCATTGCAATTAGTAAATTCCATAGGGTTACCGCTTCAATCATCGTGCCAGTGGCTGTGGTAATTTGCTGCTCCCAAAGAGTGATACCTTCCAAATAATAAGCAACGGTTATTAAATCTGACCAAACCCAATACATTCCACCAATCAATGCTAAAAATAACCCTAAATCAACAACACGTAATACTTGGTCTTTGATTTTCGCAACGGTCATCAATTCATCTTCTTCTTTTTGAAATTGGATAAAACTTTCATCACGTTCTTGGGAAACATCATCTTCTTGCTGTTTTGCTTTATTTTTCTCACGTGCTTTCGCCTGTTTTTCTAATAATCGGCGATAAGATAAACGGCGTGAAAATAATAATAAAGAACGGTAAATACTATCTTTTAATACAATCCATAAAATAAACACAAAATACGATAAAATTAAATGTCGCATTAATTTTATCGCCGTGTAATAATATCCAATACCAATTAAAATGATCAGTCCAATCGGCGCAATAAATGAAATAATATTAATCGAAACATATAAAATAGGAAATATTCCCTCTTGAATTTTCGCCTCACGTTGGTAAGTAGTAAATGCGTGGCGAATTTTAGGCACAATAACCAGTAATGAGAAAACTAAAACCCCTAAGGTTATCACTTGCCCAATAACATCATTACTTACCCCACCATCTAAATGGGTTAAAATTGAAGCATTTAACCATAAATAACTCACAATAATTGAACTTTTTACTACATCAGTAAATTTACTTAAACTTCGTTGACTAATGCCAAATTGACGTGCCCCTACACTATTAGGGCTAGGATTGAATACCCTTAATATAAACATAAAAAATAGCCAAAACATTGCCATTCTTACAGACCAAGCCCACGCAACCACCGGATGATCAAAGAATAAAAAACTAATAAGTAACAATGCTGCTAAAACGAGTGCGGTACTCGGAATTGATTGGATTAAGTTCAAAAATAATGTTTCAGGTGTATAACGTTGACGATCTTTTTTTAATGTATTTACACAGCTGTTAATACTAGATAACCGGTTTTCAATATGTTTTCGTTGACTAAAAACAACTCCAGAAATCGTGAATAATACTAAAATTAATATACCTGTTAAGATACTAAATCCATTAAATAGTTCATATCTTTTCCAGTGAAAAATACTTAATTGCTGATGCAGTTCTTGTAGTTCAACTTTTAATCTAGGTAAAAAACTACTAAACCACGACAAATTAATCGGTGAATTACTTCTTACCCAAAAGCTTTGTTGCTGTAATTGATCTTCTAATGAATCACTAATTGAGGTTACTTGTTTTTGATTTAACTCAATATTGATAGATAAATTGAGTTGATTATTTAATAAGTTAATTTCATCAGACAATAAACGATAACGTTCTTGTAAAATGTTTTGCAATAATTTACTTTCTTGGTTGGAAAGGATAATATTTCTATCTCTTAACAGATTAGCAGCATAGGTATGTGTATCATATAAACTATCCCGTAATTCTGTTAAATCAAAAATACTTACTCGTAGCTCCGTTATTTGTTTTGATAAACCATTGATTAGTTTATCTTGTGGCAATAATTGTTTTTGTTTATTGATAATTCGTGATAAAACTAATGTTCCCTGCAATGCACTAATTTGTTCATTAATATTACGTTGCGTTTGCTGAAGATTATTTAATACAGATTTTATGCGTAAATTATCCTGAGATAAAGCATTGAGTTTTGTAGTTTGTCTTACAAGTTCTTGACTCAGTGCAACATTTTTTTGCTGTTCCTTTTGAATAATAGGGTTAACATTTTTATCTTCACGCTGTGCCAGTTCTAATTCTGTAGCCTGTTGCTGCCTCTCTTGTAATTTTCGATGGTTAATTAGATTTTGTAGCGCAGATTGTTGCTGTTGTAATTGATATTGTGCTAATTTTTTTGCTTCTAATTGCGAAGAGTAAAGAGATAATAGTTTACTATCCCCTTGGAGTAACAGTTGATTATAATTATTTTGTAATTGAATTAAACGTAGTTGTAAATTTAATTTTGTTTTTTGAGATTCCGTTACATCGGTTGCAAATAATTTTTTTTCAATATTTTGGGTTTTAATAAGATTGGAAGTTAAACTATTTTGTGCTCGTTCGGGGGCAGCACGTTGAGCAACAATTTTTGAATTAATGTTCGCTAAATCTGTTTGATTTAATTGTAATTTATTTTGCGTACTGATGAGTTCACTTTGTAATTCAGTTAATGGTAAGTCATCTAGATCATTTTGTGAGGAATTGTTTTTTAAACTCTCAATCGATTTTTGAGCAGATAATAATGCCATTGGCGTATCATCAATTATTTTATTGAGCGTATTATTGGCAGATTGTTGTTCCTTAATTTTTTCTAATAGTAATAAACTTTCTTGCCAGTCTTCGACCGCCTGTTGATTTTTCAGAATACTTTGATCAAGGCTTTGTGCTTGTTTTAAAGATTGCTCTAAAAAACTATGGCTAGGTAAATTACCGTAGGCCGGAATAATTGTAAGAAAAATGAAAAATACGATAGAACAAATAAAGTGCGTTATTTTGTTTATTAGGTTCATATTTTTATTCCTTAATTATCCTATATGAATTTTTCAGCCAGTGTCTTTAATAAATGACGAGAAATTTTTATACCACTTTTCGGTATATTTTCTAACAATTCATTTAAAGGGAAATAGGCAATGGGTTGTTTAAATTTTTCTAATTTAGGGACTAACCAAATTTGAAGATATTTCACTTGTTGCGAAAAATCATCACTGGCATTAAACTCGATCAGTGCGATTGGACGCTCGCCAAATTCGGGATCTTTTTTCGGTACAATAAATACATTTTTAACTTGTTTATTCTGTAATAATAAATTCTCAATTTCCTCAGGTTGAATATTTTCTCCCCCTGAAATAAATTGATTATCCACTCGCCCTAAAATAGCCAACTCCCCATTTTGCCATTGACCTTTATCCTTAGTCTGCAAAAAACCCTGTTGGTTGCAAAGGGAAATAATATCGCCATTCTGCCAATAGCCCAAAGCCAAGCCCGCCCCTTTTAGCCAAATTTCATCGTTTACAATGCGCCATTCTCGCCCCAAAAGTGGCTGCCCTACGCCTGCTGTACCGTCTGCAACTTTGGCAAAAATAGTGGATGCCATTTCTGTCATTCCATAACCGCAATAAGGGGTAACACCTTGATTTTGTAATGATTCTGTTATCAACTGTGGAATATGCGAGCCGCCCAATAAAATATGTTTAGTGGAAATCGGCAGGCTAGAATTTTCGTGCAAAAAATCTAAAAAACGCTGCGCCTGCGTGGGGACGAGTGAGGCGTGGGTAACGGTAGTGAGGGCGTGGTAAAAATTATCTTCGGCAAACACCAAGCAAGCCCCACGACTCAGCCAACGCCATACAATGCCCTGCCCTGAAACGTGAAACAACGGCAAAGACAACAAATAGCTATCCGCCGCCGTGAAATCCATCAACTGACACACGCCAACGGCATTCGCCACGTGTTGCGCCACACTATGCACAATGGCTTTGGGCTTTCCTGATGAGCCAGAGGTTAAGGTCATCGTCATTGCCGTTTCAGGGAAATTCAGGTTTTGCCAAGATGTGTCAAGGTCGGAATTTTGCGAAAAATTTTGATGATCGCAAGAAATATTCAGCGGACGGCATTGCTGGGGAAGCGTATTCCACGCCCCTTGGGCTATGGTTTGGCTATAAAAGAAATCAATGTGGTTTTCTTGCAAGCAGTTTTGGATTTTATCCGTTGGAAACGCAGGGTTCAGCCCTAAAACTCGTGCGCCAAGACGCAAAGTCGCTAAATATAGCAACAACATTTCAGGGGAATTTTTGCCAATAAGTGCAATGCCACATTTTTCTGTAACACCTTGATTTTGCAAAGATTGAGTGAGATTTCCCACGCACACTGCGAGCTGTTGCCAGCTAAATTCAGTGCATTTGTCTTTCTGAATAATGCGTAACGCACAGCAATTTTGCCGTGCGTTATGTTCCCACACTGCCGTCATTTCACAAGGCCTTACAGTTCGTTAAAGGCACTTTCTACATCTTGAATGACCGTTTCAGGCAACTGCATTTGTGCCATTGTTCGCCCTATAATGCGTAATTTTCGATCCGTATTATTGTTGGTTACCACCCAAAATGGACTGGCTGGAATTTGCTTTGGCTTACAGGTTTTAGCAATGGCGAGCAAAATGCCTTCTTCACGAGCGAAATATTCACGAGTCGAACCTTTAATGGACTCTACTGCTGTGGCAAAACTTTCAGGATTGGTACGATATAGCACGCTTAGCACCTGCAAAAAGCGGTTCACGCCTTTATTTTCTTGTTTAAACTCATCACTTTTGAGCAAACCTTTCACATTTTTTGTTAGCAAATTAACCGCAAGCTGATTGGTTGCGTGTTTTTTTACAGGTGGTTCTTGCGTTTCAGGCTGGCTAAATAAGGGTAATTGATCGCTAGGTTTCGGTTCGTTGGCCGTTTGCAAGCACGCTGGAAAGTTTAAAAGACGGCGTAAAATATCGGACGGACTTTCCTTGCCGATGGCGTTCGTTTGGCTGGCAATGTACTGATAAAGATCCAAATCAATCTCAACATTTTTAACCTTTTTCATATTTTTTTCC
This sequence comes from Actinobacillus sp., assembly GCA_020026075.1. Lineage (GTDB taxonomy): Bacteria > Pseudomonadota > Gammaproteobacteria > Enterobacterales > Pasteurellaceae > Actinobacillus_C. The sequence continues at coordinate 29,611 of JAHHQZ010000006.1, read as the reverse complement.
TCGTGGCTTGATCTCAATAAAAATTTGCCACATTATAACGACATCTTTGTAATAACTCTATGTAAAACATAGCCTCCCACGCACAAAAGCCTTATGACAAGTTCAAAAAATCCGCTTTCATTTAACGCTCAAAAAAACGCCAAAATTTCCAACCTTCCCCTACTGCATTATCAGTTCAATCCGCAAAATGAAAGCCACCAGCCGACACTGGTTTTTCTACACGGTTTATTTGGTGATTTAAATAATCTCGGCGTAATTGCACGAGCGTTCGAGCAAGAATTCCCCACTTTGCGTATCGATTTACGCAATCACGGACAAAGTTTTCATAGCGAAACAATGACTTACCAAGAAATGGCACAAGATGTCATCAAGGTTTTAAAAAGCTTAAGCATTGAACAATGCGTTATTATCGGTCACTCAATGGGCGGCAAAGTGGCAATGAAAACTGCTGCCCTTTGCCCTGATCACGTGAAAAAAATCGTGGTTATCGACATCGCCCCAGTGAACTATGGCGAACACGGCCATCGTCCAATTTTTGCAGGACTAAAAGCAGTACAAAAGGCGCAACCGCACAACCGCCAAGCCGCTGCCCACGCCCTTACCCCCAACGTTCCCAACCCTGCGGTACAACAATTTTTGCTGAAAGCTTTTCAAGCGGATTTGCCTGAGCGTTTTCGTTTTAATTTAAACGCATTAGAAAGCAATTACTTAACCCTAATGGGCTGGGATAAAATTTCTGTGAAAATTCCGACCTTGTTCATTAAAGGGGGAAGGTCGGATTATTTGCTGGAAAAATATCAAGCCAGCATTTTGGAACAATGCCCACTCGCCAAAGCCACCGTCATTCCCAGCACGGGGCATTGGGTTCACGCTGAAAAATCCGAGCTGGTAATCCGTGCAATCCAACGCTTTTTGCGTAGTTAAACGGTCAATAAGCATAAATTTCAAGCATAATACTTGACTGAATAAATAAGGTTTTAAAGCCGTGTTAAGCGTGCTATACTGCGCGCCACTTTCTACTTGTAGCTTATCATTCTCAATTAGCCCATATGGCACGAGAGTCAAGCATAAAAAAATGGGCAACTTATGGCAAAACAAGATGCGGACTGCGTAACGCTCGATCTGTTTGAAAAATCCACCAAATTGGGGCGCCCAAGGACGAATCCTTTAACACGTGAAGAACAGTTGCGAATTAACAAACGCAACCAATTACGCCGTGATAAATTTAGTGGATTACGCCGTGTTGAATTAAAACTGCATAAGGATTTGGTTCAGCAACTGGAAACCCTCGCAGCGGAAACAGAAATGAGTAGAGCGCAGCTCATTGAACAGATTTTACAACAATATTTTCTCGAAAAAGGAATAAAGTAATGGCTTTAATCGGTTTATTTTACGGTAGCGATACGGGCAATACTGAAAACATTGCCAAAATGATTCAAAAAAACTTAGGTGCGGATTTAGTGGATATTTTTGACATTGCCAAAGCCACACCGAAAGATGTTGAACAATATGATTTCCTGATTTTAGGTATCCCAACTTGGTACTACGGCGAGGCACAATGCGACTGGGACGACTTCTTCCCAAGCCTTAAAGAAATTTCTTTCCAAGATAAACTTGTGGCAATTTTCGGCTGTGGTGACCAAGAAGACTACGCAGAATACTTCTGCGATGCAATGGGAACTATCCGTGAAATTGTTGAAGAAAATCAAGCGATTGTGGTTGGTCACTGGTCAACTGACGGCTATGAATTTGAGGCATCACAAGCCCTTGTAGATGATAGCCATTTCGTTGGTCTTTGCATTGATGAAGATCGCCAACCTGAATTAACCAGTGAACGTGTTGCACAATGGTGTGATCAATTACGTGAGGAAATGTGCTTAGCAGAGCTTGCATAACCCAATGGCTCAGCAAATTAAACAAGGAGAAATTATGTCCGAAGAAAATATTAAAGTATTAAGAAAAGTGGGGCTAAAGATTACTGAACCTCGCTTAACTATTCTTGCTTTAATGCAAAAATATCAAAAGACACTTCCCCATTTTTCCGCAGAAGATATTTACAAACTGCTTTTAGAAGAAGGGGAAGAAATTGGTTTAGCCACCGTATACCGTGTGTTAAACCAGTTTGAAGAAGCCAATATTTTAGTGCGTCATAATTTTGAAGGTAATAAATCCGTGTTTGAATTATTACCAAAAGAACACCACGACCACATTATTTGCGTGGACTGCGGTCAAGTGGCGGAATTTCAAGATCCCATCATTGAAGAACGCCAAAAACAAGTGAGTGCAGAACACGGCTTTGAACTCAGAGGTCACAGCCTTTACCTTTACGGCAAATGCGCCGACACCGAAGCCTGTGAAGCACGCCAGCACAATAAATAATTTCCCCGAAAATAAAAATCTCGCTACGGCGAGATTTTTTATTGCACGCTAGGCCGGAATTTTCATCAAAATTTTGGCGAAAATTCCGACCTTGTGATTATTGGTTTTGCAGGGCAAGCTTTATCAATTCTTTGATTTTATCCTGTGCAAATTGCCGTGCAAAATAAATTTTAACCCCAGTGCCACTGCGCTGTTGCAGTTGGTTAAACATCGCCTCTGCGTGCTTAATTTTTTGCAACTCCGCAGGGCGTAAGCTTTCTTCGTTCTCCACGCCTTTGCTTTCCACAATAAAATTCAGCACGTCGCCATTTTCTCGTTGAACAATGTAAGCAAAATCAGGCGAGTAGCTGTTGCCGCCTGCACAAGGAATTTTAATGGCGTTTTTAGGGATTTTAGTAAACACCGTCACCCCTTCAATCTTGCCGCCTTTGGCTGGGTCGAGATTATCTTTTTCCAAATCGCTATCGTAGAAAATTTGGTCAAATAAATAACTTTCTACTGGGGTAAAATCGGTCTGTTTTACACCTAAATTGCTGGTAGACACCGTCTTTTCCTGCCCATTCGCATCCGTAAAAGCCGTTGGGTGAATATGGTGTGAAAGATGATTAAAGCCCACTTGAAATTGATCAAAAGACTTCATCAGCAAGAAGTTGGCAAAGCGTTTATTCAAACGCATCAAGGTTTGCTCGTTCAAATAAGGCTTAATATCCAGCGCTGGCAACGCTTTAAACGCACGTTTAAGCGTGCTGTACTTCACAAAAATTCGGCTGGCAAGCTTTTGTACAAAGTCATCAAATTCCATTTCAACGAGGGGGGTAAACCTTTCTTCATCAAGGGAAAACTCTCGCTGAATTGTCATTCTTCGGTTGCGTACAAGCAAGGTTTCCGCCTTTGTGGCAATGCCTTTTTTCGTCAAATACGGTTGCTGTTCCGCTAAAAACTGCATCACCAGCGCCAAACATTCTTCTTCATTTTTGAACTGATACTGCAAAATGACTTTTTGATTCAGCGTTTCCCACAGGGCTTTAAGCTCGGCGTATTTTCCTTTACGCATTGGAATTTTGCCTTATTTTTTCTTGTCCCCTTTCTCTATTGTGTTTTCGTATAAACGGCGTTCTTGGAATGCAAGCGGGTATTTTTCGATTAATTTCTGCGTACTTTGTGCGTTAATAAATGCCTGCTCTTCATCAATAATTTGGTCACTAATGCAATCGCTTAAAATCGCAAATTTACTTTTGCCGTAATGGTGCTGAATTTGTGCGATATTTTCATCGGTCAATTCCTTGCCAAAAGTAATTTTGGGTGCTTGGCTGTTAATTTCACCAATAAGTTTTTCCACAAAATCCTGTTCGCTACTGTCTACAAAATAATTGAGCTTAAATTGCTCGTCTTTTACTCGAGCCATAAATTCATTGACTGGCAAGCGCAGCCCACGCCCCACTTCTTGTAATTTGCTAATTTCGCTACCGCTTGAACGCAATTTACAAATGCCAAAAACGTTCGGATTATCCCAGCCTTCACGCAACGTCCATTTAGAAAAAACAAAACGTCGTGGGCTGTTAATGTCCAATAATTTCTCTTTATCGTGTAAAATTTCCTGCACTTCTTGGGCGATTTTTTCGTCCGTAGTGCTGTTGTCTTTGGAAAAATAACCTGCACAAGTTGCGCTCAAATCCGCTAATGCGGTTTGTAAATGCTGTTGATAAAATGGGTTTTGTTCGCTTTGTAAACGCTGTTCAAGCTCGGTTTTAAGATAGCTTTCAAAGGTTTTGCGCAATGCTCCGTCTTCATTGCGAAAGCTGTCAATATCATCAATAAAAAACAAGGTCAGCGGTTTAATTTTGCCGCCATCACGCAACAACAGTTGCCGTTCTAAATCAAAATGTTGTTTAAGGGCTTTTTGCAACATTTGCTGAGTCGTGGCGTTACAAAAAGTATAAGGGGAAAAGCTATCGCCTTTTTTCAATTCCAGACCTGAACTCAGCACAACACTTGTACATTTTTTGTTAATGTCCGCCAGCGTTAAATCATCAATTCCATCGTGCAACAAATATAAACTTTCGCCCACGCCAAGCGTTATTTTTTTCTCACCGTAACCAAAGGTCGCTTGATTTTTCTCAATCGCCAGCAGTTTCACTTTTTCCAGCTTATCGCCCACGACTTCCGTTGTGAACACTCGCACGCCTTTGACTAAATTATCGTTAAACGCATCCACTGCCGTTAGGCGGTAAATCAAGTTGTGATACTGCACCACGCCTTTTTTATCCTGCGGAAAAGTCGCACCGTAGCGGAGTATTAAACTCGCATTCAGTTGTGCGATACTCTGCCACGTTTTGTTTCCTTCCTTAAATTTATGGGGTTCGTCTAAAATCACCACAGGATTGGTACCCGCGATCCCAGCTAAGGGCGTTAAATATTTATCCGCAAGTAAACGCTGTTGATCGTCTTGTTAGCCATTAGGTTATCAGGTATCCATCTTCCTTTTGGATGATTATCAGGTTTTTTATAACGACCTAACTGCTCTTCATTTCTTTTTTGGTTATAGAGTTTTAATGCAGTTTTATTCTTTGCATAAATTAAAATATATTCGTGAATTGCAGCAATAGTCTTATCATTTGGCGGAGCCGCTCTTTTTTTTCCAAATAGCCTTTTCAACAAAATTCTCTTCCCCAAAAATTTCATCACAAAGCAACCGTAGTTGTGCTACTTCGTTGTCGTCAATGGAGATAAAAATCACGCCGTCATCTTTCAAAAGCATGCGAGCCACATACAGGCGCGGATACATAAACGTCAGCCACGCACTGTGGGAATTGGATTCTTTATCCACAAAATTCAGCACACGCTTTGCCTCATCAATATCCATTTCCGTAAGCTCGGTGAGTTGTTCAGCGGTAAATTTGCGGTTGTCTTGATAAACGAAACCGTCCGATCCTGTGTTATACGGCGGATCGATGTAGATCATTTTCACCTGCTTTTCATAGGCGTTTTTTAACAGTTTTAACACTTCAAAATTATCGCCCTTGAACAGCAAATTTTGGCTATTTTGATTATTTTCTTGCTGGTTGTGTTCCGTATCTTCCGTTAAATAATAACGAGGCGGCTCGTGGGTTAAATATTTGGCGTAATGCTTGCCCAAAAAATTGAGCGAGTAACTTTCACGGTGTGTGGGCTGGTTTTCCGCTTGCAAAAATTCTGCAAATTTATCCAACGCAAAACCATTTTTAAGAGAGAAAAATTCAGGAAACAGATCCTTTAAGGCTTGGAGTTTGGAATTGGTTTCAGTGGGGCTAAGATAAATATCTTCCGTAATATTTACTTGACTTTCGCTTAAAATTTTAGCATTTGGTTTGGTTTGGTTTGGTTTGGTTTGGTTTGGTTTGGTTTGGTTTGGTTTGGCATTATTGTGTCCTTGTTTTTTTCTCTGTAAAGCAGTTTTTGAATTTTACCGTAAATTTTTTAAAACTCAGGAATTTTCATCAAAATTTTCATAAAAATTCCGACCTAGCAAAAAAGTAAAAACCAAAGGCTGGATTTTTCCAAAAAATTTTGGCGAATATTCCAGCCTTCGGTTTAAGCTCGCTTTAATGTGAATCTTGCAATGCCGATAGCATCGACTGGCGCAAAATGGCGTTTAGGCGAGTTTGATAGCCCTTACCGCTAGATTTCAGCCATTGCAAAATATCCGCATCTAGCTTGATGGTCACTTGCTTTTTGACAGGTTTGTAATACCCCACACGGTCAGCATTGATCACAATATCATCTGGCAATGGCGGAATATCGCTATAATCAATCGCCTCGTCTGGCATTGCTGCCAGTTTTTTTAAGCGAGATTTTTGTTCATCGCTTAGGGCGTAATTTTCATTCACGGTTACGGTAGTTTTGCTCATAAATTGCTCGCTCCTTTTTGTTGGCTTTTCGTGCTGATATTAAACGGATTTTTTGTCCTCGATGTGTGTAGGCGACAAAAACGATGATGAACGTACTTTCAACGCAACCAATCAACTGCAAACGTTGCTCGCCATAATCTTGGCGGTTATCCATCAATGTAATTGCGTGTTTATCAAAAAAGCAGGGATCACATCTTCAAAAAACAAACCGTGCTTTTCATTATTTTTGATATTTTTTACCTCATCCCTTTCAAAGGCAATGTTCATTATTCAACCTCTTTAATAGTTACAGAATTGTAATTACTTTTATGTAATTATTCAATGCTTTTAAAATAATCAAAACGTGCTTTTAACCACGTCCTTTTTTTTAACAAAATTCACTGCACCGTTCTATTTAAATAAATTTTTTTGCGATGCGGATCGCAAAACGAATTTTTATTTGCGTAGCTGATGTGAGCGTGAGGGCAAGAAAGAAGAAAGAAGATAATAAAAGACAAAAATGGGAATGACGTAAAAAGCGAAAAGCAAGGCTGGAATTTTTTGCAAAATTTTGCCCAAAATTCCAGCCTTAGCCTTTAACTAAAACTCAGTGAACACGTCTTTTAAATCAAAGCGAGATTTTGGTAGATGTTTGTTGAAGTCGTCTTCTGTGGCGTAGCCTAAGGCGACGATGACGAGCGGTTTTAATTTTTTGCTTTTGAGATCAAGGGCAATGCTGAGTGCGTCTTCATCAAAGCCTTCGATGGGTAGGCTGTCTAAGCCTAGGTCGGCGGCGGCTAACAGCAGTTGTCCTAAGCCTAAGTAGACTTGGTGAGCTGCCCACGCTGGTAAATCTTGGCGTTGTTGGTGAAAATCAAAGAACCATTGGCGCACTTCGGCGGCTCGCTGTTTGATTTCAGCAGTTTTGTAGCGACCGTCTGTGTCTTCTTTGTCGATTAAACGCTGTAAATGCTCGACGTTTAAATCCTCTTTCACACATAGCACCATTACGTGCGAAGCATCTAAAATTTTGCGTTCGTTAAAACGGTAAAAACCTTGCACGCCTTGTGCCACTTTGGCTTTGCCTGTTTCCGTGCCAGTTACCAACACGTGCCACGGCTGGATATTAATGCTAGACGGGCTAAGCTGGAAAATAGTTTCCAGCTCCGTTAAGGTTTCAGGGCTAATTTTTTTCGTGGTATCAAAATGTTTCGCAGAATAACGGCGTTGTGCACTTTGTAAAATACTCATATTACACTCCTATTTTGTGTTGAGTGGAGAAAAACTTTTCACGAGATCGTCAATAGCTTTCATTTGGGTTAAAAAAGGTTCAAGTTTATCCAGCGGTAAGGCGGACGGACCATCACAGCGTGCTTGATCAGGATTTGGATGTGCTTCTAAGAAAAGCCCTGCAATGCCAACGGCTAAGCCTGCCCGTGCCAGCTCCGTTACTTGTCCACGACGACCGCCAGATGCTGCACCGAATGGGTCACGGCATTGTAAAGAATGGGTTACGTCAAAAATGATTGGGCAACCGTTGGACACATCACGCATTACGTTAAACCCTAGCATATCTACAATTAAGTTGTCATAGCCAAAGTTTGTGCCACGATCACAGAGCATAACCTTATGATTACCACATTCGGCGAATTTTTCCACAATGTTGCCCATTTGACCGGGACTTAAAAATTGCGGTTTTTTCACATTGATTACGGCGTTGGTTTCCGCCATCGCTTTAACGAGATCTGTTTGACGTGCCAAAAATGCCGGCAATTGTAGCACATCTACAACCTCTGCCACAGGCTGACATTGGTAGGGTTCGTGAACATCCGTGATGATTTTCACGCCGAAAGCTGCTTTCAACGCTTGAAAAATTTTCAAGCCCTGCTCCATTCCCACGCCACGATAAGAATGCACAGACGAACGGTTGGCTTTGTCAAAAGAGGCTTTAAACACATATGGAATCCCCAGTTTTTCCGTCACCTTCACGTAAGCCTCACAGGCACGCATTGCGGAATCACGATCTTCCAACACATTCACCCCACCAAAAAGCACGAAGGGTTTATCGTTGTTGATTTCAATATTTTGTAAAAAAATGCTTTTGTTTTGCATAGTCGATCCTTTTTATGCTAATGAAAATTGTGCAAACGTTACTCGATCATTCCCGCCGTAGTCTTTTACTGTTTGGACATTTTTCCATTGATTTTGTTTGAAAATTGTTTGTACGGCGGTGCCTTGTTCAAAACCGTGTTCTAGGAAAAGCCAGCCGTTTTGGCGTAAATATTTCGGCGTAGATTGAATGATGTGGTTGAGGTCAGCCAGTCCGTTATCAGCAGCCACCAGTGCGGAATTGGGTTCAAAGCGGACATCGCCTTGTGCTAAGTGGGGATCCGCTGCGTCAATGTATGGGGGGTTGCTGACGATGATGTCAAATTCCCCTGAAACGGCGGAAAACCAGTCGCTTTGCAAAAATTGTACGTTCTGTATGCTGTTACGCTCGGCGTTTTGCTGGGCGAGAGCGACCGCTTGAGGTTGAAAATCCACGCCGACAATGTCTAAATTGACACCACACTTACGGCATTGTGGGGTGAGTTCGCTAGCTAAGGCGAGAGCGATCGCCCCTGTGCCTGTGCCGAGATCCAAAATGCGTAGGTCGGAATTTTTGTCTAAAAAATGTTGAGCTTTCGCCAGTGCCTGCTCTACAAGAATTTCCGTATCAGGGCGTGGAATGAGGGTTGCGGGCGATACGGCGAGATTAAGCGACCAAAATTCACGTTCGCCCAAAATGTAAGCTAACGGCTCGCCTGTTAAACGGCGTGCTAAAAAACGCTCGAGCCTTTGGATTTGCTCTGCGGTGAGCAACGTTTCGCCAAAGGCCAGCAAACTGGCACGGTTTTTGTGGATAACAAACGAAAGCAAGCAAAAAGCATCGAGCTTAGCCTCGCTGTCGCCTTTGGCTTGAAGTTTAAGAGTGGCTTGGTTAAGCCACGTTTGGTAGTTATATTTGCTGTTCATTAATTATTTTTTGGAATAATTCCGATACTGAAATTCCCGATCCTTCTGGAGAAGCATACTCATCAATCTTCTGATACCAAATGTCGTATAACTGATCTCTAGTATTTAGTTCAATGTTCCAACAATTTGAAACTAATTTTAAATCTATATTTTTCAGTATTTTATTTATTTTATGAGCATTTGTATAAAAACGATCATAAATATTTGCTATGCTAGTTTGTTCTAATATATTAGCTAGACAATGCTCATCTGTAATTTTCTTTCGACCACCTGATGAGTATTGATCTCTCATATTAGGACAAATAACTGAATAATAAGATACCCAAAATGCACATAATTCAGCATATTGTCTCTTAAATACAGATGGATATAAGATAAATCCTTCTAAAATTAAATGCTGTTTTTCAACGATAGATAAATTATTAAAAAATGTAATCTCAAAACTTTTTGATCCATTTAAATCATCATCTATCCACCAAAGAGAATTATCTTTTTTTAAGTTGTCTTTATAGTACTTCCTTATTTTTTTAACTGGAGATTCTAGTAAGCGTAACTTATCATAAGAAATATTCATCTTATCAAATATAGAATCACCTAAAGGCAACATCATATCTATTTCATAACGTGGATAATGTGTAACAACTATCCCATATAAACATTCTTCATATAGTCGATACTTTATATCTAATTTTTTTCCACCAGCTTTACAAAAGAACAAATATATTTTATTGATATTTTCGATTCTTGAAGATTCTAAAACACTATTACCAATAGATTTCCATTTATCATCTTTAGTATACTTAACTTCTACGCCCCAATAATTTTTTGCAATAATATCAGGAAATTCACGGTCTTTTGTTTGATAAAGTTGATTATGAAAAATTGTTCCAATAGTACACTCTTGCATTATAGAAAAAACAAATTTTTCAAATTTTTGACCTGTGTTTATTTTATCTCTATCCATTTTCTCTAGAGCTAGGCTTTTCGTTCTTTCTAATAAATTAACGAACTCAACTAAATCTGAATTTTTACATTTACTATAGATCATCAAGAAATTCCTTTATTGCTCGTGCTAAATGCCAAGCAAATACAGGGGCAACAGCGTTTCCTACTTGGCGATAAGCATCTGTCGTGGATTGTAAAAAAACAAAATCATCAGGAAATGACTGAATACGAGCAGCTTCACGAGCCGAAAGCCTGCGTGGAAGACAATAATGAAATTCGATATTACCATGATGTTCTGCCCTCATTGTAGGGGCTGGCTTGTCTGCTTTTGTGGTAGTATTACCTTGCTTTCCTGGATAAAGTTTTGCCTTTGAATAACCGCTATTTGGCAATAAAAAGTGAGCATCATCATTTTCTAGATCTTGAATGGCTTCTTTTATAGATACCCAAGCTTTTTGAGAAGTTATGGGATATTCATAATGTGTTTGGTTAGGAAATATAAAATTTTTACCTATATCATTTTTTACCCCAACGATTATTACCCTTTCTCTTAATTGTGGAACTCCATAATCAGCAGAATTCAGTAGTTTATACTGAATTTTATAACCAATTTTTTCAAAATCATCTATAATTGTTCTAATGGCTAATCCTTTTTCCCAGGTTAATAAACCTTTTACATTTTCTGCAATAAATATCTTTGGTTTTTTAGCCCTTACAACATTTACCATATTCAAATAAAGTTGACCTCGTTGAGCATTTAAGCCTTTTCTCTTTCCTGCTAAACTAAAATCCTGACAAGGAAACCCTCCTACCACAACATCTACCGTAGGTATATTATCCAAACTAATAGATTTTATATCAGCACATACAACTTCTGTATGTGGAAAATTATATTTTAATGTTTTACAAGCTCTTTCATTTATATCGTTAGCCCATACAATATCAAAGGGATTATTTTCATAAAATGTGTCTAAGAAGTTAAACCCTCCTTTAAAACCTAAATCAAATCCACCTGCACCAGCAAATAATGAAATCATTTTATATTTCATTGTTTTTCCTTACGCCAATTCCGACAAGGCGGCGAGTTGATCCGCTTGGTATTCAGTAATGATCGGCTGAATTAAATCGTCAATTTTGCCGTTCATAATTTCATCAAGACGGTATAGGGTTAAGTTGATGCGATGATCGGTTACGCGCCCTTGTGGGTAGTTGTAAGTACGGATTTTATCGCTACGATCCCCCGAACCGAGCAAGTTGCGGCGAGTGTCTGCTTGTTCTTGCGCTTGTTTTTCTTGCTCTGCTTGCACGATACGTGAAGCAAGAACAGACATCGCTTTGGCTTTGTTTTTGTGTTGGGAACGTTCGTCTTGGCATTCTACGACAATGCCTGTTGGAATGTGGGTGATACGCACGGCGGAGTCTGTGGTATTAACGTGCTGACCACCAGCACCTGATGAGCGATAGGTGTCAATGCGTAAATCAGACGGATTGATTTCTGGCAACTCGCTTTCTGGCAATTCTGGCATTACGGCAACAGTGCAAGCGGAGGTGTGAATGCGCCCTTGCGATTCGGTTTTCGGCACACGTTGCACACGGTGGCCGCCTGATTCAAATTTCAACTGACCATAAACGTTATCGCCGCTGATTTTTACGATCACTTCTTTATAGCCGCCCTGCTCGCTTTCGTTACAGCTGAGCATTTCCACTCGCCAGCGTTTGGTTTCCGCATAACGGCTGTACATACGGAATAAATCGCCAGCGAAAATTCCAGCCTCGTCTCCGCCGGTACCGGCACGGATTTCTAAATAGGCGTTGTATTCGTCATTTGGATCTTTTGGTAAAAGCAGAATTTGTAGCTGTTCTTCAATTTGAGTTAATTCTTCTTCGCAAGCGGTGATTTCTTCTTCCGCCATTTCTTTCATTGATGGATCGTCAAGTAGCATTTTCGCCCCTTCAAGATCCTCTTGTAATTGCGACCAACGCGCGAAACATTTCACCACTTCTTCAAGTTGGGCATATTCTTTGGAGTACGCTCGGAATTTGTCTTGATCGCTAATCACGCTGGCGTCGCCAAGTAAGGCTTCTAGCTCTTCGTGGCGTTCTTTGAGGCTTTCTAATTTGGTAATAATGGAAGGTTTCATTGTTATCCTTTTCGGTAAATTTTGGCTTAAATAAAATCGGTACACTCTAACAGAATTTGCATTTTTCCACTAGGCTAGTAGGAGATTTTCAAATAAAAAGGTCGGAATTTTGCAAAAAATTCCGACCTTCGTTTTTTAGGATTATTTCGCGATGCGTTTATATTTCATACGGTGTGGCTGGAGTGCTTCTGCACCGAAGGTTTTCTTTTTCCATTCTTCGTAATCGGAGAAGTTGCCTTCGTAGAAGGTCACTTTGCCTTCATCGCCGTAGTCTAAAATGTGTGTGGCGATACGGTCTAAGAACCAGCGGTCGTGAGAGATGACCAACGCACAGCCTGGAAATTCGAGCAAGGCACTTTCTAAGGCACGCAGGGTTTCCACGTCAAGATCGTTAGTCGGTTCGTCCAGTAAAAGCACATTGCCGCCTACTTGCAATAATTTTGCTAAGTGCAAACGCCCCCGCTCACCGCCTGACAATTCGCCCACACGTTTTTGTTGATCCACGCCTTTGAAGTTAAAGCGTCCTACGTAGGCACGGCTTGGGATTTCAAAGTTGCCGATACGCATAATGTCTAAGCCACCTGACACTTCTTCCCATACAGTTTTGCTGTCGTCCATTGTGTCACGGAATTGATCCACAGAGGCTAATTTCACGGTTTCGCCCAATACGATGCTGCCGTTATCTGGCTGTTCTTTGCCTGAAAGCATACGGAATAGGGTGGATTTACCTGCACCGTTAGCACCGATGATCCCAACGATTGCCCCTTTTGGAATGGTGAATGAAAGGTCGTCAATCAAGGTGCGATCGCCGTAAGATTTGCTTAAATTTGCCACTTCGATGACTTTATCGCCTAAGCGTTCGCCTACTGGAATGAAAATTTCGTTGGTTTCGTTGCGTTTTTGGTAATCGCTACGGTTGAGTTCGTCAAAGCGTGCCATACGAGCTTTGGATTTCGCTTGGCGACCTTTTGGATTTTGGCGCACCCATTCAAGTTCTTTTTCAATGGATTTTTGACGAGCAGATTCTGTGGCTTGCTCTTGCGCTAAGCGTTTTTCTTTTTGTTCCAACCACGAAGAATAGTTACCTTCCCAAGGAATGCCTTCACCACGGTCAAGTTCTAAAATCCAGCCTGCAACGTTGTCTAAGAAGTAACGGTCGTGGGTGATGGCCACAACGGTGCCTTCGTAGTCGTGCAAGAAACGTTCCAGCCACGCCACAGACTCGGCATCCAAGTGGTTGGTTGGTTCATCTAAAAGTAACATATCTGGTTTTTCAAGCAACAAACGGCATAACGCCACACGGCGGCGTTCGCCCCCTGAGAGATTGCCAATTTTTGCGTCCCAATCAGGTAAACGCAGGGCATCGGCGGCACGTTCGAGTTGATTTTGTAAATTATGACCATCGTGAGCTTGGATAATCGCCTCCAACTCCCCTTGCTCTTTGGCAAGTTTGTCGAAGTCTGCTTCAGGATCGGCGTAGGCAGCGTACACTTCATCAAGGCGAGTTAGAGCATTTTTCACTTCGCCTACGGCCTCTTCTACGGCATCACGCACGGTTTGTTCAGGATCAAGTTTTGGTTCTTGTGGCAGATAACCAATTTTAATGCCTGGTTGCGGACGAGCCTCGCCCTCGAAATCTTTATCCACGCCAGCCATAATGCGTAGCAACGTGGATTTACCTGCACCATTTAAACCAAGTACACCGATTTTGGCACCTGGAAAAAATGATAGTGAAATATCTTTAAGAATTTGACGCTTCGGTGGCACGACCTTGCTCACACGATGCATCGTATAAACGAATTGAGTTGACATAGAAATCCTATAAATAATGAAAAAATGGCGTAACGCCGTGAAAAGTAAGCGGTATTTTACGCAAGTTTGTTACATAAAAAAAGACCAGCCCGCAGGCTGGTTGGAAAGTAGTTTAGCTATCTATATTATAGTAACTATTTATAATGATTAGGAACTTTATGAATACCAAGCTATGCTGGATAACTTGACGGCGTGGATAATAGCGAAAAACAATAACCTTGCAAACTGTAATGTTACTATTTTTTGATTTAAGTCATAAATCCGCTAGATTTCCTACAAATAATCTGGACCTAGGCATAGACCTCTTCTCAAAATGTGAAGTAGTTCACAGTAAAAAATAATATTTTGCCGTAGAATTCGGCTCGTTTTTTCACTGATATTTCTTCATCATTTATTTCAAAGGAGTCCTTATGAAAACGAATTTAAAACTAGCCGCCCTTGTTGTTGCACTTGGTGCGAGCATTTCCCTTTCTGCACAAGCAAAAAACAAAGTGCCTTACACCAATCAAGGCTTTTATACCAATGCACCAACCCAAGTTGCTGTGCATTTTGTGTCTATTAAAGACATTGAAAACAGTTTAAAAGACAAAAAACCAATGACCGTAACGTTCGATATTGATGACACCCTCGTGTTCTCCAGTAGCGAATTTCACTACGGTTTTACCTTTGGTAAAGACTTTGGTTGGGGCAATAATCCAAAAGAAGTTTTACATTCACAAGAATTCTGGGACTACATCGCTGAAACCGCAGACAAACATTCCATTCCAAAAGATAGTGCGAAAAAACTCATTGCAATGCACTTAAAACGTGGCGACAAAATTGTCTTCATTACAGGCCGTACCAAACATAGTGGTGCGAAAAACGGCACAGTAACTGAAACGTCTAAAGTGCTACAACAATACTTCAAAATGCCTTACGCCCCTGTGATTTGGTACACTGCCGACACACCAGTAAAAGGCTACAAATTCGACAAATCTTACTACATCAAAAAAGTAGGGGCCCAGCTCCACTACGGCGACTCTGACGCAGACGTGCTAGCCGCTCGTGAAGCGAAAATCCGTGGCATTCGAGTACAACGATCTTACTCGTCTACCAATACGCAAAACTTAAACGGCGGCTACGGCGAAGAAGTGCTAATCAACTCCGCTTGGTAATTGATTTCCCATTCTGACAAACTGCCACACTTGTGGCAGTTTTTTCTTTTGCCGTACGCTACGGCTTTTCACTACCCAACGCACAGAATTTCCGCTAAAATTCCAGCCTTGTTTTATTTTCAAATGCGAGAGAGATTCTATGACACAACAACGTAAAATGCTGGTAACCTGTGCCCTACCTTACGCCAACGGCCCAATTCATTTAGGGCATATGCTTGAACATATTCAAGCGGATATTTGGGTTCGCTTTCAGCGTATGCGTGGCAACAAAACCTATTTTGTCTGTGCTGATGATGCACACGGCACGCCAATTATGCTCAAAGCCCAACAAATGGGCATCTCCCCTGAAGCCTTAATCGCTGACGTACAACAAAAACACCAAGCAGATTTCAGCGGCTTTAACATTAGTTTTGACAACTACCACAGCACCCACAGCGATGAAAACCGCACTTTCGCAGAAATGGTGTACAACCGCTTAAAAGCCAAAGGCTTTATCGCCCAACGCACCATTTCTCAATTATTCGACCCTGAAAAACAAATGTTCTTGCCTGATCGTTTCGTTAAAGGCACTTGCCCAAAATGCCACGCACAGGATCAATACGGCGACAACTGCGAAGTTTGCTCCGCCACTTATAGCCCTGCGGAATTGATAAACCCAGTTTCTACCGTATCAGGCGCAACCCCTGTGTTAAAAGACAGCGAACATTATTTCTTCGATTTGCCAGCCTTTGGATCAATGTTAAAAGAATGGATTGGTTCAGGCGCACTACCAACTGAAGTAGCAAACAAAATGCGTGAATGGTTTGAAAGTGGCTTGCAACAATGGGATATTTCCCGTGATGCGCCGTACTTCGGTTTCAAAATTCCTGACACAGAAAACAAATATTTCTATGTGTGGTTAGATGCGCCAATCGGCTATATGGCGAGTTTCAAAAACTTCTGCGACAAACATCCGCAAGTGGATTTCAACGAATTTTGGCAAAAAGACAGCACTGCCGAGCTTTATCATTTCATCGGTAAAGACATCGTTTACTTCCACAGCCTCTTTTGGCCAGCAATGCTAGACGGTGCTGATCTGCGCAAGCCTAATGGCGTTTTCGTTCACGGCTACATCACCGTAGACGGCGAAAAAATGTCCAAATCTCGTGGCACCTTCATTCAAGCGAAAACCTATTTAGATCATCTCGATCCTGAATACTTACGCTACTACTATGCGGCAAAATCCAGCCCAAGCATTAACGATATCGACTTAAACTTGCAAGATTTCGCCCAGCGTGTGAACACGGATGTAGTGAATAAATTGGTTAATTTAGCCTCACGCAACGCAGGTTTTATTCAAAAACGTTTTGATGGAAAATTGGCGGATAACTTAGAAGATGAGGCGCTTTTCGCCGAAGTTGCCAACGCATCTGCTCAAATTGCAGAATTTTACGAAAACCGTGAATTTGGCAAAGCCGTGCGTAAAATTATGGCACTCACCGACAAAGCCAACCAATACATCGACCAAAAAGCGCCGTGGGTAATGGCAAAAGATCCTGAACAAACCGCCCAACTGCACGCCGTAGCCTCTATGGGGATTCAACTTTTCCGCACCTTAATGGGCTACTTAAAACCCGTGTTGCCAGCCCTTGCCGAACGTAGCGAGGCCTTTTTACAAGACGAATTGCGCTGGGATAACCTAACTCAACCATTGCTCGGTCACCAAATCGCACCATTCAAAGCGCTGTTCCAACGCCTTGATCCGAAAAAAATTGAAGTAATGCTGGACGCAAGCAAAGTCGCCAACGCCGCCGAACAACCTGCCAAAGCTGCCAGTGCGCCAGTAGAAGATATCGCCCCTGAAATTAGCATCGATGACTTCGCCAAAGTGGATATGCGTGTGGGCAAAATCCTCGAATGTAGCGATTTAGAAGGCAGTAAAAAATTGCTGAAATTCATTCTTGACGTAGGCAACGGCGAAACGCGCCAAATTTTCTCAGGAATTAAAGCTTACTACCCTGAACCTGAAAAACTTGTCGGCAAAAACGTGATTTTCATCGCCAACCTTGCGCCACGCAAAATGAAATTCGGCGTATCCGAAGGAATGATCCTAAGTGCAGCCAGCGGTGAAAAGCTGTTTTTACTCGAAACCGATCAAAACGCCGCACCCGGCAGCCAAGTGGGCTAAGACCAATAATACCTAAATTAAGCAAGGCTGGAATTTTTGTCAAAATTTTGAAAAATATTCCGGCCTTGTGATTTTAAGCTTTTGTAAAGTTAAACGAGGGCATCTTCGTCTTCTTCCAGTGTGCGGATGCGGATGGCGCGTTCTACGTTGGTGACGAAAATTTTGCCGTCGCCGATTTTGCCTGTTTGGGCGGCATCGATGATGGCTTCTAGGCAAGGGTCAACTAAATCATCAGGCACCACCAGCTCCATTTTGACCTTCGGTAAGAAATCCACTTGATATTCCGCCCCTCGATACAGCTCTGTATGCCCTTTTTGGCGGCCAAAACCACGCACTTCGGTGATGGTCATTCCGTTTATGCCAATGTCGGCGAGATTATCTCGCACATCGTCTAATTTGAATGGCTTGATGATTGCCTCGATTTTTTTCATCCTTTGCTCCCTTTGCGTTACGTGGTGAAATTATTCGCTTAAATGGCGTTTAAACACCCATTCTTGCGCGGTGCTTTCCGCTGGGCAGAAGGCGTAGCCTGCGCTGTCAAATTGTTTGAGCTGTTCTGGGTCAGTTAATTGGTTTTCAATGATGTAACGACACATCATTCCACGTGCTTTTTTGGCGTAAAAACTAATGACTTTGTAGCGACCGTTTTTGTAGTCTTGGAAAATCGGTTTGATGATTTTTCCTTTGATATTTTCAGGCTGGATCACGTTCCAATATTCATCTGAGGCGAGGTTAATCAACACATCATCGCCCTGTTCGGCAAGGGCTTGATTTAAGCCTTGTGTTAAGGTGTCGCCCCAAAATGCGTATAAATTTTTGCCCGCTGGGTTGGCAAGTTTCGTTCCCATTTCGAGACGATACGGTTGCATTAAATCCAGCGGTCGCAAAATGCCATAAAGCCCTGACAGCATTCGCAAGTGCTGTTGTGCAAAGTTGATAGCCTGTGCGTCTAAACTGAATGCGTCTAGCCCTGTATAAACGTCCCCTTTGAAAGCAAAAATGGCTGGGCGTGTGTGATCTTTGGGCTGCGGAAGTTGCCATTCGGTGAAACGAGCCACATTGAGTGCGGCGAGTTTGTCACTAATGTGCATTAAACTTGCCAGCGATGGGGGTGTAAGTTCACGACAAATGTCAACAAGTTCGGCACTTTTCGACAAATAAGCAGGCTCTGTTGGCGTGCAGGCAAGATGAGGGGTTTTATAATCTAAAGTTTTCGCTGGGGAAATGATGGCTAACATACTATGTCCTATGGTTCGTTAAAGGGGTAAATGCCAGTTGATGGGCGTTAAGCCGTGAGCGGCGAGGTCGCTATTGGCTTTTTGAAAATGCCCACAGCCAAAGAAGCCACTGTGCGCAGAAAATGGCGATGGGTGCGGTGCCGTTAGTACGCAATGTTTATTGTGATCGATCATCGCTGCTTTCGCTTGTGCAGGCTTGCCCCACAGTAGAAAAACCACGTGATCTTTTTGTTCGTTTAAGGTTTGAATGACTTTATCCGTAAAGCGTTGCCAGCCAAATTTGGCGTGGGAATGGGCTTTGCCTTGCTCCACCGTGAGAACCGTATTTAGCAATAACACGCCCTGATCCGCCCAGCTTTCTAAATTACCGTGATTGGGAATGACAAACTGGGGATCTTCATCCGCCAACTCTTTGTAAATGTTACGCAATGAGGGCGGTACGGCAATGCCTTTTGCCACAGAAAAAGACAATCCGTGTGCCTGCCCTGCACCGTGATAAGGATCCTGCCCCAAAATCACCACTTTCACATCGTCAAAAGCAGTACGTTTAAAAGCATTAAACACGTCCTTTTGTGGCGGATACACGATCTTCCCTTGCACACGCTCGCTGGCTACTTGTTGCAAAATTTGCTGAAAATACGGCTCGGCTTTCTCAGCCCCCAGCACATCGTGCCACGTCAATGATTGTGCCATAAAACTCCCTCGGTTATTCGTTATAAATCGACACAGTTTACTCGGTTTTACGCTAAGGGGAAAGGTCGGAATTTTGGTGAAAATTCCGACCTTCTTATGAAAGAAAACGCCCCTAGTCGGAGCGTTTGTTGAGATTAAAATTCCATTGAGAAATTCAATTTGAAATTACGACCTGGTGCGTAGAAACGTTCGATGCCTTGGTTGTTGGTAAAGCAACCGATAGTAGGGTTTTCTGCTTTACAAATCATATTACTCGTACCGAATTGACGGATGGAACGAATACTATCCCAAGTGGCATATTTTTCATTAAATATGTTATACACACCGAGTTGCAGCGTAATGTGTTTTTTCAGTTTGTAGTAACCAATCACATCAAATACATCATAAGCTCTGCTTAAATGTTTAGCAGATAGGTCGTTTGGATCGTAGTTTGGATCTTTTGCCCTTTCTTGATCTGCCGCATGATATTGGTTATAACTATCTTTCGCTTTTTTAGCAGAAACGTGGGTATAGTATAAGTCTAACCCATAGTTTCCATTTGGATTGTGATAGCTTGCACTGAATACTTGCTTCATTGGGTTAATACTATTAATCGGATGCCAAATAACTCGACTTTCACCATTAGCACCATCATCTAGCCCTAAGGTTTTTCCTTTTTGGTATTCCATTTTATAGCCAACTCCAAAACCATTTAATTTTTGGTTTAGTTCTACTAATTCTAAATAAGCGTTAACACTAAATCCTTTCACCCACGCTTGTGAATTATTCACATTTTGGTACATACGGTAAGGAATACCATTTGTTTGTGTACCACGTTTTGTTTTGAACTCCTTATAGCCACGGAATGCAAGTTCAATAAAGTTCTCGTAATTTGTTTTAAACGCCCCCAAAGTGATGAAACTACGATCTTTATATAAGGTTAATGCTAACTCTTTTGTTTTAGCAGTCTCCGCTTTTAACTCTGGATTCGCAATGATTGAAAAATCAGGGTGCTTAAAGGTGAAATAAATTTCATCAGATGTCGGTGCTCTAAAACCAGTGGAGTATTTACCCTGTACACGCAAATAATCTGTTGGATCAATCGCTGCAGCGAGACTATAAGAATTATGGCTAAATTTACGTTTTTGGGATGCTAAATATTCCATATTTTCACGTGGATTTGCTTTCACAGCGGCTTGATTTGCATCGTATTTAGCTTTTTCTTCTTTATATTTAGCTTTTTCTTCTTCCGTCGGTTCAACTTTCTTCCACTGGTGGGTTTGAGTATCCTTTACCCACTTTGAAGTTGGTTCGTTTGGCTCTGGAAGACTTTCAGGTGGTGCAATCCACATTCCTTCATATAAGCCACTTGGTAATGCAGGATCTACGCCATAACGATAGTGTGGGTCGTGTCGAACACGATCATAACGATAAGATAAATCCAACGCTAAATAACGGTTAATACGAATACTGTCTGAGAAATACAATGCACCTGTTTTGGTTTTTACAGGAATTAAGAAAGTTTCCTCAGGGGATTTTACGGTACAGAATAAGGATGTACCTGTACTACAAGTAGGGTTGCCATCTTTATCAACCCCATCGTAAGCACCAAATG
This sequence comes from Actinobacillus sp., assembly GCA_020026075.1. Classification (GTDB taxonomy): domain Bacteria; phylum Pseudomonadota; class Gammaproteobacteria; order Enterobacterales; family Pasteurellaceae; genus Actinobacillus_C. The sequence continues at coordinate 8,607 of JAHHQZ010000006.1, read as the reverse complement.
ACCACCACTTATGATTAACCGAGCCATAGCCTGTACGATTGATCATTGTTTTATCTGTAATGCTGTACAAAGCCCCATAAGCGATATCATTTTCAATCCCCTTAATTGATACAAATTTTTTAAAGTCTAAATTAAACTGTTTTGAATCCGTATTTAATTTACGATCTGTCCAAATATTAGGCGTATAACCAGTACTTGTAGGGGTGATGATTTTATAATCTGTGGATTTTGTCCATCCATCCATCCTGTGCTCTTTGTACCAAGGATGTTCCGCAGTCCATCCCTCATAGTCTTTAGGATCTAAGAACCCTTTATCCTTTTCAGTCCAGCCAGTTTTTCTTGAAGTAACTTGTTTATAATGTTTGCCACCACGATAAATATCTTTTACTTCAAAACGGGTCATTTCTTTGTTTTCGGTATCTGAATAACCTGTCTTGTAAGTACGTTCTATATCTATTGGCTTGGTACTGGATAAATCAATATCTACGTATTTTTCTTTTGCTCCTGATAAAAATTCATCTTTATCTTTCAATGCCCAATAACGCAACTTGCCATTGCAGTCGTATGAGGAACAATCCAACATAACATCCTGTGTAAAGCCCCAGTAATGATTTTGGTTTTGACGACTCCCTTCAACCATTGGTTCAAATGGCAATTCCTTACCTGTTTTTTTATCAACCAAGGTTAATGTTTTTTCATTGCCGTCTTTTCCACCTAGCCCTTCTTTCCACGCACCTCCATTACTCCAGTCATACCATCCACTCCATTTTGCAGTTTCTTTTACTTCAAGTTCATTGCCATCTTTATCAAATAGCTTACCATTTTTAAGCTGTAGCCCTAGTGGATTTTGGTTAGATTGGCAGTGTTCACCACCATCGCAGTATTCATCGGTTCTGGCACGCTGCGTGATTTTTTGGTGAGAATAGGTAAATTTTGCACTATCCCACAATGGATTGCTGTCATAATTTTCATAAGTAAATGCAATATTTCGGCGTGTGCTACTATCGTTTGTATGGCGGGATTCTTTTTCAGGTTTATCAGGGTCTGTCATTAATGGTGCTAAGGTATAGGACCAATCGTGTCCACGGCTATGATGTTTGTAGTCGTCATACATTACAGAAAAGCGGTTGGTATCGTTCGGGTTAAAGCCCAACTTAAATAATGTGCTTTCTTTGGTGATGCTGTAAGGATCCGCTTTTTGGCGAGCTCGTCCTTGTGAACCCAGTTGTGGAACGTCAGGATAATGATCATATCCCCAGTTTTTGGTTTCATGGCCGTCACGGTCGGTATAAATGGCTAAAATATCAAATTTATTCCAGCGTCCAGCAATGGTTGGGCTGAACATATATTGGCTGTCTGCACTGCTGTAACCTGTTTTGACTTTGAAGTAATAATCTTTGTCAAGCAGGTAATCACGTGCGTCTTTGGTTTCAAAAATCACCGCACCACCCAATGCACCACTGCCTACTTTGGTTGAGTCTGCCCCTTTGGCGATGTTCACTTGCTTTAAGGTTTCCACTTCCACCCCATTGCGGGTGTTGTTGAAGTTGCCGTAGCCTTCAAATAATTCTTTAAAGCCTTGTGATGAAAGCGTTTGCGCTTGTTGTAAGCCATCAATGGTGATGTTTACACGGTTTTCTTCAACGCCACGCATCGCATAGCCTGATGACCCCATTCGTCCTTTTTCCACCACAGAAATACCGGTTTCGTATTTAACGAGATCACGGGTGTCTTGCACTTGTTGTGCTTCGAGAGTTTTGACGGATTTTATGGTTTCGCCCACTTTGCGTTCAGTTACTGGTGTTTCGTCCAAACTTGCGTTTACATCAATAACATCAAGCTGCTCGGCTAGGGCGTTGGAAATAGAAAATGAAAGAAAAGAAAGTGAAAAAAGCCCTTTTAAGGCGAAATTTAATGAATGGTTGGTTGAGATTTTTATCATTACAGCAATTCCTGTTGAAAAATACAAATAAGAACAATTCTTAATAAATTGTAATTTGTCTTTTCTAAAATGTCCAACCTTAAATTAAATATTTTTTACTTTTTGGTAGTTTTTATTATTTTTCATAAAACACTTTTTACATTTATATAACGAATATGATCCTTTTACCTGCTTTTAGGTATATAAAATTCAATTAACAATAACTCTTATTAGGTAGAGATAGGGAGGTCGGATTTAAAAAATTCCGACCTTCGTTTTATAGGGAATTTGCGTTTATCGCCTAAAAAGATTGAAAAAAAGTGTGTGATTGCTACAATTTGCAAGTTTTTTACTTAACAATTAGGAGCATATTATGATTAAAGGTATCCAAATTACCAAAGCCGCTAACGGCAATCTTTTAAACACTTTTTGGTTGCTAGATAACGAAAAAGGCGAGGCTCGCTGCGTAGCCGCTAAAGGCGAGTTCGCAGAAGATCAAATTCTTGCTATTGATGCATTAGGCGACATTGAGTACCGTGAAGTGCCAGTTGAAGTGGCACCAAAAGTAAAAGTAGAAGGCGGTCAGCACTTAAACGTAAACGTTTTACGCCGTGAAACGTTACTAGATGCTGTTGAACACCCAGAAAAATACCCACAATTGACCATTCGTGTATCCGGCTATGCGGTACGTTTCAACTCACTTACCCCTGAACAACAACGTGATGTAATCACTCGTACTTTCACTGAAAACCTATAATTTCACTGAAAGCCAAATAAAAAACCCAACCAAGCGTTGGGTTTTTTGTTGGGATTTGCCTAGCCTACGCCAGCATTACGCCACGATGTAGCGAAGAATGGCAAGGGCAATGCAGGCATAAACAGCGGCGAGTACGTCATCAAACATTATGCCAAAGCCAGATTTTAATTTTTGGTCAAAACATTTGATCGGGTACGGTTTCACAATATCAAAAAAGCGAAACGCCAGAAATGCCGCCACCAGCCAGCCGAAAGTTAAGCTCGGCACGGCAAGTAGCGTAATCCACATCCCCACAAATTCGTCCCACACAATGGCACCGTGATCGTGAACCCCCATATCTTCGGTAGTTTTTTTGCATAAAAAACAGCCTATCCAGAAACTCAGCAAAATCACGAGAACGAAAAATGATGCGCTTAAATAAGTTGCTAAAAATGCCCCAATGATTATACCTGCAAGGGTTCCCCAAGTGCCTGGTGCGAAAGATACTAAGCCTGATCCGCCACCTACGGCGAGGAAATGCGTAACAGAATTTAGCTGAATATTACGGCGTGGATCCTTTGCTTTCTCTTTTGCCTTCATAGAAACTCCCTAATAAAAAAGTGCGACACCTGCCGCACTTTGCCTGTTACATTAACGTTGCATTGCTACTTTGTCTAACACGCCATTGATAAATTTGTGACCATCTTCTGCCCCAAAGGCTTTCGCCACTTCAATGGCCTCGTTGATAACCACTTTATACGGCACATCACGCTCAAATAACAATTCATAAGCCCCAAGACGCAATACTGCACGTTCTAGCGGATCGAGTTCGTCCATTGGGCGATCCAACGCTGGCGTAAGTGCGGCATCCACAGCATCAATTTGATGTGCCGTTTGGCGAAATAGCTTTCTAAAATAGGCTTTATCCGCCCCTTGCAATTCTTCTTCGTGGTCAACCACAAAGCTTAGTTCCACCTCAGCTGGGTCATTTTTGGAAAGATCCCACGCATAAAGGGTTTGGGTTGCACATTCTCTGGCACGGCGGCGTGCGGATGGCTTTTTCTTTTGTTCGGTCATAAATTACTCTGCGTCAATTTGCGCTAAAAGGTTGATCATTTCTAAGGCAACCAATGCGGCCTCTGCTCCTTTGTTACCTGCTTTGGTGCCAGCACGTTCAATGGATTGCTCGATGTTTTCTGTGGTTAAAACGCCGAATGCTACTGGCACGTCTGATTGCATCATTACTTGACCTAAGCCGCTGCTCGCCTCGCCTGCCACGTAATCAAAGTGCGCCGTGCCACCACGAATAACGGTACCAAGTGCCACGATACCGTCATATTTTTTGCTGTTGGCTAAACGGCGAGCTACAAGTGGTAATTCGTACGCACCAGGTACACGCACGATGGTGATATTTTCTTCTTTCACTTGACCGTAGCGTTTTAATGCGTCAATCGCACCGTCAAGTAAACTTTCGTTAATAAAGCTGTTAAAACGTGCAATGGTAATAGCGATTTTGGCGTTCGGTGCCAAGATTTGTCCTTCTAAAACTTTCATAGTTCGTCCTTTTTAATATTGAGTAATCAAAAAACAGCGTGATTCTAACACAGTTCACGCCATTTATCGGTGTGGTTAATTGATAAAATTTTGGCAAAAATTCCAGCCTAGCCATTATGCCTTTTCTAAGCCTTGAATTTTAGCGATGACGTTACTAGTGGAGCAGCCGTTTTCAAAATTTAGCACTTGTACCTCGCCGCCGTTTGCCCAAACTTCCTCAGCGCCTGCGATATTTTCAGGGGCGTAGTCGCCGCCTTTAACCAGCACATCAGGCAAAATTTCGCCAATCAAGCGTTGCGGTGTGTCCTCACCAAATGGTACGACCCAGTCCACTGCGGCTAAACCTTCCAGCACTGCCATTCGGCTGGCGAGATCGTTAATTGGGCGGCTATCACCTTTTAAGCGCTTCACGGAGTCGTCTGTGTTGACGGCAACGATCAGGCGGTCACCCAGTTGACGAGCGTTTTTCAAGTAGGACACATGACCTGGATGCAAGATGTCAAAACAGCCGTTGGTCATTACGATTTTCTCGCCACGATTGCGTGCCGCTTGCACTTGTTTTTTCAATTCGCTTTCGCTCATTACGCCAAAGCCTGTGGCGTTGCGTTGGTGAACGGCATTTTCAAGTTCGCTTAGTGAAACCGTAGACGTACCTAGTTTGCCAACCACAATGCCAGCGGCTTCGTTAGCGAGATAGCACGCTTCTTCAAAAGCTCGACCATCCGCAATGGCAGTTGCCAGCACACTGATAACTGTGTCGCCTGCGCCTGTTACGTCAAACACTTCTTTGGCTTTGGTTGGTAAGTGGAACGGTTTTTCATTTGGGCGGAGCAAGGTCATTCCTTTTTCGGAGCGAGTGACCAAAAGCGCCGTTAAATCGTAATCTTGAATAAGCTGTAAGCCCTTGCGTTCGATATCCTCTTCCGTTGCGCAATGCCCAACCACCGCCTCAAACTCGCTCATATTTGGTGTGAGCAAAGTTGCGCCACGATAGCGTTCAAAATCCGTACCTTTCGGATCGATCAACACTGGCACGTTGGCTTTACGTGCGATTTGGATCATTTTCTGCACGTCGTTAAGCGTACCTTTGCCGTAATCCGACAAAATTAACGCACCGTATTGGGCGATATGTAGCGAGAGCGTGGCGAGTAGGTTGTCGCTGGCGACGTTGTGGAAATTTTCTTCAAAATCTAAACGCAATAACTGCTGATGACAAGAGAGAATGCGCAATTTAGTAATGGTTGGGTGCGTTGGCAAGGCCGTAAAATTGCAGTGAATTTTTTCACTGGTCAGCAAACGGCTTAAATGTACACCTGCTTCGTCTTCGCCGATAAAACCGTGCAGTTCCACTGGCACATTAAGGCTCGCAATGTTCATCGCCACATTGGCAGCACCGCCAGCACGTGCTTCGTCTTCCTGCACACGTACCACAGGCACTGGAGCTTCAGGGGAAATACGATTGGTCGCACCGAACCAGTAGCGATCCAGCATTACATCGCCAAGCACAAGCACTTTAGCTTGCGGAAATTGAATAAGATAGTCGTTCATAATGTACTCTTTTGAAAATAAAAAATTAGGCTTCCTTACGAAAATACAAATCCCATACACCGTGACCTAAGCGGTGTCCACGTGCTTCAAATTTGGTGAGCGGACGAAAATCAGGGCGTGGAATGTAGTCATTCGTGGCGGAGGTGTTTTTAATGTTTGCAGTTTGGTTTAGCACGTCTAGCATATGTTCGGCGTAATTTTGCCAGTCAGTGGCAAAATGGATAAATCCGCCAGTTTGCAATTTCGGTAAAAGTAAATCTAAAAACGCTGGTTGCACGATACGGCGCTTGTGATGGCGTGCTTTGTGCCAAGGGTCAGGAAAGAATAACTGCAAGCCACTGAGTGTGTCATTTGGAATACACTGCGCTAGAACTTCTACAGCATCATGGCAGCAAATGCGTAAATTTTGCACGTTTTCCGCAACCGCTGTGGCAATGCAAGCGCCTACGCCTGGTGTGTGAACTTCAATGCCGAGATAGTTGGTTTCAGGGTTTGCTTTCGCCATTTCCACGAGAGATTTCCCCATTCCAAAGCCGATTTCCAGCACAACAGGATTATTATTCCCAAAAATTTCCGCAAAATCCCACATTTTCCCGTCAAAATCCAAGCCATAATCCCCCCAGTGGTCGGTCATCATTTTGCGTTGTAGGTCGCTAAAACGCCCTGTACGCAAGGTGAAACTGCGAACTTTTCGTTTATAGCGCCCGTCAGCAGTGCGTTCAGCGGTTTCCACGTTACGGCGTTTTTCATTGGCAAAGTTGGGATTTTCGTTAGACATCATAGTTTTAAAGTTGAATTAATTTGAATAAATGCAGACATTATAAAGACTTTCCCTTGAAAATACGATAAAGGCAGGCTGGAATTTTTACGAGAATTTTGGCATTTTCCCTTTCCCATTTTCCACATCCTCCCGTTGTTTTCTTCCTCCATCGCTTAACGTCACCAAAATTTTCCCAAAAATTCCAGCCTCGGATAAGAAGTCAACAGTTATAAAACTTTTTTTATCATTTTGTGATTTAACTCACATTTTGAAAGAAAAACACAATCCCAAAAAGGCATTATCCGCTATAATTCCGCACGTCATTTTTTATGATGATTTATTTCATTTACTCACATAGATAGAAGGAAAACAAAATGTCACAAGAACTTCTCAAAACAGCTCAAGAATGGTTAGAACAAGATCCTGACCAAGAAACCCGTGAAGAATTGAAAAATCTTATTGAAAAACAGGATGTTAATGAATTAAGTGTTCGCTTTGCAAACCGTTTACAATTTGGCACTGCGGGCTTACGTGGTCCGTTGCAAGCAGGCCCTATGGGAATGAACCGTGTGTTAGTGGGACAAGCAGCCGCTGGTTTAGCACGTTTCTTATTGGCACGTAACGAAAAACCAACCATCGTGATCGGCTACGATGGTCGCAAAAATTCCTTACGTTTCGCCCAAGATACCGCAGAAATTATGCAAGCTGCTGGCATTGACGCAATGCTTATGCCAAGCCTACGCCCAACACCAGTATTAGCCTTTGCTGTGCGTTACTTAAAAGCCAGCGCAGGGGTAATGGTTACCGCCAGCCATAATCCGCCACAAGATAACGGTTACAAAGTATACTTAGGCGGCGAAGATGACGGCGCACAAATCATCTCTCCAAACGACAAACTTATCGCCGCAGAAATCAAATGGGTTGCTGAAAACCAAAAAGTTACAGACATTCCACGTGACACCAACTATCAAATGATCCCACAAGCGGTGATTGATGAATACATCGCACGCACAGCCTCCATCGCAACGGCACCAATCGCCCCATTAAACTACGTTTACACCGCAATGCACGGCGTGGGTAAAGAAACCTTATTAAGCGTGTTAGAAAAAGCAGGTTTGCCAAAACCAACCTTAGTGGAAGAACAATGCGAACCAGACGGCACATTCCCAACCGTTGCTTTCCCTAACCCAGAAGAAAAAGGCGCATTAGATTTAGCCATCGCCAAAGCAAAAGCCGTAGGCGCAGAATTTATCGTTGCCAACGACCCAGACGCGGACCGTCTAGCCGTTGCCGTTGCAGATGAAAATGGCAACTGGGCAACTTTACACGGTAACCAAGTGGGCTTATATTTCGGCTGGTTCATCGCACAAGCTGCACAAAAAGCTGGCCAAACTGGCACGCTCGCTTGCTCACTCGTGTCTAGCCCATTACTCGCCAACGTGGCCAAAGCCTGCGGAATGGAACACAAAGAAACCTTAACGGGCTTTAAATACATTGGTCGTATTCCAGGCTTAATTTTCGGCTTTGAAGAAGCTCTCGGCTACTTAGTCAACCCAACGGTTGCCCACGATAAAGATGGTATTTCCGCCATCACCTGTTTCTTAAACTTAATCAACACCTTAAAAGCCGAAGGCAAAACCTTCGCCGAGTTCCGCCAAGCCTTCACCGACACTTTCGGTGCTGCATACAGCGACCAACTCAGCATTCGTGTGGAAGATTTAAGCCGTATCCAACGCATTCAAAAAGCGGTACGTGCCAACCCATTCACCGAACTTGGCGGTATTAAAGTTGAAAAATACATCGACCATATGCAAACCGAAACACCAAACGACATTTTAGTGTTCCATCTTGCAGGCGGTCAGCGTGTGATTTTCCGCCCATCAGGTACCGAACCAAAACTCAAAATGTACCTAGACACCAACGGCAAAACCTTAGCAGACGCACAAGAAATCTGCCGCAACATTAAACTAAGCCTTGAAGCATTCGCCGATAGCATTAAATAATGTTTAAGTTTACCTAAAATAAAAAGAACGGCTTTGACCTGACCCCAAAAACTTAGACTAAATTAATTTAAGGACTGGGCTCTGT
>JAHHQZ010000051.1 GCA_020026075.1 Actinobacillus sp. | reverse complement strand
AAATCTGCACCTTAATTAGTTGACTGGTTAGTCCAACTTTTGGGGTGCAGATCAGGAACGCCGTTTTTTTCGTAAGAATTTTAGTCTTTTAATGGCACAACCAGCATATCAATATGAATACTGTTCATCACTTGACGAGTGGAGGACATAATTTTGCTCCAAAAGTCTTGATGATGCCCTGTGACTAAAAGGTCAATATCGTATTGCTTAACTGCATCACTCAACGCCTGTACTAAATCGCCTGAACCGCTAAGTTTTTCAGTAACAGGGTAGCCTGCTTGGTCGGCAAGTTGCAGTAGTGCATCGTGACTTTCGCTCGTAACACGTTCCTGCATTGTCGCCATATTGACATCAATTAAACCCGTATAAAGATCAGAAAAGTTGACATCAACGTGAATAATTGACAGTTTCGCTTGGTGCATTTTAGCAATGCCAGCGGCTTTTTTAATTAAAAAGGTACTTTCTTCGGAAAGATCCACGGCAACTAAAATATGTTGATACATCGTCATATCCTCAGTGGTTGGTTGGTTGATGGAGCGTTTATCATACCATGCCCAGTTTAAAAAACTGCGATGAAGATCACATTTTGAGAAAAATCCTTTATACTTTTCGCACATAAATTCATATTCAGAGGACATTCAAATGACCCAATCTTCAACTTACACACTAGCAGATTTTTTAAGCATTGTGGCACAACTGCGTCACCCTGAAACGGGCTGTCCTTGGGATTTAAAACAAAACTTCCAGACAATGATTCCTCATTTATTGGAAGAAAGTTACGAGGTGGTTGAAGCCATTGAACAGCAAGATATGCCAAATTTGCGTGAAGAGCTGGGCGATTTGTTATTGCAAGTTGTGTTTTTAAGCCAGCTTGCCACAGAGCAACAGCTTTTCACTTTTGATGACGTGGTCAATGATGTGGCGGCAAAACTCATTCGCCGCCATCCGCACGTGTTCGGCGAAGAAAAAGCAAAAAACGAAGAAGAAGCATTGCAACATTGGCAGGCGATGAAACAACAAGAACACAAAAAAGCACAGTGCACATCTATTTTGGACAATATTCCACAGGCTTTCACTGCCTTAATGCGAGCAGATAAATTGCAAAAACGCTGTGCAAGCGTAGGGTTTGATTGGCAAACCATTGAGCCAGTGTTTGATAAAGTAGCGGAAGAATTGCAGGAAGTTCAGCAAGAAGTGACGAGCGAATCGCCAAATTCTCAGGCAATCCAAAGTGAAATTGGCGATTTATTTTTCGCCGTAGCGAATCTAAGCCGCCAGCTCGGTTTTCGTAGCGAAGAAACCCTGCGTCTAGCCAACCAAAAATTCGAGCGTCGTTTCCGTAAAGTGGAAGAAAAATTGCAGACACAAGGCAAAATGCTACAAGAAAGTTCGCTCGCCGAAATGGATTTACTGTGGGACGAAGTGAAAAAAGAAGAAAAACCGTAGGCCGGAATTTTCACCAAAATTTTTCCAAAAATTCCGGCCTTCCTTT
>JAHHQZ010000050.1 GCA_020026075.1 Actinobacillus sp. | reverse complement strand
GGCACTGGGTTTTGATCTCAGCATTCCTAGGTTCGAATCCTAGTACCCCAGCCATATTCCTTAAATTATCTCTTTCTCAATACTTTTTTCTCGCCACAATTTTGTAAATTTTGTGCTAGATCACATTTTTTAGTCGCATCCTATGCTAAATTTTCAGCCCTTGTCATTAGCTATATAAGAGGTTTTTATGGATGTGCTTTTAGGTGTGCTCGCTATTGTGGCGGTTAGTTACTATATTGTGAAAGGCTATTCTGCAACAGGCGTTTTGCTTAGCATTGGTATGCTATTGTTACTTGCTAGTGTGCTTTTGGGGAAACCCGTTCTGCCAGAGGCCAAATCCACAGGCTCGGCAGTATTGAATGTCGTGGAATATGTGAAAGAACTGCTGCTCAATCGTGGCGGCGGCTTAGGAATGCTCATTATGGTGTTGTGTGGTTTTGCCGCCTATATGTCCCATTTAGGGGCGAACGATATGGTAGTCAAACTCGCCGCTCATCCGCTCAAATACATTAACTCGCCTTATTTACTAATGGTTGTCGCTTATTTTCTTGCCTGTTTAATGTCTTTCGCCGTGCCATCTGCAACAGGGCTTGGCGTGCTTTTAATGGCGACATTGTTCCCAGTTATGGTGAATGTCGGTATTTCTCGTGGCGCTGCAGCGGCGATCTGCGTTTCACCTGCAGCGATCATTCTCTCACCAACATCAGGCGATGTCGTGTTGGCGGCAGAAACTGCTAAAATGCCACTCACGCTTTTTGCTTTCCAACTGACACTACCGATTTCCATTATTTCCATTGTGACAATAGCCATCGCTCATTATTTTTGGCAACGCTTTTTAGATCGCCGTGAAGGTTTCGTGCCTGAACAGTTGCAAGCACAAGAAATTAAAACCAAAGTGCCGAAATTCTATGCGATTTTACCTTTCACACCGATCATTGGTGTGCTAGTTTTTGATGGTGTCATCGCTCCTAAATTGCACATTATTACGGTGATTATTCTGTGCTTAATGCTCACTGCCGCCATTGATTTCTGCCGTAGTTTTGATGCGAAAAAAATGTACGCCGACTCAGAAATGGTCTATCGAGGAATGGCAGACGCTTTCTCTAGCGTGGTGATGCTTTTAGTGGCAGCTGGCGTATTCGCACACGGCTTGGAAACGGTCGGCTTTATTTCATCATTGATTTCTTCCGTACAAAGTTTAGGCAGTGGCGGCATTATTATGATGATTGCTTTAGCGTTAATCACAGCGTTGGCCGCCATTACCACAGGCTCAGGCAATGCGCCGTTTTATGCGTTCATCACAATGATCCCAAAACTTGCACAAGATATGGGCATAAACCCAGCCTATCTCACCATTCCAATGTTGCAAGCGTCTAATCTTGGTCGCAGTTTATCGCCAGTGTCAGGCGTTGTGGTAGCGGTATCAGGAATGGGCAAACTTTCACCATTTGATGTCGTAAAACGTGTATCCGTCCCAATGATTGTGGGCTTTTTAAGCGTTTTAATCTGCACCGAAATCCTCGTTCCATCATTGCCGATGTAACTTGGCTAAAAATTTGCCACGCTGGAATATTTCACAAAATTTTGATGAAAATTCCGGCGTGGCATTTTTGTTGCTGATAAGAAAAAACGCCACAGATTTGACCTGACCCCAAAAACTTAGACTAAATTAATTTAAGGACTGGGCTCTGTAT
>JAHHQZ010000005.1 GCA_020026075.1 Actinobacillus sp. | reverse complement strand
AACCTTCGACCAATAGATTAAAAGTCTACTGCTCTACCGACTGAGCTAACGACCCGTCTACGCTGCAACGAGGGCGTATAATACGGATTTTATTTTAATAATCAACAAAAAATTTTAATTTTATTTACACTTGATTGAATGATAAACAAAACGGCAAATTTAGCTCAATCTTTGCTTTGTGTTTGAACATTTTTTTATAAAAATTCCAGCCTAGCCTTTCGGTTTTGCGGTAATTTTTAACTTTGCGCAAATTCCTGACGGTCGCCGCCCCAGCGTGCGATTAACTCATCAACTAATTTTGGATGCTGATTGAATAAATTTCGTGCATACTCATCAGCAATCGGCACTAAATCTTCATCTCGCAGTAAGTCCGCCACTTTAAAGGTTTCTTCACCTGTTTGTTTTTTGCCTAATAATTCACCAGCACCACGAATTTTTAAATCTTCTTCGGCAATTTTAAAGCCATCTTGCGTGGCTCGCATAATGTCTAAACGGCGGCGAGAATCTTTTCCAAGCGGCGCTTTATACAAAAGCACACAAAAGGATGCCGTGCTGCCACGTCCCACACGCCCACGCAACTGGTGCAACTGCGCAAGCCCCAAGCGTTCCGCATTTTCAATAACAATCACGCTCGCATTCGGCACATCCACCCCCACTTCGATAACTGTTGTTGCCACCAGCAAATCCAATTCGTGAGCTTTAAATGCCTGCATAACCTGTTGTTTTTCATCTGCTTTCATTCTGCCGTGAACCAAGCCTATGCGAAGGTCAGGCATTGCCCGTGTGAGATCATCCGCCGCCGCTGCCGCTGCCTGTGCGTCTAGGGTTTCACTTTCTTCTACCAGCGTGCAAACCCAGTACACTTGCCGTTTTTCTTCTCGGCAAACATAGCCGATACGAGCGATCAATTCTTCACGGCGATCTTGATCAAACACCGCCGTTTGAATCGGTGTGCGACCTGGGGGCAATTCATCTAGCACGGATTTATCCAAATCCGCACAGTTGACCATCGCCAGCGTGCGTGGAATTGGTGTCGCAGTCATTATTAACTGATGGGGGCAGTATTCACCCTGTTTGCCTTTTTCACGCAGCTGCAAACGTTGCTCCACGCCAAAGCGGTGTTGCTCGTCAACGATAACTAACGCTAGGTCGGAATAATTCACGTCATTTTGAAACAGCGCCTGCGTGCCGATAATCACCTGTGCGCTGCCGTCTGCAATGGCCTCTAAGGTTTTGCGCCGTGCCACGCCTTTAACTTTGCCAGCAAGCCACGCCACTTGAATCCCCAGCGGTTCAAACCATTCGCAGAATTTTTGAAAATGCTGTTCGGCGAGAATTTCCGTAGGCGCCATAATTGCCACTTGTGTGCCATTTCCGACCGCACAAAGGGCAGCCAGTGCCGCCACTAGCGTTTTTCCTGCCCCAACATCCCCTTGCAACAGACGCATCATTGGCACGGATTTTCCTAAATCTTGCAAAATATTCCGGCCTTCCCTTTTTTGAGCATTGGTCGGCGTGAACCCTAAATTTTTTAGAAAAGGCTCGTACAATTTGACATTTTGATGAGGCAATGGGCGAGCTTTGAGCTGGTGATGTTGCTGTTTACTTTTCAGCAAACGCAGTTGGTGAGCGAGTAATTCTTCAAATGCTAGGCGTTTTTGTGCTGGGTGTTTGCCTTCGTGCAGCAAGGTGAGCTGGGTGTCGCTATCGGCGTATTTTTGTGGGCGATGTAAAAACTGCAAAGCGGTTTTTAAATCAAAAGGATAGGGATTAAATTCTGTGGGTAAGGTGTCTTGCAATGGCGTTTTTTCCAGCAAGGCAAGGGCTTGGTCAATTAACTTTTTCCAGCTCGCTTGTTTAAAACCTTCCGTGCTGGGGTAAATGGCGGTGAGGGTTTGTGGAAGTTCAAAATGGCTGTTAGGCTGAATAATTTCATACTCAGGGTGCGTCATTTCTGCCATAAAGTAGCCACGTTTCACTTCACCAAAGGCGACAACCTCCGCCCCCACTTGGAAACTCTGCACCATTCCTGCAAAGAAATGAAAAAAACGAAAACCGAGCTTGCTTGTGCCATCAGAAATGGTAACGAGCAAGGTTCGTTTCTGCATTGTGCAAGTTTGCACTCGCCCACACACAGTGGCGTATTGCCCAATTTGTAACTGAGCAATGGAGGTGATTTTGGTACGATCTTCATAGCGACGTGGGAAGTGAAACAACAAATCCTGCACGTTGCAAATGCCAAGTTTGTTTAGTTTTTGTACCGTTGCATTGCCAACGCCGCTCAATGTGGTTAGCGGAATGGCGTGCAGAAAGCTTTTGCTCATTTAATTATTGATGTTCCGTCTAATGCTGATAAATCCTTGTAAGGATTTGATTTTACGCATAATATTCGCCAAATGCTGAGTATCACGCACGGTAACCACGAGAATAATTTGGTATAAACTGCCCGTTTGTTCTTCCGTCCAAATGCTATGAATGGAGCTGTCCATTCCCACAATGGTAGCCATTAAGTGTGGTAGGCTGTCCGCTGTATTGATAATTTCAATATGCAGTTCCGCCTCGAATGGCACTTTGGTGTCAGCGTTTTCCCATTCTACTGCCATAAAATGCTGGGTTTGACTGGCAGTATTGGCTTGACGCACATTTGCACAATGCTCGTGATGTACCACTAAGCCCTTACCAGGACTAATATGCGCCACAATAGGATCACCTGGTACAGGGTGGCAACATTGAGCAAAATTGGTCAATAATTGCGCTGCTCGTTTAATTTCTAATGGGTGCTGATTCGGTTGACCGTCTGTGTCAATTTCAATGGCAACGCCAAGTAGGCGATAGGCTATCACCGTTCCCATTAAATTGCCCAGACCAATTTCTGCATACAGCGCGTCAAGGCTACGCAATTTGAGGGTTTTTAATACCTCTTGCACTCGCTCTGCAGAAATGTCTTCTATACGAGTAGGCGCAAGTAGTTGCTGTAATTGGCGTTTTCCTTGATCCGTTGCGGTATCTGCTTTTAAATGTTTCAAACTTTGGCGGATTCTCGCCCTTGCACGTGCGGTAACCACAAAATTGAGCCAATTCGCACTGGGGTGAGCGTAAGATTTTGTCAAAATTTCTACCGTTTGCCCAGATTCCAACGGCGTGGCGAGCGAATACGGTTTACGTTCAACATTCGCTCCCACACAATGATGACCAATATCAGAATGCACGGCGTAAGCAAAATCCACCGCTGTTGCCCCTTTTGGCAACTCAATAATGCGCCCTTTCGGCGTGAACACGTAAATTTCTTTTGGAAAAAATTCTGACTTAACTGTTTCAATAAATTCTACAGTGCTACCCACATTTTCTTGTAGCTCTACTAAACTCTTGAGCCAGCGTTGCGCTCGTATTTGACTTGGCGTTCTATCATTGCGACCACGTGCGGTGTAAACCCATTGTGCTGCAACGCCCATTTCAGCCATTTGTTGCATTTCTTCTGTACAAATATGCACTTCCACTGGCACGCCGTGCGGACCGATCATTGAGGTTTGCAACGACTGATAACCATTAGCTTTTGGTACGGCGATGTAATCCTTAATTTGTCCTGGACGAGGCTTATATAAAGCGTGTAAACGCCCAAGCACGGAATAGCAGGTATCTCGTTTTTCTACGATCACGCAAAAGGCATAAATATCCATAATGGAATCAAATTGCTGTTCTTTCTGACGCATTTTTTGATAAATGGCATATAAATGCTTTTCACGCCCAAACACACGTGCATGAATATCCGCCTCTTCTAAGCGAGAACGAATATCTTGCGAAATGCGCTCAATCATCTCTTTACGATGACGGCGAGCCGCAGCGATAGTTTTTTCTAACACAGCATAACGGTAGGGATATGTTGCCTTGAACCCAAGATCTTCTAATTCATTCTTGATGTGTTCAATGCCCAAACGATGAGCGAGCGGGGCATAAATTTCTAAAGTTTCTTTGGCAATACGGCGGCGCTTGTCTGGACGCAGCGCTCCAAGTGTGCGCATATTGTGCGTGCGGTCAGCGAGTTTGATTAAAATAACCCGAATATCTTCCGTCATCGCCAAAATCATTTTGCGGAAATTCGCCGCCTGCGCCTCTTGGCGAGTGCGGAATTTTAGCTTGTCTAATTTCGACACCCCTTCCACAATTTCCGCTACACTTTTACCAAATTCACGCGTGAGATCCTCTTGGGTGTAAGACGTATCCTCAATCACATCGTGCAACAACGCCGCCATTACCGCCTCGTGATCCAGTTGCATATTCGCCACAATGCAGGCCACCGCCACTGGGTGCGTGATATAAGGCTCGCCACTCGAGCGCGTTTGCCCTTCGTGGGCATCACGGGCTAACACAAAAGCACGCTCAACGAGTTGGCGTTGTTCAGAGGGAAGGTAACAATCGATGATTTGCTTTAAAGGGGCGAACAATTTCATAAGGCAACCTTAAATTAGAGCGATGATTTCACCGTTGGAAAAAGATAAACCGAGAGAATAGCAAAACAGATAAAAAATAAAATAGCTAGGCCGGAATTTCTGGGGAAATTTTGACAATTTTATTAAGGTAGGGCATAAAAAAACAGAAAACCATGGGATTTTCTGTTTTTTCTGACAACAAGTAGGGTTATTCGTTGGCAATGAAAGAAATCATATCAATTTCAGATTTTTCACGTTCGAGTTTTTCATTATTTTCTTGCTGATCCATAATGCTATCGGTGATCAAGCCCAATTCAATTTCACGTAAAGCGATTACTGTCGGTTTATCGCCATCTTCTGGCACCAGTGCTTCACGTTTGTGTAATTGTAGCTGTCTCGCACGACGGGCAGCAGTTAAAATTAAGTCAAAGCGGTTACCAATTTGAGCAACAGCATCTTGAACAGTTACACGAGCCATAATATTTCTCCGATTCTTGGGCTTGCTTTCGGCAAAAGTATAAAAATTACCAGTAAAATGAAAGGCGGAAATTCTACTCCAAAACTTATTGCTTGGCTAGTAGATCGGCAAATAATTCTGCATTCTGTTGTTTCTGACAAGCCGTTTTCAAACGTTCTGCCTGCAAGATCGTAGCAATATTCTCTAGCGCTTGGCTGAAATCATCGTTAATGACCACGTAATCGTACTCGGCAAAATGCGACATCTCATCGCACGCTTTCGCCATTCGGCTTGCAATCACTTCTGCACTGTCCTGTCCACGTGCATTCAAACGGTTTTCCAGCTCCACAACGGACGGTGGCAAAATGAAAATACTTTTTGCGTTCGGCATTTTTTCACGAATTTGTCGTGCGCCTTGCCAGTCAATATCCAAAAAGACATCAACCCCTTTGGCGAGATTTTCTTCAATCGCCGCCAGCGAAGTACCATAATAATTGCCGCCAAACACATTGGCATATTCCAAAAACGCATCTTCGGCAATCATTTGCTCAAAGGTTGGCACATCGACAAAATAATAATGCACACCGTCTGTTTCACCGGGACGTGGCACACGGGTGGTGTGTGAAATAGACACCATCATCGGCACTTCATCGCCTTTCTCCGTTAATAACGCACTGATTAAAGAAGACTTCCCTGCACCGCTAGGTGCTGAAATAATATACAAATTTCCTTTCCGCATAGCTTGCTCCCTTGATAAAAAATCGCTAAAAATTCCAATCTGCCGTATTTCAACCTCAATCGGCAAGGTCGGAATATTATGCCGTTAAATGGCAAAAATTTCAGTAACGGCATCAGAAAAAAAACAAATTAACTCACATTCTTTTTACAATGCCACAGAGGATTTTTTACATAAAAATAACCTTACGCCGCCTTATGCCACAAGGCTTGCAAAAATCCTGCTTTTTCCTGATCTTTAACAGGGGCTTATCATTTATCTTTAAAAAAACCGTGCTATAATTCATGCGTTTTTTAACTTAAATGCTAACAGAGGTAAATCTTATGGCTATTAAAATTGGTATCAACGGCTTTGGTCGTATCGGTCGTATCGTATTCCGTGCTGCACAAAAACGTGATGACATCGAAGTTGTTGCAATCAACGACTTAATCGATGCGGAATATATGGCTTATATGTTGAAATATGATTCAACACACGGTCGTTTTGACGGTACTGTAGAAGTAAAAGACGGTCACTTAGTAGTGAACGGTAAAACCATCCGTGTAACGTCTGAACGTGATCCTGCAAACCTTAAATGGGACGAAGTAGGCGTTGATGTTGCCGTTGAAGCTACAGGTTTATTCTTAACTGATGAAACTGCACGTAAACACATCGCACAAGCTGGTGCGAAAAAAGTGGTTTTAACTGGCCCATCTAAAGATGCAACTCCAATGTTCGTAAACGGCGTAAACTTCAACGAATACGCAGGTCAAGACATCGTTTCTAACGCATCTTGCACAACTAACTGTCTTGCTCCACTTGCAAAAGTAATCAATGACAAATTCGGTATTGTTGATGGTTTAATGACCACTGTCCACGCAACCACAGCAACTCAAAAAACCGTTGACGGTCCATCTGTAAAAGACTGGCGTGGTGGTCGTGGTGCGGCTCAAAACATCATCCCATCTTCCACTGGTGCAGCGAAAGCAGTAGGTAAAGTAATTCCTGCATTAAACGGTAAATTAACTGGTATGGCGTTCCGTGTTCCTACACCAAACGTTTCTGTAGTTGACTTAACTGTAAACTTAGAAAAACCAGCAACTTATGAAGAAATCTGTGCAGAAATCAAACGTGCCAGCGAAAACGAAATGAAAGGCGTATTAGGCTATACTGAAGATGACGTAGTATCTACCGATTTCAACGGCTGTACATTAACTTCTGTATTTGACGCAAAAGCGGGTATCCAACTAACTCCAACTTTCGTTAAATTAGTATCTTGGTACGACAACGAAACAGGTTACTCAAACAAAGTATTAGACTTAGTTTCTTTGGTTCACAACTACAAATAATTGGTTGTATATCCACATTAAAAGTCCGCATATTGCGGGCTTTTTTATTGTCGCTATTTTTTTTCATTTTGCGTAGGCTGGAATATTTGTCAAAATTTTGGCGAAAATTCCGACCTTGGGCTAAAACCAATAAAAATAAAAAAACAGAACATAAAAATAAGCTCAGAAACCAAAAAGAGAAAGTTTAAACTTTCTCTTTTTACGTTATGGTTATTCGCTTACTGTGGTTTCAAGCACGGTTTCTTGTGCTGGGGCGTGGTTATGGTGAGAAATTGAACGAGCTGGCACAACAGTAGAAATCGCGTGCTTGTAAACCATTTGATTAACCGTGTTTTTTAACA
The DNA here is from genome assembly GCA_020026075.1 of Actinobacillus sp. Lineage (GTDB taxonomy): Bacteria > Pseudomonadota > Gammaproteobacteria > Enterobacterales > Pasteurellaceae > Actinobacillus_C. Next base: position 61,611 of record JAHHQZ010000005.1, on the reverse strand, counting down.
AGATAACGAATTGATCGAATGATTCAATTTGACCTTGTAATTTAATACCGTTTACTAAGTAAATAGAAACGGGAATGCGTTCACGGCGGAGTGAGTTTAAGTAAGGATCTTGTAGTGATTGTCCTTTTGCCATAACAATTTTCCTTTTAGTTAATAAATTAGTTTAGATAGAGACAAAAAATCTCAACGCCTAACTATAACAAGCTTAGGCGTTGTTGTCATCTGCTGTTTAAAAATTCTCGGCTGGTAGTACCTTTCATAAAAACATACCCATACTTTTGCCATTAGCCCCCCACGCCTAGCTATTTTTTCATATAAAAAAACCGCTGTAAAAACAGCGGCTTATTGGTTTAATCTTAACTAAGATTAGAAGAATACACGAAGACCTGTGTAGAATTTGTTCACACGATCAAATTGTTCAAGTTTGACAGTATCGTATTCTACGTAAGTTTGTACGTTTTTAGCTACTTGGTAGTGAGTACCTACAGTGATACCTTTAAGGGTAGCTGTACCAACATGTTCCGCTTTAATGTGAGTATAAGTTGCATATACATCAAGTGGTTCTACTACTTGGTAAGTTGCAGCCACAGACCACGCTTTACCTTTAGTGTCTATGTTTAACTGATCGTGAGTAAGTTTACCTTGCACATAGTCAGTTGCTAAACCAAAACCAGCATAAGAAACTTTAGCCGCTAAACCCCAAGATCTTGTCTCAAGGGCACTTGGGTATAGTTTGTCTTCAGTATTACCCTTGTGGTCTGCATAAAGTGCGTGAGCTTGGAAACCTAGGCCGCCAAAATCATTTGCATAAGTTGCTAAGACTTGAACGCCACGAGTAATAGCCTTCGCTTTATCTGATTCACCAAAAGTATAGCTTGTTTGGAAACCAAAACCAGCGAAATCTTTACTTACGAAACGAACAACTTTGCTCCCCTCTGTCGCAACACCGTTAAGATAGTGGTTTTGATTTAAGCCATCAAAATCAAGAACACTTAAACCGTTTTCTGTTGGATCAGCAAGTTTAAAGTCATCTGCAGCGGTCTTTTGTTTACCGAAAGTCAATGTACCGATATCAGATTGTGCTAACCCTGCGTAGAGTTGTTTAGTATAGACACCACTCCAATCTCCAGTTTCATCCTCCTTACCTGGACGAAGTTCAACATAACCAAGTGCAGAGAAGCCTTCGCCTAAGTCTTGGCTGAAGTTAAAGATTACACGTGAACCATCGTTGTCAAGGTCTAAACGATGACCTGTTTGTTTAGTTAATGCAACGCGTACAGAACCATTAACGTCTAATTTAGTACCGTCTTGGTTATAAACCACAGCGGCGTTGGCAGATGCAGCTGCGAATGCTGCTACTGAAAGAGCTACGAGAGTTTTTTTCATAATAAACACCTTTATTTGGGGTTAGTTTACCTGAGAGCGGTTGCCCCCAAGCGATTTAAATCAAAAAACAAAACAAAGAATAAGCCTTTGTTCGCCGTGCATTCTAGCCACGCTATTTTATTTGTCAATACACAAAAATTAGGTTTTACATAGAAAAATTATATTAAAATCAAATGGTTAAATATAAATTTTTCTTATCTATCTTTTTAACATAGCGAATACTCACCTTTTAGATGGTTTAAATTTAAACATAACCATTTGATTTTTAATATTTTTTTAACCAATTACTTTTCCTTTATACAAAAACGAGCTCTTTTTTGAACTTTTTGTTCAATCCACAGTCTTTTTTCGAATTTTGTGATCTATATCACATTTTATCTGTTTATTATTTAAGCTAATGATTGTTTCATAGGATTTTAGATGAATTTTTCCCAATAAATCAGCGATTTTTATGCAACTTATTTTATAGCGTTATCGTTTATTCCTTTTTCTATTCCTTTTTCAACATTTGTTTTCTTTCACAAGACAGAATGCCGACAAGCCCCTGCTTTCCCTCACCGCCGCAAAGCGTGGTCATTTTTCACACGTTTACCTCACAAAAAAATCATTTTGCGACAGCTGGCAAAACAAAAAATAAGAGGCTGGAATATTCTGCAAAATTTTGTCAAAAATTCCAGCCTATGCGTTAGCTTAGGATTTAACTTTGCCCTAATTTAGGCTATTCTAGCGGTTTATTTTTTTACAGATAACAAGCAAGGTTAAGCGTATGCAACAACAATACCGTCCAGAACTCATTGAGCCAGAAGTACAGGCTTTTTGGAAAGAAAATCAAACATTTGAAGCGAAGAAAGACCCGAGCAAACCGAAATATTACTGTCTTTCAATGTTCCCTTATCCCTCCGGTCGCCTGCATATGGGACACGTGCGTAACTACACTATTGGCGATGTGATTTCTCGTTATCAGCGTATGCTGGGCAAAAATGTGTTGCAACCGATGGGCTGGGACGCATTCGGTTTACCAGCGGAGGGGGCTGCAATCAAAAATAAAACTGCACCTGCAAAATGGACGTATGAAAACATTGATTATATGCGTAACCAGTTGAAAATGCTGGGTTTTGGCTTTGATTGGGATCGTGAAATCGCTACTTGTCGCCCTGAATATTACAAATGGGAGCAGTGGTTTTTCACTGAACTTTACAAAAAAGGTTTAGTGTACAAAAAAACCTCTACGGTGAACTGGTGTCCGAATGATGAAACCGTACTCGCCAATGAGCAAGTACACGAAGGTTGTTGCTGGCGTTGCGATAGCCCTGTGGAACAAAAAGAAATTCCGCAGTGGTTTATTAAAATCACCGACTACGCCGAACAGCTTTTAGGCGATCTTGACCATTTGCCAGAATGGCCAGATATGGTGAAAGCAATGCAACGCAACTGGATTGGCCGTAGCGAAGGCGTGGAAATCACCTTCAAATTAGCAAAAAGCGATGAAACGGTAACGGTTTACACCACACGTCCTGATACTTTCTACGGCGTGTCTTATTTGGCAGTCGCAGCAGGCCATCCGTTGGCAGAGCAAGCAGCGGAAAATAACCCTGAATTGGCTGAATTTATCCAAAGCTGTAAAAACACCAAAGTGGCAGAAGCAGAGCTTGCCACAATGGAGAAAAAAGGAATGGCCACAGGCCGCTACGCTGTTCATCCATTAACGGGCAAATTGGTGCCAGTGTGGGTGGCGAATTTTGTGTTGATGAACTACGGCACAGGGGCGGTAATGGCAGTGCCAGCGCACGATCAACGTGATTACGAATTTGCGAAAAAATACGGCCTAGACATTAACCCTGTTATCCATCCAGCAGACGGCGAACTCGACATTAGCGAAAAAGCTTTCACCGAACACGGTATTTTGTTCAACTCAGAAGATTTTGATGGTTTGGATTTCGAGCAAGCGTTTACTGCTATCGCCGAACGCCTTGAAAGCTTGGGCGTGGGTAAACGTCAAGTGAACTACCGTTTACGTGACTGGGGCGTTTCACGTCAACGTTACTGGGGTGCGCCAATTCCAATGTTGACCTTAGAAAACGGCGATGTTGTGCCTGCACCATTAGAAGATTTGCCAATTTTATTACCTGAAGATGTAGTAATGGACGGCGTGCAAAGTCCAATCAAAGCCGATCCAAACTGGGCGAAAACCACATACAACGGTGCGCCAGCCTTGAAAGAAACGGATACTTTCGACACCTTTATGGAAAGTAGCTGGTACTACGCACGCTATACTTCGCCACAATATCACGATGGCATTTTAGACAGCGATGAGGCGAACTATTGGCTGCCAGTGGATCAATACATTGGCGGTATTGAACACGCAACAATGCACTTATTGTATTTCCGTTTCTTCCACAAATTGTTGCGTGACGCAGGCTTGCTTGCAAGCGATGAGCCAGCGAATAAACTGCTTTGTCAAGGAATGGTGCTAGCGGATGCGTTCTACTACACCAGCCCAACCAACGAGCGTATTTGGGTGTCGCCAACAGAAGTGTTACTCGAGCGTGATGACAAAGGTCGCATTGTGAAAGCCGTAGATCGTGAAGGTCACGAACTGGTTCACACGGGAATGACCAAAATGTCGAAATCCAAAAATAACGGTATCGACCCACAAGAAATGGTGAACAAATATGGTGCGGATACGGTGCGCTTATTTATGATGTTCGCCGCCCCTGCGGAAATGACGTTGGAATGGCAAGAATCAGGCGTGGAAGGGGCAAACCGTTTCTTACGCCGTTTGTGGAATTTAGTGGCAACCTATGTGGAAAATCCAGCACAAAGCCCGCTTGATGTGGCAAGTTTAAACAATGAACAAAAAGCCTTGCGCCGTGATGTTCACAAAACTATCGCCAAAGTGAGCGATGACATCGGTCGCCGCCAAACCTTTAACACCGCCATCGCCGCCGTAATGGAGCTGATGAACAAACTAACCAAAGCACCATTAGACAGCGAGCAAGACCGTGCGGTAATGGCAGAAGCATTGGATGCGGTAGTGCGTATGCTTGCACCAATCACGCCGCACATTTGCTTTACCTTGTGGAAAGAACTCGGTCATACGGATACCGTAGATTTTGCCCCTTGGGTTGTAGCAGATGAAAAAGCAATGGTTGAAGATGAAAAAACCATCGTGGTTCAAGTCAATGGTAAAGTGCGTGCGAAACTCACCGTTCCAGCAGACATTAGCGAAGACACAGTGAAAACCCTTGCCTTAGAAGAAAGCAATGTGCAGAAATTTATTGACGGCTTAACCGTGCATAAAGTGATTTATGTAAAAAATAAATTAGTGAGCATTGTGGCGAAATAACCCTTTTCACCGCTGCCATTGGTAGCGGTGAATTTTATGGAGAACAGAATGAAATTATTATCTCGTTTGAGTTTACTCATTATTATTAGCCTGTTGAGTGCCTGTGGTTTCCACTTCAAAACAGGACAACTTTTGCCCGAAGGTCTACGCACAATGCAGTTTAAAACCGCTAATAAATACAGCAATATGTCTCGCATAATGCGCCAGACTCTGCGTTTAAACGACATTAAACTGGTTGAAAATAGCCAGAACGTGCCAGTGTTTTATTTGCTAGGCAATAGCAATTCCAGCGATGTATCCGCTCTTTTCTCCACGGGGAAAGAGGCAGAAAAAGTGATGATTTTACAAGTGGATGCAGAAGTAATTATGCCTGACGGCACACGCTACCCAATCTCGACCAAAGTGGCGAATAATTTCTTTGACAGCCCACAAGAGGCGTTGGCGAAAAGCACAGAGAAAGACGCAATTTGGCAAGATTTACGCCAACGTGCCGCCACACAGCTTGTGCATCGCTTATTTAGCTTAAAAAATGTGGTTGAAAATCCAGCCAAAACAGTGCCAGTGCAGGCGAAGTAAACAATGAGCATTCGCCGAATTTACAGCGACACGCTGCTGCAACAATTCCCCCCAGCGGAACTTGCCAAGCCCAAGCCTAAAAAAGCCACGCCGGAATTTTTAGAAAATTTATACCTTTTGATTGGCTCGGATCACCAACTGCGCACAGAAAGCCAAGATGCTATCAAGCGTGGTGCGTTGGCGGCTGGGGCAACTGAGCAGTTTTCCTTTCAAATCGACAACGACACCCAGTGGGCGGATATTTTTGATTTAGTGCAATCCTATGGGCTGTTTTCGCAAAAACGCCTGTTGCAATTAACCTTCCCTGAAAATCTCACCGCCAGCTTGCAAAATCAGCTTTTGGCGCTAATGGAAACCTTGCACGCGGATTTAATTTTGGTTATCACCTTGCCGAAATTTTCACGCACGCAGGAAAAACAGCGTTGGTTTGCTTATGCACAGGACAAACTGACGGCGGTGATGGTCAACTGCCATACGCCAGCAGCCGAACAGTTGCCGCAATGGGTACATAAACGTGCCAGCTTGCTTGGTGTAAATTTGGATAACAACGCCTTGCAACTGTTGTGTTACAGCTACGAAGGCAACTTAATGGCGTTACAGCAAGCGCTACAACTGCTGAGCCTGCTACACGGCGAGAAAAAGATTTACCGTGACGACGTGCAAGCGGTCATCGAGCAATCCACACAATTTACCGTGTTCCAATGGACGGATGCTCTGCTTGCTGGCAATTTGCCTCGTGCGTTGCACATTTTACAAGGGCTACGCCAAGAGGACATTGCCACTGTGATTTTGCTCCGCACCGTACAACGTGAACTAATGACGCTACTCGACATTAGCCACAGCGGTGCAAAAATTCATCTCGATAGCCCGCTCGATCTCAGCCAAAGCCAAGCCCATTTCGAGCGTTTACGCCTGTGGCAACAACGAAAAATCCTACTCACCCAAGCCGCCAAACGCCTAACGTACCGCCAACTGTTTGAATTATTACAACAACTTGCCAACATAGAACGCCAAGTAAAAAACCAGTTCGACCAAGATGTTTGGGCAGCCTTGCAGGGATTTTGTCAGCGAATGTGTTAAAACTACTGGCGAAGCAAAAACATTCCCCTTTGCCCCCCTCCCAAAAAAAATTTGCGTTCGTGATCGCAAAACCAAAAAATAACTAGGCTGGAATTTTCGTCAAAATTTTGATAAATATTCCGGCCTTTGATTTTTTGTGGGTTTGGGTTAATTTTCTCGGGGGAGATTTCGTAATAACAGGTTACGAAGCAATGCCATTGTGAGGTGTAGGAATAGCAAGATGACCGACAAAATATACAATGGCGTGTAGCCGAAAGCACCGTAGGGGGTGTTACCTTTGTGTGGGGTAACCCAAGCAGTGAGTGTAGTTTTTACGAATTGCGGTGCTTGTTCCACCACGTCGCCATTTGCGTTCACGAAAGCGGTGATGCCGTTTTGTGTGGCGCGAATCAGCGGTTTACCCAGCTCTAAGGCACGCATTTGTGCCATTTGTAAATGTTGCCATGGGCCTATGCTATGCCCAAACCACGCATCGTTGGAAATGGTGAGCAGGTAATCCGTTTGAGCGTCTGTATTGCGGCGCAGTTGTTCGCCAAAAATAATTTCATAGCAGATAGCAGGGGAAAATTTACGATCCGCCGCCCATAGGTTTTTCTGCAAATAATCGCCCTGTTTAAACGCTGACATTGGCAAATTAAACACCGAACCCAGCGGACGGAGCCAACGCTCCAACGGCACGTATTCGCCAAACGGCACAAGATGATGTTTGTTGTAGCGTTCTGTATTTTCGCCGTATAAATGACTTGGGTCGCCTAAATTGATAATGGAATTATAAAATTGGTGATCCTTATGCCACACGGTGCCGAGCATAATTTGCGTTTTTTCTTGGAGCGCTTTGGCTTGCATTTCCTGCAAAAATGGTGCTAATGCGTGTTCTTCCACAGGCGTTGCCGACTCTGGCAGAATGATTAAATCACTGCGGGTTGCAAAGGCGTTTTCAATCAGTTGCTTGTAAGTTTGCACGCTTTGCATCGCAAAGGCAGGATCCCATTTTAACTTTTGGGGAATGTTGCCTTGCAGTAAGGTGATTTTGACCCTGCCTAGTGGTTCTTCTTTTGTAAAATGAAGTTTGTGACTTTGCACAGCCAGTGTTGCCATTGTGCATAAAAATAGCCCTTGAAATGCCACCAGTAGCCATTTTTTTTCTCGTGCAAACTGGTACATATTGTAGGCAAGGGCGCTGATTAGCACCACGAAAACGCTTAAGCCTTCTATGCCGAAAAGAGGGGCAATGCCGGATACAGGGCTTGGCACTTGGCTGTAACCTAACGCCAGCCAAGGGAAACCGCTAAATAGCCAGCCTCGCAACATTTCTAGCCCAAACCAAATGATGGGATAAATCACAGGGCTTTGCACACGAAAACGCTGCACCAGCCACGCAAAAGCTAAAGGGTAAAGGGAAAGGTATGCCGACAATACGCCCACTAAGGCGTAGCTTAGCCATAAAGGTGCGCCGCCGAATTGGTGAATGCTAACGTTAAGCCAGCTGACACCAAAGCAGAAAAAGCCCATTCCCCACGCAAAACTTCCCCACAATGCACGGCGGCGTTGGGGATTTTTCGCAATGGTGATTAAAGCAAAAATGGCGATATAGGCAAGATACCATTGATAAAAAGGGGCAAACGCAAACACGCCCAGCGTCCCGAATAGTACGCTGAGCGCTAAAAATGCCCATAACGGCAATTTGTTCATTGTATCGTTAGTTATCCTGTGAATTGGGTTCATCGTTATCACTTGGCACGCTAACACGCAACTGCAAAATACGGCGGCTGTCAGCGGCAGTTACTTTAAATGTAAAACCATCGATAACCACTTCTTCGCCTCGTTTTGGCAAATAGCCCAACGCTTGCATTACTAGACCGCCGATGGTGTCCACTTCTTCATCTTCAAAATGACTATGGAAATATTCATTGAAATCTTCAATGTCTGTTAATGCACGCACAGCGTAAACGTGGCGTGAAAGCTGGCGAATATCCTCACCTTCGTCTTCATCAAATTCATCTTCGATGTCGCCTACGATTTGCTCCAAAATATCTTCAATGGTAATAACCCCAGACACGGCACCAAATTCGTCCACCACAATGGCCATATGGAAACGTTCTAAACGGAAGTCTTTTAACATTCGATCCACACGTTTACTTTCAGGCACCACGATAGCTGGTCGCAACATTTTTTCTAAATCAAAAGGTTTTGCATTTTTGCCAAGACAAGTGAGTAACTCTTTGGCATGTAAAATGCCCAAAATGTGATCGCGATCATCTGTTACAACAGGAAAACGACTGTGGGCGCTGCGAATAATAATATTGAGGCAAGCATTAAGATCTTGGTTTTTTTCAATAAAAATAATTTGCGAGCGTGGGATCATAATGTCACGCACACGCAATTCAGCAATTTCCATTACGCCTTCAATCATTTCTCGTGTACCTTGATCAATTAAGGCGTTTTGCTCAGAATCACGAATGACCTCCACCAATTCTTCACGGTTTTTTAATTCGTTTGGGAAAAATCGCTGCATAAAACGTTTTATAAGAGAGTTTTTTTTCGGTTCTGGCGCTCCCACTACGCCATTTTCTGTACTAGACATAACATTTCCTATATGAATGTGAATGCGGTTAGTTCACCGCTTTTTTAAAACAACTTAAAACGAATAACATTGCGGCACCGATTACCACAGATGGCCCCGTTGGCGTGTCGTAAAAGGCGGATAGCAAAAGCCCTAAGCAAACTGACAGCATACTGAATATCACGGCGATAAAAACCATTTGTTTCGGCGAACGAGCAAAACGCCGTGCACACGCAGATGGAATAATCAGCAAGGCCGTAATAATGAGCGCACCAACGAATTTCATACTTAACGCAATGGTAAAGGCAGTTAATAGCATTAAAATCAAACGCATTTTCTGCACATTGACCCCTTCAACCTGTGCAAGCTCTGGGCTGACCGTCATTGAAAGCATTGGTTTCCAATAACCCCATAGCACCAATAGTACCCCTAGAACACCGCCGCCTACGATATACACATCGGTATAGTCCATTGCCAGTAAATCGCCGAATAAATAGGCCATTAAATCCACACGCACATTGTGCAACAAAGCAACCGTTACAATTCCCAAAGACAAGCAACTGTGGGCGATAATTCCCAGCAAGGTATCTACTGAGAACTGGGTGTGGCTTTCCAAAAGCACCATTATGACAGCCAACAGCAAGGTTAAAATTAAAATCGCTAAATAAGGGTTTACATTAAAAAAGAACCCTAAGGCCACGCCAAAAATCGCTGAATGGGAGAGAGTATCACCAAAGTAGGCCATTTTACGCCATACCACAAAGGCGCCCAGCGGTGCAGTAATAAAAGAAAGCAATAGCCCCGTTAATAACGCAGGCAACAAAATCGACGACATACAATACCCTTAGCGTTTTTCTGATTGTCCACAATGGCACACATCGCCGTGCAAATTGTGATGATGATTATGGTGATGGCTATAAAATGCCACATTGTTTGCAAATTGATCCCCAAAGAAATGGGTAAATTTCGGATCGTTCGATACCGCCTGTGGTGTGCCAGCACAACAAATATGCTGGTTGATACACAACACCTCTGTGGTGTGCGCCATCACTAAATGTAAATCGTGGGATACCATCAACACCGCACAATGCAGTTTACGATGCATTTCATTGATAAGCTGATAAAGCTCTGCCTGCCCTGTAATATCCACACCTTGCGTTGGTTCATCTAAAACCAGCAAATTTGGCTTACGCAAAATGGCTCGCGCCAACAGCACACGTTGCATTTCACCACCTGATAATTTCTGCAAACTATTTTGTTTCAAATGCGTAATGGACAACAACGCCAGCACTTCGTCAATTTCTGCCGTTTTGGCTTGTGGCGTTAGGGTAAGAAAATTCGTAACCGTAATCGGCAAACTGTGATCTAAATGGATTTTTTGCGGCACATAGCCAATGCGTACCGCCTGATGATAAATCACTTCCCCACTGGTCGGTTTGAGTAATTTTAAAAGGACTTTCAAAAAAGTGGATTTTCCACCACCATTTGGGCCAACAACTGTAATAATTGATTGCGGATACAAGCAAAAATTGATATTCTGCAGGGCGTTTTTTTGGGCAAATTTTACATTGATGTTTTTAAGCTCAATTAACGGTTCAAGAGTTGAATGTTCTGACATTGCTCGGCTAGCTAGAAATGAAAATGGTTGTCAAAATAGCGTATTTTTTTAGCAAGTGCAAGGGTGCATTTTCATTTACTGACCAGCCTTTTTATCACAGTTTTATCGTATTTTAGATTCATTTTATGAGTAGTAACACAAAAAAACGAGATATCATTGTTGTTTCTGTCATTGCAACCATTGTGTTATCCGTTGCTGGCACCGCCATTTATAACACTTATGGGGCAGAAAATGTGCAATCCAGCGTGGCAAAATCCAGTGTAGCCCAAAGCGCACCAACCTTGCCACAACCCCACATTAAACCACTTGCAGCCTTTGGCAAAACTCAAGAACAGCCAAATGCCACTCACAGCCCAAGCCAAATGGTCGTAGGCGACAAAAATCAGGGAAATATTACGGCGGTGCATTCGCTCTCTAACAGCTCCCCGCCCCTTCATCCAGCAGCTGACAATCCCATTGCAACCACGGAAAACAGCGATGACTTATCTGTTGACGATCTCAACGAAAAAGATGATGAAGTGGATCAAATTGACGACATAAGTGATGTGGTAGACGAACAAAGCTTACCGGAAAGCGCCCAAAAAGCCCTAGCTACCCTGCTAAGTGCTACAAAAAAAGCTCACCACATTAATGAGCAATTTGTACACACGGTGGAGCGTGGCGATACATTCTCTAAAATTTTAGACGAGTCGGGTGTAGATGATGACGCAGGCTACCACTTAATTAAAATGTACCCTGAACTACGCAACTTACGACCAGGGGAAAATTTATACTGGACACTTAATAATGACGGCAAAGTCGCCGCACTCAACTGGATTGTTTCTCGTAAAGAAGAACGCATATACACCCGTCAAGCAGATGACAAATTCACTCGCGAAATTATTAAGAAAAAGGCTACGTGGAAAAATGTCGTAGTACGCGGAATCGTGAATAGATCGTTTATCCAAAGTTTGCTCGACCAAGGCATTAGCCAATCTGAAGCGGCACAAATTACCAACGCTATCCAATGGCAAATAAATATGCGCCGTTTGCACAAAGGCGACAAATTTGCCCTTGATATGTCTCGAGAGTACTTTGATGATAAACCAACGAGTAATGGTAATGTGCACGCCATACATTTACGTTCAGGCAACACAGATTATTATGCAATTAAAGCAGCGAATGGACACTTCTATGATGAGAATGGGCACAGTACGGGGCGTGGTTTTCTACGCTATCCATTGGAAAAACCGGCAAGAATATCATCACCATTTAACCCACGCCGTCGCCACCCTGTTACTGGTATTATTCGACCGCATAATGGTGTTGATTTCGCAGTAAGTTATGTGCCTGTATTAGCACCAGCAGATGGGGTCGTACTAAAAGTTGCCAACCAAATCAACGGTGCAGGCCGTTATATGATCATTCGCCACAGTAGCAAATATAAAACTGTGTATATGCACTTAAGCCGTTCACACGTATCTGCTGGGCAAAAGGTTAGACGAGGACAAAGAATCGCGGTTACTGGGAATACAGGAATCTCTACAGGACCACACCTGCACTATGAAGTTCGTATCAATGATCGCCCAGTAAACCCAATGACGGTGAAACTGCCAACGGTCGCCAACACGATGAACCCAAAAGAGCTTAAAGCTTTTATGGTTCGCTCAAAAGCAGTGCAAAAAATGTTGGCTATTCAATAAGTTAATTTGGAAAACACTAGGCTGGAATTTTTGACAAAATTTTGTGAAATATTCCAGCCTTGGTTTTACTGCGGTTAGAAACTGAAACGTAAACCTGCGTAGTAGCCATTTTGACGTTCAGACGGATAAGCTTGAACGATTTCTTGTGTTTTTCTATCTTTGTATGTCGCAATGTTGGTTGCTTTGTTAGTGTCGTATTCAACGAAAGTTTCAAGATTGCGAGTTATACGGTATTCCGCTCCCAGCGCAAAGCCACGGTTTTTAGTGTTGTCAGTATATTTCGTTTGACGATATGCACCATACACTGCCCAAGGATAGGAAATGTTGTATTTCCAGCCAAATTGCCAAGAGGTTTGGGAGTCGTCGTTGGTGTAGGTTTTTAGGTTCTTATCATGGAGATAATCTAAGCCTAGTTGTAAATTTCGGTAAGCGAAGCCAAGCCCTAAGCCCACGCTACGTGCTTTGAAGCCGTCTTTGATTTTTTGCTGACCATAAACGGCATTGGTTTTAACGGTAAAACTATCAATGCGTTTATAGTAGAACATACCAAATTGATAACCTGATTTGTTATCCAATTTTCGAGTTACGTTTTTATTCTGTTTCTTATCAAAATAGGTTTCTTCACGTGCAGCCTTATCGCTTAAGATGTAATCTGCACTGAATATGAAACCGTTAAATTGAGCGGATTTAAAATGAATAACTTTTTGGGCACTAGTTTTAAGTCCGTATTGTACTCGACCATAAGTACGGTAGGTTTCTGTGCCGGGATTTTTCACGCCTGATGGGGTGATACCACCAAATTTTTTGGTGAAATCTGCGGTTTTAAAAGCGTTACCTGTGGTGGATTGGTTACCGAAAGACAATTCGCCAACGTCATTTAAACGAACCCCAGCGTACATACGGTGTGTGTAGAAACCATCGCTGAAATTGTCATCATATTTAGTTTGTGGGCGAACTTGCATTGCAGCAAAAGCGGTTAAATCCCCTCCTATATTTTGGTCAATATTCAACCAAAACTTAGACTGATCATTGAGCAAGTCCCAGCGGTTGTTTTCTTGCTTTGCCAATAAAACACGAACGGTTCCGTAAAGGGAAACTTTCGTACCGTCTTGTTCATAAACAACGCTAGCATTGGCAGCACTTGCCATCCCTGTAGCCACACACAGAGCAATTAGTGATTTTTTCATAAGTGATTCCTTAGGTAGTGATTTAGGTTAATTATTTAAAAGCATGCATAGGGTAATAAATTTTTATGGAAAGATAAAAAGGCAATGTTTAAATCTGTGAACTTGATCACGTTTTTGTTTTACTTTTTTTTATAAAATCTTACTTAGACCATTATTAAGCACAAAAATTGCTTAATGTAATGCTTTTTTAACGTTTATTTCATTTTGATTGAGGAAAATTATGCGTAAAAGTCTGATTGCCATTGCTGTGGGCGGTGCATTATTTTTAGCGGGTTGCTCGGTGCAGCCAATCCAAGTTTTACCTTCTACTATCCAAGCTATTCAGGGCAGCGGTGCCACATCGCCGATGGTGAATGTGGCTCAAAAACGCTACGAGTCCGATGCCTTTTATGCGGTAAGCGGTGTGGTAACTGCTGTGCAAACCCAAGCCCTAGGGCGTGATTTGCCTGTGGGCTTTTTCTTGCAAGCGCCAAGCGACAACAATGCTGCCACTTCCGATGGGATTTTTGTCGAAACTAATGAGCCAGTCAAAGTGGGTGATTTGGTTCATTTAACAGGGCAAGTGAAAGAGGACTATTTGTGGACAAAATTAGTTAATGTGAAAAATTTAACCGTTCTCAAACAGCACCAGCCATTGCCTGCGCCTGTGGTGCTAAATATTGATAGCCCAAGCTTTGCGAAAAGTTTGGAACGCTACGAAGGAATGCGTGTAAAAATTACCAAAAATTCCGACCTACACGTAACGAAAAACTTCGGCTACGACTACGGCCCACGCCGGAATAATTTAGCCCTTTCTCACAAAAATGCTTTAATTCACCCTAACCAACATTCTGCGCCGAGTGTACAAAAATCAATGAACGATGAAAATGTGTTGGTGGTGGAATCCTTCAAAGCACCACCACGTGGCGAGATTTTATGGTATCCAAGCTTTGGACAAGCGAACGGCAAAGGTGGCACGGATCACTACATTCGTATCAATGATTTAGTGGACGGTTTAGAGGGCGTGCTGGGTTATTCTTACGGCAAATACCGCTTATATGTGACTAACCAAGCAGATAAAAACACCTTTATCCACATACAAGATCGACAAGCTGAACCGCCGTTAGGCCCCCACAAAAACGGTAACAATTTACGCATTGCCAGCTTTAACGTATTGAATTACTTCAACACATCAGTGCAAGGTTCTCGCAATCCACTAGGGCAAAACCGTGGGGCACACGACAAAAAAGCCTTCGCCTTGCAAAGTGAGAAAATCGCCACTGCTATTGCAAAAACTCACGCCGACATTGTGGGCTTGATGGAAATTGAAAATAACGGCTTTGGAGAGCATTCTGCGGTAGCGGATTTAGTGAAAAAAGTGAACCACAAAATTAAAAACCCAACGGATCACTATACTTTTGTTAAACCAACAGACGGTCAAAAATACATCGGAGGCGATGCCATTACCAGCCAAGTGCTGTACAAACCGAGCAAAGTACATTTAGCAAGTTATCGAGTGATCAAAATGCCAATGCAAGATGCACCAGGGCAAGATTATACAGACGGCAAGCGTAATAATTACTTCCGTGGGCAGGTTTATCAACGTGATACACTCGCCCCAACCTTTGTGATAAACGGCACCAACAAAGCCCTGACGGTGGCGGTCAATCACTTTAAATCCAAAGGATCGCCGTGCTGGGAAGATGTGAAAACAGGCAAAAAATTAGACGCTGATCATCAAGGGTCTTGCGAAAATTTACGTGTGGCGGCTGCCGAAACCCTAGGCTCGCAGTTGGAAAATATTAAAGGCTCAAAAGTCATCATCGGGGATTTAAATTCCTATGGCAACGAAGATCCTGTAATGGTACTAACCAACCGTGCAAATGCGCCGAAAGGCTATAAAATCACCGCAGCAAATTACACCAAAATTGACGGCACATCTTATGCCTACGCTGGAAAAAATATTGATAAATCATTCGGTTATGTGAACATTGTGCGTCAGTTGCACCCCAATGCATACAGCTATGCTTACGGCAACCATATCGGCACATTGGACTACATTCTCATTTCCAAAGATTTAGTACCGAGCGTGCTTGGTGCAACGGACTGGAACATTAACGCTGGGGAGTCCACTTTGTTTGAATACAGTGACCGCTATAATTGCGACTACAACGGTCGTTGCTCGCCACGTTACAAAGACATTTATCGTGCATCCGATCACGACCCTGCGGTGTTGGATCTCAACATTAATAAACTGAAAAACTAGTTTTCGCTTAAACTCCAACGCTGGAATTTTCGCCAAAATTTTGTGAAATATTCCGGCGTTGCCTTTGATAAAGAAAGTATAATTTATGTGGTTTTATACCGCGTAATCGTTATACCGATATTTCGGCTGGATGCGTATAATTTGCCCGCATTTTTTTGCTGATTTTTATTTACCTTTCGAGAGGATTTTATGAATAGTATCGTTCTTTTGCTGGGCGGTGTCGCTTGTATGGCGCTCGGCTTTTTTGTGTATTCTAAGTTTATCGCTGATAAGGTGTTTAAACTGGATGAAGAATATGAAACACCCGCTTGTGCGATGCAAGACGGTGTGGACTATGTTCCGACCAACAAATATGTACTTTGGGGTCATCACTTTACGTCTGTTGCAGGGGCAGCGCCGATTATCGGGCCAGCTATCGCTGTTATTTGGGGCTGGATACCTGCATTTTTGTGGGTAATCTTCGGTACCATTTTTATGGCTGGGGTACACGATATGTCTGCGATTTGGGCTTCCGTGCGCAACAAAGGGCAATCAATGGGGGTTATCGTTGGTAAAATTATCGGCGGTCGCGCTCGTAACCTATTGATGGTGGTGATTTTCTTATTGCTCTTAATGGTAAACACCGCCTTTGGTACGGTTATCGCTCGAATGATGGTCAACACGCCATCTTCCGTATTACCTGTTTGGGGTGCGTTGATTGTGGCATTTATCATCGGTCAATGTATTTACCGCTTTAAACTCTCTTTACCAATCGTGTCTATTTTGGGCGTGATTGCGTTATATGCGTTAATTTGGCTTGGCCCACAATACCCAATCGCATTGCCAAAAGAAATTCTTGGTTTAAACAGCTTAGCGTGGTGGATCATCATTCTATTCGCCTATGCGGCCATCGCCTCGCTCTTGCCTGTTTGGATGTTGTTACAACCACGTGACTACATCAACGGATTACAATTATTCATCGGCTTAGGCATTCTTTATGTGTCTATTATGTTGTTCGCGCCAGACGTTGTTGCACCTGCCATCAACTCAGATATGCCGAACAATACACCGCCGTTAATGCCGTTATTATTCGTAACCATTGCTTGTGGGGCGATTTCAGGTTTCCACGGCTTGGTGTCATCTGGTACTACATCAAAACAAATCGCCAACGAAAAAGACATTCGTTTCGTGGGCTATTTCGGTGCAATGGGTGAAGGCTTGCTTTCTCTTGGTGCGATCATCGCCGTTGTGGCTGGTTTTTCGACCCTTGATGAATGGAAATCCATTTACACAGCCTTCGGTAAAGGTTCGATCGGTGCTTTCATTCAAGGTGGCGGTGAAATCATCTATCAAGGTGTAGGCTTATCAAAAGAAATTTCTGTGACAATGCTTACCGTAATGGCGGCGCTATTTGCAGGAACCACAATGGATACTGGCGTACGTTTACAACGTTACATCGTGCAAGAATTCGGTGAAGTTTACCGCATCCCAGCATTGAAAAACGGTACGGTAGCAACCCTTTCTACGGTAGGTATCTGTATGGGCTTAGTGTTCGGTACTGGCGGCGATGATGGTGCTGGTGGCTTGACCATTTGGCCATTGTTCGGAACCACAAACCAGCTAATGGCAGGCTTAACCTTGCTTATCGTTTCCGTAATGTTGTTACGTAAAGGTATTAAAAGCTGGTACACCTTGCTACCAATGGCATTCTTGCTTTCAATGACCGTTATCGCTTTATTGTTACAAATGCGTTCGTTCTACGATAATGCACAATGGTTATTGTTAACCTTAGACATCATCATTTTAATCGCCTCTATTTTAGTATCGTTAGAATGCGTTTCCGTGTTGCGCCGTGAATGGCCACGCAGTCAAAAAAACGCTGAAAATTCCGACGTAGCGCAATAATGGACGCACAGCAAATTAAAAAAGCCTTGCAGGAATTCCTGCAAGGTTTGAATGAATTTTATCACGCCCCTTATCGGCAGACACTCTCCAGAGCCAGCCGAGATGAGGCGGATTTTTTTATGATGATGTTATTTGCTGAAAGTCTTGGCGTGCCTAATCCTGTGGCGTTTTATACGCTGGAATTGCAGCCTATTTTTCTTGAAGCTTTTCACGAATGGCATACGAGAATGGGCATTGAAAAATCGCCTTTGGATCATTTTGGTTGTTGCTAGGAGAAACAATGTCATTACTTGAAACTTTACGCCACAAACAAATTATTTTCGTGGGCGGTAAAGGTGGTGTGGGCAAAACCACATCCTCTGCAGCCTTAGCAGTTCACTTCGCTGAACTTGGCAAACGTGTACTCATTCTTTCTACCGATCCCGCCCATAGTTTAGGCGATGCCTTTGCTGAAAAATTAAGCCACGAACCTCGTGAAATTATGCCCAATCTGCACGCAGTGGAGCTGGACACTCATCACATCGTTCACGAGCATTTTGCCCAAGTGGAACGCACATTAAGCGCTTACACCAACCCTGATATGATGCCGAAACTGCGTGAGTTTTTGAAACTCTCACACCACGCACCAGGTGCAGAAGAGGCCGCAATGTTGGAGGCCATTTGCCGCCATTTAGTGGAGGCGCGTCAGGATTACGATCACATTATTTTTGACACCGCACCAACGGGGCATACCTTGCGTTTGTTGAGCTTGCCAGAAATGATGCAAGCGTGGACGGACGGTCTATTGGCTCAGCAAAAACGCCAAACCAAATTGCGTGAAGCCAGCCAAAATCTCGACACGCAACGGCAGTTCAACCCCTTTGTTAAGGAAAATAACCGCTTTGAAGATGCGTTAAATGTGCTGAAAAAACGCCGTCAATTATTTAGCGAGGCGCGCGAAATTCTGCACGACAGCGAGCGCACCGCCATTGTGCTGGTTCTTATCGCAGAAACCTTACCGATTGCGGAAACCGAACGTGCGTTAAAGCAACTGAAACAGGCTCATCTGCCAGCCGCAGGCTTGATTGTCAACCAAATGCTCGCCGCCGCACAGCCGAACCAATTTTGGCAAACACGCTATCATCGCCAGCAAGAATTGCTTTCGCAAATTCACACGCTCGCCAAAGGTTTAACCCTATGCGAAGTACCACTCAAAGAAAAAGATATTCAGGGCGCCGAAGCCTTAAAGTATTTTTTTATCCAATAATACTAGGCCGGAATTTTTGCCAAAATTTTGCAAAAAATTCCAGCCTTCCAATAAAACGACACTCCAAAATCCTCGTCTAATCGCATTCTTTCATCCGTAATTTTAGGTAAAACAATATGGCATTTGAATTAGAAATTTGTGCATACTCCGTTGCAAGTTGCATTGCCGCAGAAAACGGTGGTGCAACGAGAATTGAGCTTTGTATGGGCAAGCCAGAAGGTGGCACCACACCCTCTGCTGGGCTAATTTACACCGCTTTAAAGGCCGTTCGCATTCCCATTCACGTCATTATTCGACCTCGCGGTGGTGATTTCTGCTATTCGCAACTCGAATTAGCGCAAATGGAATACGATATAAAACTAGCCAAACAGCTTGGCGCCGCGGGTGTGGTTTTCGGCTGCCTTACACCAGAGGGCGAGTATGACCATATAGCGAATCAACGCTTGTTAGATGCCGCTTGTGGAATGCAGATTACATTTCATCGTGCCTTTGATATGTGTAACGATCAAATTCGCACGCTGAACACCATTATTAACGCTGGCGGATTTACCCGTATTTTAACCAGCGGCGGCCAAGAAAATGCCATTGCAGGCACAGATAAAATTAAAACGCTTGTAGAATTAGCCAAAGATAATATTGGTATAATGGTTGGCTGTGGTATTACACCAAATAATATTAAAACCCTTGCAGAAACAACCAAAGCAACAATGTTTCACGGCTCATTAAGTCATAAAATCAACAGTAAAATGCAATTTAGAAAACCGAATATATCAATGGGTAGCACAGTATTTATCGATGAATATCACTATGACATAACCTCATCTAAACAAGTAACGAAAACCATTGCAGTATTGCGGGAGATTTTTTGATTTTAACGAATGACTATCTTTGATTTATTCTAAAAGCAATTATCAGTAATTGGGTTGACTATTGAATAGAGCAATAACCATTGTAAAAAATTAACTAAATAATACAAAACCACCCAAACCAAGAATACTTTTTTCATTCTTACTTTGAGTGGTTTTTCTTATGTTTTATGGTCAGTTAGTTATTCTGACCACGCTTTTGCAATTTGTGCAGCTAATTTGGCGTTATTAAATACTAGCTGAATATTTGCTGTTAAACTTTGCCCCGCAGTAATATCTTTTATTTTGGCAAGTAAAAAAGGTGTTGTTGATTTGCCTTTTATACCTTTTTCTTCTGCCTCGGCAACTGCAGCATTAATAGCTTGGGTAATCGTTTCATAATCCATTGCAAACTCTGTTGGAATGGGATTCGTAATCACAACGCCACCATTTAATCCCATTGCCCACTTCGCTTTTAAAAGCTTTGCAATGTCTGCTGGACTATCCATTTGACAATCCACATTAAAGCCACTTTGACGTGTGTAAAATGCTGGTAATTCTGTGGTCTGATATCCAAGTACTGGCACACCTTTCGTTTCTAGATATTCTAAAGTCAAACCAAGATCTAAAATTGATTTCGCCCCTGCACAAATCACGGCAACATTTGTTTGAGCTAATTCTTCAAGATCGGCTGAAATATCCATCGTCTGCTCCGCACCACGATGCACGCCACCAATTCCACCTGTTGCAAACAAGCGAATACCAGCAAGATTTGCAATAATCATTGTAGACGCAACCGTCGTCGCACCGTCTAAACCTTGAGCCACAATAGCAGGCATATCACGGCGGCTCACTTTTGCTACAGCAGCACCTTTTTTACCCAGATAATCAATTTGCTCCGCTGTTAAGCCTACACAAAGCTTTCCCTGTAAAATAGCAATGGTCGCAGGCACAGCACCGTTTTCACGAATGATTGACTCCACTTTTAATGCCGTTTCAACATTTTGTGGGTAAGGCATACCGTGAGAAATAATGGTCGATTCCAAAGCAACAACAGGCTGATTATTTTTTAACGCATGTTGTACTTCTTCTGAGAGCATTAAATATGAATTTAAAGACATAATTTTTCCTTAATTGCATTAACGGTTTGGAGGGTTAATTGTTGGCTGATCGTTTCGGTACTTTGTAAGGCAAGCGTGGCACACCCTACACCAAAACAACAAGCTTCCTGAATAGGCATTTTATGCTGGAATGCATAGATAATACCCGCCATAAATGCATCCCCTGCCCCAGTTGCATTTACAACATTTGTCGTAAATGCGACTTGGTGACGAAAAACCTTGCCATCACTATAAAAGACACCTGCTTTACCGAGTGAGATAAAAATATTTTTCACCCCTTGCTCTAAAAAGTAGTGACAGTTGGCAATCATACTGGCCTCATCAGTAATAGGTATGCCAGATAGTATTTCCGCTTCCAATTTATTTGGTTTAATCGTATGAAATTTACCAATGAAATCTTTTACTTTTAATGCTTTTGTGGTGGATACCAGATCCAGAAATAATGGTATTTGGATTTTTTCCGCCAGATGAGCAATAGCAAGCAATGTCGTTTGCGGTAAGTTTGTATCAACAACTAAAACCTCAGCCTGCTTGATACGTTCTTTTTTATTTTCAATCCATTCTGGTGTAAATGCTTGATAAATATCCATCGCAGAAATTGCCATTTGCATATCTTGCTCTTCATCGAGAATTGAAATATAAGTTGATGTGGTAGCGTTTGGTAAAATAAGGGATTGGGATACGTCAATATCTAAAGTTTGGCAATGTTCTAACAAAGCTTTACCATTCACATCATCGCCGACAATCGTAATCAAGCTAACAGATTCGCCAAGGCGCGACAAATTCTCAGCAATATTCCGACCAACGCCCCCAAACGATGTGGATATTTTTCCAGGATTACTATCGCGTATTTTCACTTTATCGTAACTTTGTGCGGCAATATCAATATTACTACCGCCAACAACCAAGATAGGACATTCAGCCGCTAGCACATAGCCTTTACCGATAATTTTGCCTTTTTTAACGAGATTAGAAATATGAACGCCCACTGACGAGCGAGTGATATTGGCTTTGTCCGCCAATTCTTTTTGAGAGATGAGAGGGTTGTCGCGAATCCATTTTAGGATTTCCTGTTCCCTTGTGGCCATAACCGCCTCCGTTAAATAAATATTTAATAAATTTAACTTTTATTTATATTATGCTGGTATTTTAACCTTGTCAAACAAGAATATTGCTGAACTATGATCTAGCACAATAAAGTATATTTCTTATAAATACTAGATCGGAATTTTAACAAAAATTCCGACCTAGCCTATGGAGTGTTTTTAGGCTTTAAGCGATCAAACATTAACCGTTGCTTATTAAATCAATAGGTAATGCTATATTGATGATGTTTAGTTCAATTATTACAATCTATCAGAACTTTTCAATAACCCTTTTAAATTTTGGAGCAAAAACAATGAATACATTATCAGAATGTCCGTTTTCACACGGCAAAGTCGCTAACTACGGCAAAGAAAATAAACAACGCTGGGCAAATCAAGTCAATGTGCATGGTTTGGCTTGCAAAAACATTCCATATGCTGTGCAAGCTAATGGCTTAAAAACCCAAGACTGCCAGCCAAAAATTATTCCTTTTGCAAGCAACGACTCAATACCGTACGCCGCCTAAGCTTCTTCCATAAAAATACCGCCAGTGGTATAAACCCCAAAAGTTGGACTAAACAATCCGCTAATTAAGGTGCGGATTTTTTATGACCAAATACATTTCAAAAAACAAGTGATAGCATTTTATCTTAACAATGGTAAAAATCGCTCGCTTACAATTTGGCGAAATATCCGAATTTTGAGCAAATTACTCGAATGATGACGCAAGCTATGGCAAAGCTTGCTGGGGCAAAACCGATATTACATTCCGATCAAAGCTGGCAGTATCAGACGTCAGGTTTTAGAGCGATTTGCCAACAAAATAGCATTACGCAAATATGTCGAGAAAGAGAAATGGCTCAGACAATGGTGCAACGGAGAGTTTTTTTGATGTCTTAAAACAGAATGCTATTTTGGTAAACGATTTGAGATTTTTGCAGAACTTGAACACCAAATTCACCGCTACATTCACTACTACAACAGTGAGCGTATTCAGGTGAAATTAAAAGAACTAAGCCCTGTGGAGTACAGAACTCAGTCCTTAAATTAAGTCAGTCCAGCTTTTTGGGACTACTCAAATTTTCAAAAATATTCCGGCGTGGCTTTTTTATGGTTCACAGTTATTCTTCAATAACAACTTGAGCAATGTAGTCTAAGTTGCGATAGCGTTGAGCGTAGTCAATACCATAGCCTACGATAAATTCATCAGGAATGGTAAAGCCAACCCATTTCACAGGCACTTCCACTTCACGGCGGTAAGGTTTGTCCAATAAAGTACAAATTTGCAATGAAGCAGGTTCGCGAATTTGCAACATCTCACGCACTTTTTCAAGAGTGCAGCCTGTGTCGATAATGTCTTCAACGATTAGCACGTGGCGGTTAAAAATATCGCCGTCTAAATCTTTGTTGATTTTCACATCGTGGCTGGTGTTCATTGCATTGCCGTAGCTGGAAACATTCATAAAGTCCACTTCAATGGGCAAATCAATTTGACGCACGAGATCTGCCATGAACATAAAAGATCCACGCAACAAACCGATAACCACAAGGCTATCCGCTTGATTCTCCGTGTAAAATTTAGTGATTTCCTGACCTAGTTGAGCAATACGATTGTGTAATTCTTGCTTGGTGAATATTACGTCCAAGTGATGTTTTTTCATTTAGTTACCTAAAAAGGGGAAGAAAGGGGCTTTGAGTTTAACAAAAAAAAGCCGAAGGGGGAACTTCGGCTTAACTTAACGATTTACTTTCTACTCTACTTGTTTGGAGCACCTTGAAATGCGATGACCATCAACATTTGCAGGAAAACTGAACAAGTGCGTGCATTCTAGCATAGCTTTTCATTCTGTCAATAAGAATTATTATCATTTTTGAAAAAAGATTAGTTTCCAGAAATTTTCATTGAATCTAACAACATTGAGCCAGTTTGAATGTTAGAACGACGTTCAATGTCATCACTCATCGCCACAATATTTTTCAACATTTCAGGTAACGAGCCAGCAATGGTGATTTCAGCCACTGGGAATTGGATTTCACCATTTTCTACCCAAAAACCACTCGCCCCACGAGA
Source organism: Actinobacillus sp. (assembly GCA_020026075.1). GTDB lineage: Bacteria > Pseudomonadota > Gammaproteobacteria > Enterobacterales > Pasteurellaceae > Actinobacillus_C. The sequence goes on along the minus strand of JAHHQZ010000005.1, from coordinate 37,675 downwards.
ATAATCGCCTGTGATTAAATTTACGCCCATTCCCATAAAGTCGGTGACTAAAAGCCCTGTACCCATTTCTTTTAGTAGACTGTCCAATCCACCAGTGCGGTTTGCGTGAAGTAGCCAATTATGAATGCCGCCTGCGTGACCGTTACTTTGTAAGCCTAATTTGCGGGCGCTGTAATTGGTTAAAAGATAATCTTTTACGACACCGTTTTCCACAATGGTTGCATCTTGCGTGCGTACACCTTCGCTATCAAAAGGCGTGGATGCAAGCTGTCCGAGCAAATGTGGGCGTTCATTAATTTGAAACCAACTTGGCAGAATTTGTTTGCCTAGACTATCCAATAAAAAACTCGCTTTGCGGTACAAACTTCCACCGCTGATGGCACTCGCAAAATGCCCCATTAGCCCTGTGGCAACGTCATTCATAAAAATAACAGGTGCTGTGCGGCTCGTGAGTTTTTGTGGGTTCAAATGGGCAAGGGTCTTACGTGCAGCCTCTTGCCCCACCCATTGTGGCGTGGCTAAATCGCTAAATTTGCGTGCAATACTGTATTCATAATCTCGCTCCAACTCGCCGCCATTTTGCCCAATCACCGAGCAAGAAATGGAGTAGCGACTGGATAAATAACTTTGCAACATTCCTTCTGTATTGCCGTACACCAAACAGCCATTCACTGCATTCAAAGCCGCACCATTACTATTGACAATGCGTGGATCAAAATCCAACGCCGCCCGTTCAATTTCTTTAGTTAAAGCAATGGCATCATCAATTTCTAAAGAATGCGGATGATACAAATCCAAATTAGGCGCATCGAACGCCAATAATTCACGTGGTGCTAACCCTGCACAAGGGTCGGCAGAGGTATGCTGAGCAATATCGATGGCCGCTTGCACCGTTTGTTTAATGGCAGCTTTACTTAAATCAGAAGTGGAGGCGTTACCCTTTTGCTGCCCCACATAAACGGAAATTCCCAACGCACCATCATTATTAAATTCAATATTTTCAACCTCTTGGCAGCGGCTTGACACGGAAAGCCCAGCCGCTTTGGTTACCGAAACTTCCGCACTCGCCCCCTGCGCTTTCGCCGTTTCTAGGGCCAATGCCACAGCATCGCATAATTGTTGCTGTTGTTTGTATAAAAGTTGTTCGCTCATAAATATTTCCCAAATGTAAAAAATTAGCCCACATTCTACCGAATCTGCCTTGATTGCCCAACGTTCAACGCATAAAAAACTGCCATTGCTATATTTTCCCCTGCAAAACCATTAGAATGCTCGGCTAATTATTTTTTAAATTATTTTTGATAGGAAGAAAAATGGCAAAAGGACATAAAACCGACTGGTGGGACGAAGAAAATCAAGAAGAAATCATTTGGGTGAGTAAAAGTGAAATCAAACGTGATGCCGAAGATCTAAAAAAATTAGGCGATGCTTTAATCAACCTAAGTAATACCAATCTCGGCAAAATTCCATTACCCCCTGAGCTTGAAGAGGCTATTTTGCTGGCGCAAAAATTACAAAAAGGCACTCGCCGCCGTCAGTTGCAATACATTGGCAAACTGTTGCGCCGTATGGAAGTGGAGCCAATTCAAGATGCCTTAGCAAAAGTGGAAAACCGCCACCAGCTACAGCAAGATATGCTGCATAAAATTGAACAGTACCGTGAAAATTTAATCGCACAAGGTGATGCGGGAATGCAACTAGTGCTAGCGGAGTATCCTGAAATGGATCGCCAGCAGTTGCGCACGCTCATTCGTGGCGCTCAAAAAGAACAGGCTCAGCAAAAACACGGCAAAGCATTCCGTGATCTGTTTGCCTTTCTTAAAGGCTATATGCTTGAAGATTAGCCAAAATACCTACGCTGGAATTTTCGTCAAAATTTTGTAAAAAATTCCAGCGTTGCTTTTTCTTTATCCTACCCAGTCAGTTATCTCTCTGCATTTCTTCTTCTCGTTTACTCATTCGCTCACTCAATCAATTATCTTTACTTCACCACTTTAAAAGTTTTGCAAGCAGAAAATTTTTGTTTTGCGAGTTTGCTCGCAAAACTTTTAAGGTTTTAGAACGAATTTATGAACCTATGTAGCGACTGCTGTAATAGCCATGTGCAATAGCTGTGTGTTATAGGTTTGGCATATTTATGCGATGCAGATCGCAGAACGCCGTTTAAATTTATTGCGGAAATGGCGAGCAGTTTAGAAGTTGAATTTAAAATGTTGAGAAAATTTTTGCATTACAGCTAGGCTGGAATTTTTGACAAAATTTTAGCAAAAATTCCGACCTAGCAATTTAGCGAGAAAATACATCTTGTGCATTTTGCCATAGTATTTGTTGAGCATTGGCTATGGCTGTTTCATTGTTTAACCCTTTGATTTCACACAAAGTTTTAAAAATAAGGGGGAGGTTGCTTGGGCGGTTGGCTTTGCCTTGTTGCCCGATGAGTGGCATATCAGGGCTGTCGGTTTCTAACACGAGGCAATCGAGCGGCAGGCGTGCGATGGCATCTCGGGTTTTCTTGGCACGTGGATAAGTGATAACACCGCCAACGCCGAGCAGTAATCCGCTGTCGATGAAGGCTTTTCCTTGCTGAAAACTACCTGAAAATCCGTGTAGAACGCCAGCTAATCCTCGTTTGCCCACTTGTGGCAACGTTGCCTGTTTGAGTAAACGCAGTAGTTCATTGTGGGTTTTACGGCTATGTAAGCTTACTGGGAAATAGTATTGTTGGGCGAGAGCAAGCTGAGCGGTGAAAAAATCACATTGTTTTTGCCATAAATCTACTAGCCATTCGCTGGAACGATCCAGTCCAATTTCCGCAACAGCAGAAAGACAAGTTGGCGGATTTTCAAGGTGCTTTTCCAGCAGATCGAGATCGGTTTGGCAATGTTCGTGAATAAATAAAGGATGTAAGCCTAAGCCTACGGCAATGTCGCTTGCAAAAGGTTGCACTTGCTGTAAAAACGGCTGAAACTGGCTTGCACGCACGCTTGCCCAAAGGCATTTTTGTACGCCAGCGACCTGTGAATTGGTGATAATTTGCGCGATGGATAATTGCGAACGTTCGCTTAATAAATCCAAGTGGGTGTGAGTATCAAAAAACATAATGGCTTACTCATCGTCAGTTACTGGTCGGAACACTTACATTACGTTAGTTTATTAGGGGATTTTTCGTTATAATGCGCGCATTTTTGTGGCAAAGCTACTATTTTATGGGAATTATTATGTTGAAATCAAAATCAATTTTTCGCCAATCTTTGTTGGCTACACTCGTTTTAACCGCTTCTAGTGTTACGTCAGCGGCCGCTTTCCAACTCAATGAAACATCAACATCTGGTTTAGGCCGTGCATTTGCTGGTGAGGCTATTGTTGCAGATAACGCCTCTGTTGTGGCGACTAACCCTGCGTTAATGACACAATTTTCTCGCCCAGAAGTGAGCTTTGGTGCGGTGCTTTTCCGTCCAAAAATTACTGTTGATGGCAAAATTGACAGCACTGGTAAAGCCGTTCATCAAGGTAACGCCACGCCACGAGAAGTAGTTCCAATGACTTACGGTGTGTTGCCTGTGAACGATAATTTCGTTTTAGGTATGGGCGTGAATGCGAACTTTGGCTTATCCACAGAATATGATGGCGCATTCGGCGCTGGTTTCTTAGGCGGTCGCACTCACATTGAAGCCATTAACACCAATTTCAGCGGTGCTTACAAATACAATAATTGGAGCTTCGGTGCGGGTTTAAACGTGATTTACACCAAAGCAGAGGTTTCTCGTACGGTGGGTTATTTGCCTGAGGCAATTATTGGTTCACTACAACAACAGCAAGCCCAACTACAAAAATTACCACAACAACAGCAAGCCGCAGCAATGGGTAAAGCGTTAGCAGGAATTAACCAAAAATTAGGCTTGACTGGTGATAATCAAATTACCGTAGAGCAAGCTATGAAAATCAAGCAAGCATTAGCTTCACAACAAGCACAAGCCGCAATGGGACAACTGCCAAAAGCATTTGATAAATATCGTAATAAAACCTTGGCTCGCTTAACAGGTGATAACATCAGTTTTGGTGTAAATCTTGGTGTAACTTATGACTTTGACGACAATCATCGCATCGGTTTCGCTTACCATTCACCAATCATTGTGCGTTTCAAAGGTAAATTTACAAATGACTTGCCAACTGTCGACACCATTATGGGATCACCAATTGTCGGTGCGTTAGTGGGGAAATTAACTCCTGAACAGCGAGAAAAGCTAAATGCGATTGGCAAGGCTTATACCGATCAATTTAGCCCACAAGGCGGTGGCGAAGTTAATGGCAAATTAAAACTCGTATTGCCAGACTACGCCGAAGTGGCAGGTTACAACCGTTTCGCACCAAACTTAGCGTTAACCTATAGTGTGAAATGGACAAACTGGAGCCGTTTCAAACAGTTACACGCTATCTCTAATGCAGGAAAAACCTTATTCACCAAAGATGAATACTTCAAAGATTCTTGGCGTTATGCATTAGGTTTAATTTATGACTACAGCCCGAAATTAACCTTACGCACAGGGGTAGCCTACGACACCAGCACAGTGGGTGATTACCACACCATTTCAATCCCAGATACGGATCGCTTATGGGCAACGCTCGGGGCAACTTACCATCTAACCCCAAATTTATCTGTTGATGCAGCGTATGCCTACATTCACGGTAAAAAAGCTCACTTCACCGAAGACAAAGGCAAACCAACTGCCTCAACCTTTGACGTGAAATCCAAAGCACAGCTTTACGGCTTGAACTTAAACTACCGTTTCTAATTTAAGTTCGTAACAAAAAACGCCACGCTGGAATATTTTTACAAATTCTGGCGTGGCGTTTTTGTTTTCTAAAACAACCCCAAAGAGATCACTTTGGGGGTTGTTTTAATGGGTGATTTCTTTAGTGATAGTGCGTTGCTTTGCCCAAGAATTTTTTCACGTACAGCACGTACGCCATTAGCAGTAGTAAAATCACGCTACAAATGGCGGAAAACGGCGTGATGGATTCGCTATATTCTTGGGCGATGGCGGCTCGTAATCCAATGTGAAAAAAGCTGGCTAAGTAATCCGTTAGCCAGCCGAACAGAAAGCTCACGGACACTAAACAGCTTAAATAAATCGCCAACACTTTTTTCCCCAACGCTTGTTTTACAATGGCTAAAGTTGCGACATTCGTGGCAGGGCCTGCGAGCAAGAAAACCAAAATCGCCCCCGGCGACACCCCAGCAAACAATAGCCCTACCGCCAATGGCGTGCTGGACGTGGCACAAATGTACATCGGAACGCCGATAAGCGCCATTATCACGTAGGCATAAGGACTAGCGCCCCACTTTTGCAAAAATGATTCAGGGACAAACGTCATCATCGCCGCTGAAATCACTAGCCCAATCAGTAACCACATTGCGGTATCGTTGACCATTTCAATAAAGCTAAACTGAAACCAGTGACGAAGTTTTTGCATAAAAGATGTTGGCGGCGTTTTTTCGGCGTGGCAACAAGTGCTTTTCGGCGTTTCCACCACGTGCTGCGAACCACAACACGCCTTTGACGGCGTAGTGTGTACGATGCTTTCCTCTGCGTCATTACGCTCAAAAAACATCACCATCAGCCCCGTTACCACCGCTGTTGTAACCGCCGCCACAGGGCGCACCACCGCCATAAACGGCCCTAACAAAGCGTAAGTTACCGCAATGGAATCCACGCCTGTTTCAGGGCTAGCAATTAAAAACGAAGTGGTCGCCCCTTTTGATGCGCCAGCACGGCGCACGCCCAGCGCCACAGGAATGACACTACAAGAACACAGCGGAATCGGTGCACCAATCAACGCCCCTTTGACCACAGAAAGTGCATTCCTTCCGCCCAAATGCTTTTGTAAAAAGCTCGGCGGTAGCACGAAAGTAATCAATCCTGAAATAAAAAATCCCAGCAACAGCCAAGGAGCAGACTCCGCCACCAGCATAAAAAAGTTTTGAATAAACCCTGTAATTTCCGTCATCACAATGTTCCTCTACAAAATGAAATAGCATTATTTTCCAGCAAAACCGCCTGCGATCCAATAGCTAAAACAAAAAATCCCACGCCGGAATTTTTGCCAAAATTTTGGTGAATATTCCAGCGTGGGTTTTGTGCATAAAAAACGCCGAAATTTTGTGGAAAATTTCGGCGTTTGGGTTATTTATGGGAGCGGTACATTCGGTCGATTTGTTTTTTGTAGCGTTCCAAAATCACTTTTCGTTTGAGTTTTAACGTCGGCGTGATTTCATTCATTTTCATTGTGAATGCCTCTGGCAGTAAGGTGAATTTTTTCACTTGCTCAAAGCTCGGCAGTTCTTTTTGTAACTTTTGCAAACGCTTTTCAAATAGCTGAATAATTTCAGCGTGTTTGACCAGTTCCATGCGGTTTTTATACTGAATATTCAACTGTTTAGCATATTCTTCTAAGGAATCAAAGCACGGCACGATGAGGGCGGAAACGTACTTTTTCGCATCGGCAATCACGGCGATTTGATCCACAAATTTATCCTTACCAATGCGCCCTTCTAGCACTTGTGGAGCAATGTATTTACCTGTGGAGGTTTTCATCAACTCTTTGATGCGATCGGTAATGAACAGGTTGCCATTTGCGTCTAAATAGCCGGCATCACCCGTTTTAAGGTAGCCATCTTCGGTGAAACTTTCTTGCGTGGCTTGCGGATTTTTATAATAACCCTGCATAACCAATCCACCTTTGACTAAAATTTCATTGTTTTCACCGATTTTCACCTCGCAGTTTGGCATTGGTTCGCCGATGGATTCTGGCTGGAAGTTACCTTCTCGCCCACAGGATACGGTGGCGGTAGCTTCGGTTAAGCCGTAACCTGGTTTGATATTTAACCCAATGGTGAAGAAAAATTTCGCCACGTCTGCGTCTAATTTAGCACCGCCACACGGTAGGATTCTCACCCGCCCCCCCATAATGCCACGCAGTTTGCTAAGCACTAATTTATCTGCTAAAGCATATTGTTTGGCGAGTAAAAATGAAATTTTTTGCCCTTGATCACGGCGTAAATGGTAGCGATAGCCCACCCACAACGCCCAGTGGAAAATACCACGACGGTGCAACGGTGCGTTATGCACTTTGCCCATTACGGCACTGTACACTTTTTCATAAAAGCGTGGCACAGCGCACATTAAGGTTGGACGTACGTCCTGTAAGGCTTTTTGCACTTCGTGTGGGTCTTCTAAATAAGTGTTGACCACGCCACAATGGATCATATACGCCACCCAACCACGCTCATAAACGTGAGAAAGTGGTAAAAATGACAAGGAAACATCATCTTCGTTCAACGGCGGTAAGGCAAGCTCGTGTGCGTGCATTTGGTGTGCAAGATTGCCGTGCGAAAGCATTACGCCTTTTGGGTTGCCTGTGGTACCTGATGTGTAAATGAGTGTGAATAAATCATCGAGATTTTTGCCGTTTAAACGCTGTTCAAATGCCGCTTGCTGTTCAGGATAGCCTTCGCCAATGAAATCCTGCCAATGCACGCCAAGCGAGGCATTACGCAAATCCACATCCGCTTTCATTACGACAATTTTTTGCAAATCAGGGCAAGTTTTTGCCGCCGTTAATGCTTCATCGTACTGCCATTGATTGCCGACAAATAAAATTTTCATATCGGAATCGTTAATAATGTAAGCCGCCTGCTCTGCAGTATTGGTGCCAAAAATTGGCACGGTTACCGCACGAATTTGTAACGTTGCAATATCTACCATCGTCCAGCGTGGCATATTATTAGCAAAAATGCCGATTTTATCCTGCACTGCTACACCATTAGCCAGCAATGCACGTGATAAATCATCAACAATCTGAATGAATTTTGACCACGAAATATCCTGCCATTTAGCGTCCTTTTGGTAGCGTAACATTGGGCGCTCCGCCATTTTCTGTGCTTGGTGGCGCAGATGTTCCACGATGTGGTAAGTTAAGTCTTGTGACATAAAAAGTTTAGCCTCTTTTTTCAGCGAACAACTGTTCGCTAATATAATCAATTACATTTAAAAAAGCTATAACCTACCGTATTTTCCACGCAAGTTTTTGGTCGGAATTTCGTCAAAATTTTTGCAAAAATTCCGGCCTAGCGTTTTGTACGCCAACTTTTCATTGAAAACATTTATTTTTTGACGTGTTCCACTAGATTTTTGACGTGTTCCCACTAGAATAGTCAAATTTTGCAAAAAATAGGATAGATAAAACGTATGTCATTTGCCATTGGCCAACGCTGGCTTAGCGAAACCGAAAACAACTTAGGGTTAGGAATGATCACAGGGCTTAATAACCGCACCGTTACCATTACTTTCCCTGCCGCCGAAGAAACCCGCATTTATGCCCTAGAAAACGCGCCGTTAAACCGTGTTATTTTCAAGCAAGGTGATGAAATTACCCATCACGATGGCTGGAAAGCACAAGTGCTAGACGTTATGGAGCGCAACGGCTTAAATATTTATTTGGTCAAACGCTTAGACAATGGCGAAGAGGCAGTAATTCAAGAACCTGAAATCGCTCACCATATTACGTTTAGTAAAGCACAAGACCGCTTGTTTAATGGTCAAATTGATTTAACGGATCAATTTTTATTGCGTTACAACAGCTTTCTTCACCAGCAAGCACAGTTCCAATCACCACTGCGTGGCTTGCGTGGCAGCCGTGTGGGGCTGATTCCGCACCAGCTGCACATTGCACGTGAAGTAGGGCAACGTGTCAATCCTCGAGTTTTGCTCGCAGATGAAGTGGGGCTTGGGAAAACCATCGAGGCAGGAATGATTTTGCAGCAGCAGTTGCTCTCTGAAAAAGTGCGCCGTGTGCTTATTCTCGTGCCTGAAACCTTGCAACATCAATGGCTTGTGGAAATGCTACGCCGTTTTAATTTGAAATTTTCTTTGTTTGACGAAGAACGTTGCTGTGATTTTGACGCAAAAGAAGAATATGACGAACACGAAAATCCCTTTGACAGCGAAAACTTAATTTTATGTTCCCTTGATTGGCTGGTGTCGCACCTAAACCGTGCCGAGCAGGCGTTAAGTGCACAATTTGATATGCTGATTGTGGACGAGGCACACCATTTACAATGGCAAAAAGACAACCCAAGCGCCGAATACAGCCTTGTTGCCAAATTTTCTGAAAATATTCCAGCGGTGCTTTTATTAACCGCAACCCCTGAACAGCTGGGGCAAGAAAGCCATTTCGCACGCTTGCATTTGCTCGATCCTGAACGTTTTTACGACTACGATGCCTTTGTCGCCGAGCAAGCCACTTATCAAAAAGTCGCCCAAGATTTAGCGCCATTGTTTGCGGATAAAAAACTCACCAAAAAAGCAGAAAGCCAAATCGCTAAACGCTTACTGCCACGCCGAGCCAGCGCCGAAGAGAAAGCCCTACTCGCCAGCCAATTTGAACAATTAAACGATGCTGGAATTTCTGACGAAGAAAAAGCAGCCATTCGCCAAACGCTCATTCAACAGCTCATCGACCGTCACGGCACCAGCCGTTTGCTGTTCCGCAACACACGTCAAGGGGTGCAAGGTTTCCCTCGCCGTATTTTCCACGAAGTGCTGTTGCCAATGCCAAGCCAATACGCCAACACGGTGAAAGTAATGACAATGCTCGGCGAAACACGCAACATCAACTTAAACGCCCCTGAGCAAATGTTCTTAAAAATGAACCCTGACGCACGTTGGTGGGAATTTGACCCTCGTGTGGAGTGGCTCATCAATTTCTTAAAAGATAATCCGCAAGAAAAAGTTCTCGTGCTGTGCCGTGCCAGCCAAACCGCCAGCCAGCTTGAACAAGCCTTGCGTGAGAAAGCAGGCATTCAGGCCGCATTATTCCACGAAAAAATGTCCATCGTGGAACGTGATCGTGCGGCGGCTTACTTTGCCGATGAAACAGGTGCACGTGTGCTGTTAAGTTCGAGCGTGGGATCGGAAGGGCGTAATTTCCAATTCGCTAGTCATCTTGTGCTATTTGATTTGCCACAAAACCCTGATTTGCTTGAACAATGTATCGGTCGCCTTGACCGTATCGGGCAACAGCGTGATGTGAATATTTACGCCCCTTGCTTTGCTGATACGCCGCCAGCCTTGCGTTTAAAATGGTTCCACGAAGGCTTAAATGCCTTTGAAGAAACCTGTCCAATGGGTAATGCTGTGTACGAAACTTTTGGCGAGCGTTTGGAAAACATTTTAGAACAGCGTGATAGCACTGCCCTTTTGGATCTCATTACCGAAACCCAAATGGAGCGTGAACGTTTAGCCAAAGCGTTAGAAACAGGGCGTGATCGCCTGCTGGAATTGCATTCTCGTGGCGGCGAGGCAGCACAACAGCTCGCTGACACCATCGGCGAGCAAGATGACGACACCACACTGGTGAATTTTGCCTTGCGCCTTTTCGACATCATCGGCGTTGACCAAGAAGACATCGGCGAGAAAACCCTAGTGATCAAGCCGAGTTCTACAATGCTAGTGCCAGATTTCCCTTATTTGAAAGATGAAGGCGTAAGCGTAACTTTCGAGCGTGATCTTGCCCTTGTGCGTGAAGATGTAGAATTTTTAAGCTGGGATCATCCGATGATCCGCCACGGTATTGATTTGATCACCAATTCAGACGTGGGCAAAACTGCCGTTTCCCTGCTCGTAAACCCAAATTTACCTGCTGGCACCTTGCTTTTAGAATTGATTTACATCGTGGAGGCACAAGCACCAACAGGCTTGCAAATCACTCGCTTCCTACCGCCAACGCCTGTGCGTTTGCTCATTGATATGCGTGGCAACGAACTCAGTAAGCAAGTGCCATTTGACGTGCTACAAAAGCAGTTACGCCGAATGAAAAAAGCCACTGCCAACAGCGTTGTAAAACTTATGCGTCCGCAAATTGAAAAAATGCTTGCACAAGGGGAGAGCAAAATTAGTGAACCAGCTCAAGCGATTATCCAAAACGCCAAACAAGTGGCGCACACTACCCTTGACAGTGAAATTAGCCGCCTGAAAAGCCTACAAGAAGTGAACGACAATATCCGTGATAGCGAAATTCACGCCTTAGAATCCCAGCGTGATGCCATTTTGCAGCAGCTTGATTTAGCGAGCTGGCGTTTAGATAGCGTTCGCCTTGTGGTGAGTAACCAAGCGTAAGGATTTTTATGGCATTACTACATTACGATCCGCCCCAAGAACCCTACCTAGACGTGATCTATCACGATGATCATTTGCTCGTGGTGAATAAGCCCAGTGGCTTACTGTCCGTACCTGGCAGCCAGCCACAGTTTTACGACAGCGCAATGAGCCGTATTAAAGAAAAATATGGCTACTGCGAACCAGCACACCGCCTAGATATGGCCACAAGTGGCTTAATCGCCTTTGCAATGAGCAAACTCGCCGACCGTGAATTGAAACGCCAATTCCGTGAACGTGAACCGAAAAAAACCTATCAAGCCCTCGTGTGGGGGCATTTGCAACAGGATCAGGGCGAAGTGAATTTGCCCTTAATTTGCGACTGGGAAAATCGCCCACGCCAACGCATTTGCTTTCAAAACGGCAAAGCCGCACGCACTCAATATCAAGTACTCGAACGCCTTGCCAACAACACCACAAGAGTGCAACTAAGCCCCATTACAGGCCGCTCGCACCAACTACGCCTGCATATGCTCGCCTTAGGTCACCCCATTTTAGGCGACAAATTCTACGCTCACCCAATGGCAAAACGCCTAAGCCCACGCCTCTGCCTCCACGCAGAAACCCTAACCCTAACCCACCCCAAAACTGGCGAACCACTATTTTTCAAAGCGGCGGTGCCGTTTTAAGTAAAGGGTTGAAAACTTAACGACAACACGCCCCCAAAGGCTAACTGTTCTGTTCTATCCTTAACTCATCTCTTACCTCATTTTGCGATCCTTCTCGCAAAATGGGGAGTTTGTGTTCGGGTATTTTTTATGAAAATGCTAGGCTGGAATTTTGGTAGAAAAAATGACAAAGAGGTAGCGATGAAACTTTCTGCTTGTTGCTGGCATTGTGGGCGTTCGTTGTATGTTTGGCATCACGGGTTGTGTAGCGTTTGTCTGAAAATGCTTAAAATGCCGCCACGTTGCCCACGTTGTGGCATAAAAATAGATCCGCAAATGCAAAAGGTTATACGGCACAATCATTTTTGTGGCAAATGCCCGCCGTTGGCAAGGCACTGGCAACGAATGATTGTAGCGAGCGATTACGCACCGCCTTTATCCACACTCATACATCGTTTTAAATTCCAAAAACAGTATTTTTTGGATCGCACGCTGGCGCGCATTTTGCTGTTAGCCGTTCAAAATGAGCGCCGTCATCGCTATATTCCCCTGCCTGATTTACTCATTTCCGTGCCGTTACATCATCACCGCCAATGGCAACGTGGTTATAATCAAAGTGCCAATTTAGGGCGATATTTAAGCCATTGGCTTAATATTCCCCACGCACAAAATCTCATCATACGCCACCAGCACCGCCCTGCCCAGCGTGGACTTTCTGCCCATCAACGACGAAAAAACCTGCGCCAAGCATTTACATTAAACTCAACAAATTTCCACAAAATATTCCGACCTAACCTAAATGTCGCCATCATCGATGACGTTATCACCACAGGTGCTACAATGGCGGAAATTTGCAAACTCTTACACCAACACGGCATAACACATATTCAAGTATGGGCGCTGGCACGTGCGTAAACTTTTTTATAATTGATTTTTTTTATCGAGGTTTGTATAATTCTTCATTCTTCATTCTTCATTCTTCATTCTTCATTCTTCATTCTTCATTCTTCATATTGATTTGATGGACTATTTTAATGACAACTTCAAAGCCGATCATTGAATCTAAAATAGGATTCTTTCTCTCTATTTTAATGGGATCTTTTTTTATATTTCCATTATTCTATAAATTAAGTTATCAGTTAATTCCTTGGTTATTGAACTTATTTGGTCTAATTTATTTAGGCTTTAATATTAAAGAAAAAAAGATGAAATTAGATTTATGCACTAAAATTCTTATTTTATCTTTTTTATCCTACTTAGTAATGCCGCTTATATCTATTCTTGTTTATCATGGAAAGATTAGCTATTTAGATAGACCAAGCCGTGCTTTTTTATTATTACCCATCTTAGCTATATTTACTCGTGTTAAAATAAATACAAATTTATTTATTAATATCTTACTGTTAGCGGGACTTATTATTGGTATCGGTGCTGTTGTAGAAAAATTTTATCTAAGCTGGACAGATCCTTTTATGAAATATAATCGTATTATCGCGGGTAATGTAGCAATGGGTATTGCAATGTTGATACTATGTGTTACTGCTTATGATTACCGTACGAAAAATATCCCCCACCTTATTATTTCTAGCTTTGCCTTTTTGTTTGCTTTTACAGCTAGCCTATTGTGTATGAACCGTGGTGCACTGGTTGGATTTGCATTAGGAGCCATTGTTTTAGTTATTTTGAATCGTGACTTACTCACCAAAAAAAGTATTATCTTTTTATTTTTTGCCGGTTTAATTCTTGGTATATCAGCATATAAAGTTGCTGAAAGCCGTTGGAATCTTGTAAATAATGAAATTATAACTTGTATTGAAAAAAATCAATGTGAGACAAGTATAGGTTTACGTTTACAATTCTATAAAAGTGCTATTTTAGGTATGAAAGAAAAACCTTTATTAGGTTGGGGTGTTCGTGGTGTACACGATATGAGAAAACAACACGCTAACCAAGGTTATATTACAGAATATGCTTCAACGTTTGCTCACGAACATAATATGTTTTTACAAGAAGGTTCAGTATATGGTATCCCTGGCCTTCTTTCGTTATTAAGTGTTTTTATTGTGCCTATCATTATTTATAGAAAACGATTAAAAGAAACTACTAATAGTATTTCAAAATTATTTGGCATGATGGGAATAACCTTTATTGTAGCAGTGATTGGATTTAGTTTAACTGATGTATTAATGTATCATCGTATTGGTAATATGTATTATTTCACTACTGTTATATTATTACTTGGTTTACAAAAAATGACATTAAAATCACTAAATATAAAAGATCAATAAATTTACATATTCAGGCTTAGGCGAAACATTTGACAACCTAAGCCTTTTTATTGCATTTTTTGCTTGCGTTGTTAGAATTTACGCACTTTGTGTTAGTGAAACACCATAATGATAAGGAACTTTTATGCAACATATTTCAATTACCCCAGCAGCACAGGCACATTTCAAAAAACTACTGGCTCATCAAGAAGATGGTACGAATATTCGTATTTTTGTGGTCAATCCAGGTACGCCAAGTGCGGAGTGTGGGGTTTCTTACTGTCCGCCAAATGCAGTGGAAGATTCGGATACCGAAATTACTTTTGATGGTTTTTCTGCGATGATTGACGATATTAGTTTCCCTTTTTTAGAAGATGCGGAAATTGATTTTGCGGAAGAAGAACTCGGTTCGCAACTCACATTAAAAGCACCGAATGCGAAAATGAAAAAAGTGGCAGACGATGCACCATTGATCGAACGTGTGGATTACGTCATTCAAACCGTGATCAATCCGCAGTTAGCCAGTCACGGCGGACGAATTACGCTCATTGATATTGATGATGGCATTGCGATTTTACAATTCGGCGGTGGCTGCAACGGTTGCTCAATGGCGGACGTTACAATGAAAGACGGCGTAGAAAAAGAGCTGTTACGCCAATTCCCTGACGAACTCAAAGGCACCAAAGACGCAACCGAGCATAAAGCAGGCGAACATTCTTACTACTAAATTTAACCAAAGAAAAAGGGCGATTTGTTCGCCCTTTCTTTATTTCTAAAGCCCAAAAACTGCCATTTTTCGCTTATTTATTCCGGCGTAGCAATACCAGCACTTCATAATGAGCAGTGTAAGGAAACATATCAAAAATTTGCATTTGCTCCACAGAATAGTGGGTAAGCTGTGCTACATCTTTTGCAAGAGTTTGCGGATTGCAACTGGAATAAATCACAAAAGGCGTGGCGAGCTGGTTTAAAAATGCGGTCATTTGCGTACCAATGCCACGTCGTGGCGGATTGACCACGATAAGATCAGGCCTTGCATTTTGGCTGAAATCATAGGCATTTACGTCCAGCGCCGTGAAATTTTGTGCGGTTAAACCGATTTGCTCGCCACTTTTTTTCGCACATTCAATGGCGGCGGCGGAAATTTCAACGCCTGTTAATTGCACGCCTTTGCCTGCCTTTTGCAAGGCGTTGGCGATGTGCAAACCAAAGCCACCTGAGCCACAAAATAAATCCCAAACCGTTGGTGCGGTTTGCTTTGCTAATACTTCACTCGCCCAGCTTGCCGCCGTTGCGTAAAGCTTTTCCGCCACCATAGGATTGGTTTGGAAAAAGCCCTGCGGACGCATAAAAAGCGGAATGTCGTTGAAAGTTTCAGGCAGAAATTGTTTTTGCGTGAAAAAAATCTCTTGGCTACCTTCTAAAATCGCCGCTTTCTGCGGCTGAATATTCGCTGAAACCACCTGCAACTGGGGCAGTTTCTGCAATAATTGCGGAAGTTCCCTGCGAATTAGTGGGCATTTCGCCTCTGTTCGCAACACAAAACGCAACATTAATGCACCGCTGTCTTGCGCTTGGCTCAGCAGTAAATATTTCAGCTCGCCTTTATTTTTCGCCACGTTAAAAGGGACCAAGCCCGCTCTGGCGATAAAATCTTTCAAAATGGGGAAAATGTCGGCGAAGGCTTTGGGATACAGCGGGCAATCGCACAAATCCACTGCTGTTTCAGGGCGAAAAGGATCGAGCAACAGCCCCAGCACAGGGCGTTCTACCGTGCCACTCACCGCCATTTTGGCTTTATTACGAAAATGCTGCACAGGCGATAACACTGTGGGCAATAGGCTAGGCTGGAATAAATCGGTAAATTTTGTTTGCAGATCCTGTTCTTTTCGCTGAATTTCTTGCTCGTAAGGCACTGGCAACCACGCACAAGAACGGCAACTACCCTCCACAAAATGGGAGCAAGGAATGTTCAACGCCCCTTGATACGGCACTGGATAGCCCATTACGCACGCCCCTGTGTGGAGTTTTCGGTAGGGTCAACGCCTTGCGTTTTGTGTTCGATCCACTGTTGGCGTAGGTTTTCCAAAAAGGCTTTATTGGCTTGATAACGTGGGTTTTGCAAAAGCTCGTGCTGTGGCAGCACTTCACCTTGAAAACGTAAACCCTGCCAAATGTGATCATTTTCTGGAAAATATTCCGACCTACGATCAAACTGATCCAACACACGTTGCACCGCCTCGCCATCGTTACACAATAGCAATAAATCGCACCCTGCGTTGGCGGCTTGCTGGCAGCGTTGCCATTCATCGCCCATTACCGCCGCCCCTTGCATAGCTAAATCATCAGAGAAAATCATCCCTTTGAACTGCAAGCGTTGACGCAAAACATCTTTCAGCCAACGGCTGGAACCGCAAGCAGGCTTATCGTCAACGGCAGGGTAAATCACGTGCGCTGGCATTATAGCGTTGAGCAAATCTTCTTTTATTAGGCTCGCAAAAGGCAATATCGCCTCGTCCCACAGTGCTTTTTCATCACGAAAATCCATTGGTGTTTCTTTGTGAGAATCCGCACACACGGCACCGTGTCCTGGAAAATGCTTGCCTGTGGTCGCCATTCCAGCAGATTGCATTCCTTGCAAAAAGGCACGAGCTAGCCGAGTTACCGTTGCGCTGTCCGCCCCAAAACTGCGATCGCCAATGGCTGGGCAATGGTGACCAATATCCAATACAGGAGCGAAACTTAAATCCAGCCCTACGGAGGCGACATCCATCGCCATTTGCCAACCAGCCTCAAACGCCCAGCGTGCTTGCGCTTGTTCAGGCAACAAGGCGCTAAAAGCTTGCATTGCAGGCAACGCGGTAAACCCCTCACGCAAACGCTGTACTCGGCCGCCTTCTTGATCCACGCATAGCAATAACGGTTTTGCCACGTTGGCACGCAAAATGGCACTCAGTTCAGCCACTTGCTCGGCGTTTTCAATGTTGCGACTAAACAAAATCACGCCAGCCACCAGCGGATGCGCAAGGCGTTTTAGCTCCGTTTCCGTTGGCGTTTTGCCTGCTATATCAATAATCAGTTTCGCCATTATTGACACACTTTCGCACCTAATGCCTTGCCACCAAGCAAGTGCATATGCAAGTGGAACACTTCTTGTCCCCCGTGCTTGTTGCAGTTCACCACAAGGCGATAACCGTCTTCGGCAATGCCCATTTCTTTTGCCAGTTGTGCCGCCACTACAAACAAATGCCCCAGCGTTTGCTCGTCTTCGGCGGTTACATCATTCACTGTTGGGATCAATTTATTAGGAATAATCAACAAATGCACTGGTGCTTGTGGGTTGATGTCCTTAAAGGCGGTCACTTGGTCGTCTTGGTAAACAATCTCCGCTGGAATTTCGTGGCGAATAATTTTACTAAAAATGGTTTCATTGGAAGTGGTCATAGCTTGTTCGTCCTTCGTTGTTGGTCAAAATTTGGGAAAATAAAACGACGTACGTTTTAGCAGAAAAGTAAGGGATTAGCAACGCTCAGCCCTTGTCATTTCAAAGGGGAATTTTATAATGGCGAGCAATTTTTAGCAGAATATTGGAGCAAATCATGCACATTTTATTATTAAACGGCCCGAACTTGAATTTACTGGGTAAACGTGAGCCGAGCCACTACGGCGTAACGACATTGGCACAAATTGAACAGCGTGTCCAAGAACGAGCCGCACGACACAATGTGCGTGTATCCTGTTTCCAGTCTAACCACGAAGGAATGCTAATTGATCATATTCAACAAACGGATGCGGATTTTATTTTATTCAACCCTGCCGCCTTCACTCACACCAGCGTGGCGTTGCGTGACGCACTACTGGCGGTGAAAATTCCCTTTGTGGAAATTCACTTATCCAACGTGCATTCTCGTGAGCCATTCCGCCATCATTCTTATTTTAGCGACATCGCCAAAGGGGTTATCGCAGGTCTCGGCGCACAAGGCTATTTATTTGCGCTAGATTACGCCTTAGCTTTTTTAAAAGATCAGTAAATTCGCATAAACGTCAGCGAATTACGGAGAAAATACGCTAAAATTAGTTTTTTTTAATTGCTAAAAATTATAATTACTGTACCCTAGCCAGCACATTTTTACCCTTTTCTTAGCGTTTGCTGTTTCTACTTAAAATTAGGTAAAGCAGCAAACGTTTCCGTTTCATTGTTACAAGGATTTATATGGACGTTCGTAAAATCAAAAAACTTATCGAATTAGTAGAAGAATCAGGCATTATGGAGTTTGAGATTTCTGAAGGCGAAGAAACCATTCGCATCAATCGTGGTACACCTGCCGCTATTCAAGCTCCCGCACAGCAATATCACGCAGCCCCAGTAATGGCGCCCCCTGCACCCGTTCAAACCGCACCAGCCCCTGTTGAAAATGAAGATGCATTTAGCGGCCATCACGTGCGTTCACCAATGGTGGGAACTTTCTACCGTTCACCAAGCCCAGAGGCTGCACCATTCGTGGAAGTAGGACAAAGCGTACAAGTAGGCGATGCCCTTTGCATCGTTGAAGCAATGAAAATGATGAACCGTATCGAGGCCGACAAAGCAGGCGTTGTGAAAGCCATTTTAGTCAGCAACGGAGAAGCTGTTGAGTTCGATGAACCGCTTATCGTCATCGAATAAGGGGATTTTATGATTGAAAAAGTTGTCATTGCCAATCGTGGCGAAATCGCCCTACGCATTTTGCGTGCGTGCAAAGAGCTAGGCATTAAAACGGTTGCCGTGCATTCCACCGCCGATCGTGATTTAAAACACGTGTTATTGGCGGACGAAACCGTGTGCATTGGACCAGCACCCTCTGCCAAAAGTTATTTAAATATTCCGGCCTTGATTGCCGCAGCAGAAGTGACAGGCGCGGATGCCATTCACCCTGGTTATGGTTTCTTATCTGAAAACGCCGATTTCGCTGAGCAAGTGGAGCGTTCTGGTTTTATTTTCATCGGCCCAAGCCCTGAGGTTATTCGCTTGATGGGCGATAAAGTTTCTGCCATTAACGCAATGAAAAAAGCAGGCGTGCCATGCGTACCGGGTTCGGATGGCCCGTTGGGACATAATATGCAACGCAACTTACAACTTGCAGAGCAAATTGGCTACCCTGTGATCATCAAAGCCTCTGGCGGCGGCGGCGGTCGAGGAATGCGTGTTGTGCATAGGCCGGAATTTTTGGAAGAATCTATCGCACTCACCAAAGCGGAAGCCAAAGCGGCTTTTAATAACGATATGGTTTATATGGAAAAATATTTGGAAAATCCACGCCATATTGAAATTCAAGTGCTGGCGGATAAGCTCAGTCACGCCGTTTATCTCGCTGAGCGTGACTGCTCAATGCAACGCCGTCACCAAAAAGTGCTAGAAGAAGCCCCAGCACCAGGTATTACCCCTGAAATGCGTCAAAAAATCGGTGAACGCTGTGCCAATGCCTGTTTAGAAATTGGCTATAGCGGTGCGGGTACTTTTGAGTTTTTATACGAAAATGGTGAATTTTATTTCATTGAAATGAACACGCGTATTCAAGTTGAACATCCAGTCACAGAAATGATCACTGGTGTGGATCTTGTGAAAGAACAGTTGCGTATCGCCTCTGGCTTGCCGTTATCCATTACACAAGCGGATATTCACATCAAAGGCCACGCCATTGAGTGCCGTATTAACGCCGAAGATCCGAGTAACTTCTTGCCATCACCTGGCAAAGTAACCCATTTGCACTCGCCAGGTGGGCTAGGTGTGCGCTGGGATTCGCACCTTTACGGTGGCTACACCGTGCCACCGCATTATGATTCAATGGTGGCGAAACTCATCACTCACGGTGAAGATCGTCAAACGGCGATTGCTCGAATGAAAAATGCCCTGTCGGAAACCATTATCAGCGGTATTAAAACGAATATTCCGCTACAAGAAGGTATTCTTAACGATGAAAATTTCCAGCGTGGCGGAACAAACATTCATTATTTAGAGAAAAAATTAGGGCTAAACGACTAGCTCACACATAAAGGGGCATTCGCCCCTTTTCTTTGATGTTATTTTGGAATACTTTATGTCTTTTGCTTTTAAACAAGCGCACAAGGAAGCACGCCTAGCCTTTGGCTTAACACTATTTTATTTATGTGGTTGGTGTTTGTGTGCTTATTTTGCCCCTGAACGGGCGGGCGTTTTCGGTTTCCCTTTGTGGTTTGAATTGGCCTGTTTTTACCTGCCTGTGTTGTTTATTGTGGTAACGGCTATCACTATTCATTACTTTTTCAAACCTGTTGATTTAGATGAAGCATCGAAGGAGAACAGTGAATGAACACCGCTTTACTACTTCCGTTGCTCGGCTACATTATGGTGGTGTTTGCAGGGGCGTTGTATGCCTACCGCAAACGCCAAAAAGGCGATTTTCTAACGGAATACTATGTGGGCAACCGCTCAGTCACAGGCTTTGTGCTGGCGATGACCACAGCGGCTACCTACGTAGGCGCAAGTTCCTTTATCGGTGGGCCAGGTGCAGCTTATAAATTTGGCTTAGGCTGGGTACTTTTAGCAATGATTCAAGTGCCTGTGGTGCTGTTCACACTGGGCGTACTGGGGAAAAAATTTGCCATTCTCGCTCGTCGTCATAAAAGTTTAACCATTAACGATATGCTGTTTGCACGCTACAACAGCACATCGCTCACACTCTTAGCCAGCCTTGCGTTGTTGCTGTCATTTTTCATTATGATGGCGGTGCAATTCATCGGCGTGGGGCGACTTTTAGAAACCACGCTCAACATCGACTACCGCACAGCGGTGATTTTTTTCGCACTCACTGTGGGCATTTACACTTTTGTGGGCGGTTTCCGTGCAGTGGTGCTAACGGATAGCATTCAAGGGCTGATTATGATAGTTGGCACATTCTTATTGCTGTTCGCCGTGATCCACGCAGGCGGCGGCGTGCCTGCCATTATGCACAAATTGCAAAATATTGATCCGCACCTTTTAACCCCTTATGGTATTGAATCTCGCCCCTTAGATTTCACCTTTATGACCTCATTTTGGGTGCTGGTATGCTTTGGTTTGCTTGGGTTACCAAGCACGGTGGTGCGTGCAATGTCCTACAAAAATAGCCAAGCGTTGCATCGTGGCGTGATTATCGGCACGGTAGTGATTACAGTGTTAATGCTCACCATTCACCTTGCTGGTGCTTTGGGGCGTGCCATTGTGCCTGATTTAACCGTTACGGATAAAATCATTCCACGCTTGATGATTGATGTGCTGCCCCCTGCCGTTGCGGGTATTTTTCTTGCGGCACCAATGGCGGCGATAATGTCCTCCATTGACAGTATGCTCATTCAAACATCGTCCACACTGATTAAAGATTTATATTTACGCCTACGCCCTCGTGCAGCGATTAACGCAAGCAAAATCAAACGCTTGTCCACACTCGCCACTTTGCTAATGACCTTAGGCGTAACGCTCGCCGTATTAAATCCGCCAGATATGCTCATTTGGCTCAATTTATTCGCACTCGGCGGCTTAGAAACCACGTTTTTATGGGTGATTTTGCTAGGGCTTTACTGGAAAAAAGCCAACGCCACAGGGGCTATCGCCTCAATGCTCACAGGCCTTAGCTGTTACATTTTCTTAACTGCCGAAGGCATTAAACTATGGGGCTTTCACGCCATTGTGCCATCGCTCACATTGGGGCTTGCAGCCTTTCTCGTGGCGAACCCATTCGGCAAGCAAAAATCGGCACAGTCATCAGCATAAGGCTAGGTCGGAATTTTCATGAAATTTACAGTACGCAAACCAAAAGAAAACAAATTGCAAACCAGCTGTTAAAATTTTCACGAATATTCCGACCTACGGTTTAGCCTGTGATTTTGTGGTGCTAAAATAAACGAGTTTTCATCAACCAATCAACGAGGTAAGTTATGACATTTCGTATTGAAAAAGACACTATGGGCGAAGTACAAGTACCAGCAGAAAAATATTGGGGCGCGCAAACGGAGCGTTCTCGCAATAATTTCAAAATTGGTCCTGCCGCCTCAATGCCAAAAGAAATCATTGAAGCCTTCGGCTATTTGAAAAAAGCAGCCGCTTACGCCAATCACGATTTAGGCGTGTTACCAGAAGAAAAATGCAACGCCATCGGCGCTGTTTGTGATGAAATTCTCGCAGGCAAACTGGCGGGAGAGTTTCCATTGGTGATTTGGCAAACAGGCTCAGGCACGCAGTCCAATATGAATGTCAACGAGGTGATTTCTAACCGTGCTCATGTATTAAACGGCGGAAAACTCGGTGAAAAATCCAGCATTCATCCAAATGATGACGTGAACAAATCCCAATCGTCCAACGACACCTACCCAACCGCAATGCACATTGCCGCCTACAAAAAAGTGGTAGACGCAACCTTGCCAGCCGTGGAACGTTTACAAAAAACCTTTGCGAAAAAAGCAGAAGATTTTAAAGATGTGGTGAAAATTGGTCGCACCCATTTAATGGACGCAACGCCACTCACACTCGGTCAAGAATTTTCCGCTTATGCTGCGCAATTACAATTTGCGTTAAACGCCATTAAACACACCTTGCCACATTTAAGCCAACTTGCATTAGGCGGCACCGCAGTGGGAACGGGGCTTAACACGCCGAAAGGCTATGATGTGAAAGTAGCAGACTACATTGCGAAATTCACAGGTTTACCGTTCGTTACCGCTGAAAATAAATTTGAAGCCTTAGCTACGCACGATGCCATTGTTGAAACACACGGTGCGTTAAAACAGCTTGCAATGTCTTTATTCAAAATCGCTAACGATATTCGTTTACTTGCCTCTGGCCCTCGTTCTGGTATCGGTGAAATTTTAATTCCTGAAAATGAACCAGGTTCTTCCATTATGCCAGGCAAAGTGAACCCAACCCAATGCGAAGCAATGACAATGGTTTGCACGCAAGTGCTAGGTAACGACACCACGATTTCTTTCGCAGGTTCACAAGGACAATTCCAGTTGAACGTGTTCAAACCAGTAATGGCAGCGAATTTCTTGCAATCTGCCCAATTATTAGCAGACGCTTGTATTTCCTTTGACGAACACTGCGCTGCGGGCATTGAGCCGAATTACGCTCGCATTAAAATGCAACTTGAAAACTCGCTAATGCTCGTTACCGCATTAAATACGCATATCGGCTACGAAAATGCAGCGAAAATCGCTAAAACAGCACACAAAAACGGCACAACCTTACGTGAAGAAGCCATCAATTTAGGCTTAGTCACCCCTGAACAGTTTGACGAATGGGTTCGCCCAGAAGATATGGTCGGCAGCTTAAAATAAGCATTAAACGCCATTTAAACAAAAGCCCTGTCAAACAGGGCTTTTTATTGCTTTTAATCGGTTTAATTTCATTCTTTACAATGATTAACCGCAATGCTCCAATTTGCCCCTGAACCGATATGGTATTTTTCTGCAAAATTATCCATATTTAATGCGATGGATAGGTTTAATAAACTATTTAAATAAACTAACGGCTTACCCTCTGGTACATCACCAAAACTGTGTTTATAAGGCACTTTTCCAGAATAACGTAAAATATTCTTGCCTTGTTGTTTTTCAGAAATATCTACACATAATGTGTCATTGGGTTTAATGCCTGATTTCGTTAATAACTCATCGCTAATATTTGTCCAAATATTACCGTATTGAATATCTAAAATTGGAATATTCCCTTTCAGTACTCCATTTTCATATACCGCTTTTTGATATGGTATTTCCACAACATTATTTGCTAATTTTCGCCCTACCTGCTCAAAGGTAATCGCACCCGCTGCCAATCTAGCCCCTGTGTAAGCATATACATCTCGTCCGTGAAAAGTGTAGGATTTATCTGAGCCTTTAAGGCGGTTGATGTTTTCATCAATTTCTCGAATTTCATCAATCCCTAAATTCTCTGCAACCAATGTCAATGTACCGTTGTCAGGGGTAACAAAATATTGCCCTGTTTTGGTTTTCAGCACCACAGACTTACGAGCCGTGCCAACACCAGGATCAACCACACTCACAAATACGCTACCTTTTGGCCAATAAGGAGCTGTTTGATAAAGACGATAAGAGGCCTCCCACACATTGTAGGGCGGAATTTCATGGGTTAAATTAAACAACTTAATATTGCGATCTACCGTAAATGCCACACCTTGCATTGCAGAAACCGCACCATCTTGCAAACTAAAATCCGTTTGCAAAACTAAGGCATTCGGCTGTGAATTGCTCGCAATGGCAGAACCGCATAATGCGACAAATCCTAATGTAATCAATGTTTTTTTCATAATATCTTCCTAATTAGGTGACTAAACTTAAATGATACTGTGCTTAAAAAGCTAAATTTTTATAACGGAAAAACTTTAAAAAGACAAGCGAGAAAAAAGTGTTTTTTAAACTCCTTTTTACCTTGTTACAAAATATTAAAATACATTACAGCCTTTTAACAGAAACCTTATTAAAAGTTGTCATTCTCATTTTTTATTTAATATGATAAATGCAGTTTTTTTATCAAGGAGATAACGATGTTAGAAATTATCATCGCCATTGCAGTTACTGCATTTGTGGCATATTTCGTGTTAAAGGGCTATCAAGCACAAGCAATGCTGATTTTCGGTGGCGTGGTGTTAATGGTTTGTGCGCTGGTGTTTAATAAAGGCTTGCCGTTGGAGCAAGACCAATCCACTGGTTCGCATTTATTGGATATTTTCCAATTTATGAAAGACACCTTCTCAACCCAAAGTGCTGGGCTTGGTTTGAAAATTATGGCTATCGCTGGGTTTGCATTTTATATGCACGACATTGGTGCCTCTGCCTCGCTGGTGCGAGTGCTGACTAAACCGCTAAAAAAAGTGCAACATCAGCCGTATTTATTTATGGCGCTGTGCTTTTTTGTCGGTGAATTTTTATCCATTTTCATTACCAGTGCGTCAGGCTTAGGCGTGTTGTTAATGGTAACCTTGTATCCATTAATGCGTGGCATTGGGCTAAGTCCGCTTACTGCCTGTACACCGATTGCCACAGCGGTTGCGGTGGAAATTGGCCCTGCACAGGGTAATGTGAATTTTGCCGCAGAGATTATCGGCATTGATGTGGTGGAATATGTGGTGAAATATCAAATCCTTGTGGCCGCTATTTCGCTCGTCACCATTGCCTTGCTTTTGGTGGTGGTGAATAAATATTTGGATCGCAATCTGAAACCAACCAACTGCGATGGCGATGCGGATCTCAATATTGACCAGCAAACCCACGACAAACTCAACCAAGCGCCGACCATTTATGCTATTTTGCCTGTCATTCCGCTAGTGCTTATTTTCTTATTCAACAAACTCACCATTAGTTCCATAAAAATGGACGTTACGACAGCAATGCTCGTGTCTGTGGTGATTGCCTTAATTTTTGAATATTTCTCGCTCGGTAATGCGAAAAAAGTGGTCAATTCCGTGCAAATTTTCTTTGATGGAATGGGCAAGCAGTTCGCCAATGTAGTAACCTTTATCGTGGCTGGGCAAACCTTTGCACAAGGCTTGAAAGCCATCGGCGTGATTGACGTTATCATTCACAGCGCTGAAACCGCAGGCTTTGGTGCAGTGGCGATGACTATCGTAATGGTCGCGATCATTATGGTTACCGCTGTGCTAATGGGGTCAGGCAATGCGGCATTTTTCTCATTTGCCAATCTCGTACCTGAAATCGCTGGCAAGCTCGGCATCGCCCCTGTGATGATGTTGTTGCCAATGCAATTTGTGGCAGGAATGAGCCGTAACATTTCGCCAATCGCACCGAATATGGTGGCCATTGCAGGGGTGGCTAACGTATCACCTTTCGCCCTTGCCAAACGCACGGCTATTCCAATGCTTGGCGGGATTATCATTTCAACCCTTGTCAGCTTAATGATATTCTAAGTAACGGAAAAATAAGGATATCGTATGCATGTTTTTATGTTAAGTAACGGAAAACTCCCAACTTCAACCCATTTGCTTGATTACGCTTTACCTGCTATCAATCAAATATTCATGGTGCAAAAGGTGAAAAATGTACTAGTGATCCCCTATGCGGTGATTCGCCTAACCTTTGACGAGCGAGTCGAAAGCGTTAAGCAAAGTTTCGCAGGGCAAAACCTCACTATCAAAGGCATTCACGACTTTACCGACCCTGTGCTGGCTATTGATTGGGCAGATGCCATTCTGGTGAGCGGAGGTAACACGTGGCAGTTGAACAAATCCCTGCACGATTTCGGTTTGATCGAACCAATTCGCCACGCCGTAATAAATCAAGGAAAAGTGTATGTGGGCTGGAGCGCAGGCTCAGTGATTTGCTCGCCGAATATGTGTACCACCAACGATATGTGCGTGGTTGACGCAGCCATTACATCCTCACTCAATTTGGTGACGTTCCACATTAACGCCCACTATGTGGACGCAAGCCTAGAAAACCATATGGGCGAAACTCGTGATGAACGCATTGCGGAATTTTGCATTCAAAATCCGCACAAAACGGTCGTAGGCATTCCAGAAGGGAGCTGGCTACACTTGCACGACAACGGTTTGACGTACCACAGCAGTAACGGCAAACCTTATGCTGTGTTCCGTTTGAACCAAGAAAAACAATACCGCCACCAGCAATCCTTGCAAGACTTATTGTAGTGCGGAAATTTCCCATAAAAAATGGCATCCTTTGATGCCATTTTGTTTTCCCAGCGTAGGCTGGAATTTTTTGAAAATTTCGTTCTATACTGCGTATCAAACTATTGATTAGAGTGAACAAAACACCTAAAGCGTTTTGTGAGTAAAATGATGACGTGATAGAGACGGGTGAAAATAAGTTGTGAGGGCAACATAAGTACATTCTTTTTCTCTTTATACATTACGGTATAAAGAGAAAAAGAAGCAAATTTTAACCAATAAAACATACCCCCAAAAAGAAACAAATGCTAAAATTACAAGTCGCTTAATTCAAAGCGATAATAACGATTATTTAAAAATTTTTAATAAGGAATTAATCATGAAAAAACATTATTAGCAACTGCTCTCCTAGGCTTAGCAACAGTTTCAACTGCACAAGCTGAAGTGAAATATTTCACTCAATTAGATTTAGGAATGAACCACTTTAAATTTAACGGACACTATAATCTACCTGATTGGGATAGTTCAGTTGACAAAGATTGGAGTAGTAGCAAAAATAATTTCACTCAAAGTATTGCTTTTGGGTTAGATTTTGATGGGAGCAACCGTTTAGCGTTTGATTTCACCAATTTTGGTAAGGCATATAGTGAGAAGTGGAATGAACCTAATGGAATTAATACAAATTACAATCCTAATTTAAATGACCATGATTATGGCAAAACAAGCCTTCGTGCTTACGGTTTAGGTGTCACCTATAGCTATGCATTTTTACCTGAATCTATTATCCGCCCTTATGTTGGTGTACGCCTAGGCGTTGGTTTCATCAAAACTGAAATGGATACCACAGATGCATTTGGTTACGAACATTGGAAAATAAAAAAAACTAAATTCACCATCGGTGCAACAGCGGGTGCTGAATATAAAGTGACAGATCATATAAGTGCAGGTGTCGGCATAGAATACAACCGCTTCCTCGGTACTTCTCCTTTCACTCTCCAAAATTTCGGTGGCAAAGTATTCGCCCGCTATACTTTCTAATTGTATAGTTGAAAATAACGCCATAATTTCGGCAAAAAAAAAGCACATCGATTGATGTGCTTTTTTTTGGAGCATAAATTTTTACAAAAAACGGGGGATAGGGATTTAAGGCAAAAATCAGTTGCTGTGGGTAAAAAAAATACAAGCAAAGTAATAAGACAATTTTTAAACATAAAACATGCAAAAAACCAATGCTAAAATTACAAGTCGTTAAACTCAAAGCGATAATAACGATTGTTTAAAAAATTTAATTAAGGAAGTATTGATTATATCATTAATACGTTTAACCTTTATCCCCCCTAATGCTGATTAACCACATTTATGCTACACTGATACTCACTTTATTGTTTGAAAGGAGTTTCATATGAAAAAATTAATTTGTTTATTACCACTAGCTTTATTAATCACAGGCTGTGATCAGGCGAAAAATGCTGATGTAAAAAACCAAGCAGAACAAGCCATAACTCAACAATCAACTAGCGATATGAAATCAATGATTAAAGCTATTCAAAATAAAGACTTCTGGCTTGAAAATGGCAAAGCGAGTTTAACCTTCACGCAAAATGAAGAAAAATTGGACATTATTGCGGGATTTGCGGGGGTAAATAATTATTTTGGTGATTATTCAATTGATGGTAATAAACTTAAACTTGGCAGCATCGCTACCACAATGATGGCAGGGACTTCCAAAGATATGGAAGCTGAAGCTGAGTTTTTAAAACTTTTAGCCACAATGAATAAAGTTGAAATTCAACAAAATGCGATATTACTTTCCAACGGAAAAGAAACTTTAAAATTTATCGCTAAATAATGCATAAGCTTATGCCATATTCCGTTTGAGCCAAGAAAAACAATACCGCCACCAGCAATCCTTGCAAGATTTATTGTAGTGCGGAAAATTCCCATAAAAAATGGCATCCTTTGATGCCATTTTGTTTTCCAGCGTAGGCTGGAATTTTTTTGAAAATTTTGCCAAAAATTCCGGCCTACTAATTTTCAAAAAAATCACCGTTGATACGGCAAATTTCAATCACGTCTGCAACTTCCACGCCAATTTTATATTTAATCATCAACGCCGCCAGTTGCTCGCCGTCAATGAGGGCGATGGAGTGGCTTTGCAAACATTGTGCATAGCTACGTGCATTTTCCGTGAAATTTGATGTGGTAATAAACACGCCTTTTTTCGTGTTTTTATCCGCAATCGCTCCCACCAGTTTTTGAATTTCAGGCCGTCCCACCACGCCTTGCCAGCGTTTGGCTTGCAAATAAATTTTGCTTAGCCCAAGTTCATCTTCATAAATAATGCCGTCAATGCCGCCGTCTGCGCCGTTTTTGGTGAGTTCGCATTGAAAATCTTCCGTACCGTAGCCCATTTTTCCCAGCAGTTTTAACACCAAACGCTCAAAAAATTGCGGCGTGTTTTGCATAATTTCCACTAGCAACTCGCTTTTTAAATTATCGTCAAGTAATTTGCGAGCTTGATCCAAATGTTCTTCTGGCGAAATATCAATAATCGGTTCTTCCGTTTTCTCGTTATCTGGCAAGAATTTTTTCGCTTTTTTCAAACCGTAATGTGTAGCAAACCATTGATTAAACAACGTTTCATCTTTGGCGAACTTTTCACCCAATGGCGTAATTTGATAAGTAGCACGAGCCACACGTTTTAATAAAAGCGTTTCATCTGTTAAAACTTTCTCCAAAGCAAGCCAAGCTACCGCCCAGCCAATACGTGTCTTGTACACCAAACCGCCAGATCTGTGGCGACGTTGTAATTCTTCGGCGGAGAACCCAAAATGCTCTGCACCGTAAGCAAACAAATCTTTGCGTGTATATGACTTACCATCGGCGAAAAATTGTAATACAGGAAACATTAGTTCATTGTGCTTTTTCATTTGCGGTCCTTTTCTTAGGCTGGAATTTTTTGAAAAATTTATCGGAGTACGGAAACCATTTTTATTTGAGCGTATACCGTCTGCCCTGTGTGCAGGTTGAGGGCGTGATTTGCCCAGTGGCTGATCGTGGCGTACAGGGTATGTTCGCCAATGGCAATGGCGACATCCACACCCTCGCTTTTGGGCTGAATTTGCGTAATGCACCCTTGCAAGCTGTTGCGAATGCTACTTTGAACAGGCTTTTGCAACGCAATGGAAATATCCGAGCTGTGAATACAAAGCCGTACAAGGCGATCCTGTGGCGGTTCGATGGCTCGGATCCATAATGTTTGATCCCCCATCGCTAGCCCAGTGGTTTGAAAATCCTTACGCTGACAAGCCACTGGCAGAGCCAAAACATTCGTTCGCCCCATATCGCCTTGTTCTGCCATCACCCAAGGGGCAAAAGTTGGGCTGTGCCACACCTTTTCTAGCTTATCGTAAGCCGCCACCTTGCCATTGTGCAAAAGCGCTACGTTATCCGCCAAACGCATTAGCTCATCAAGGCTGTGGGTCACATAAATAATGGGAATTTGAATGCGTGCGGATAGGGTGTCGAGATAGTCCAAAAGCTCACGTTTGCGTGGCAGATCCAGCGCTGACAATGGCTCGTCCATTAGCAAAATTTCAGGCGCCGTCAGCAAGGCACGCCCAATGGCCACACGTTGCTTTTCGCCGCCTGATAGGGTCAGCGGATAGCGTTTGAGCAAATCGCCAATGCCAAGCAGTTCAACAATTTCCGCAATATTTCGGTGTGCCTCGTGGCTCGTGGCGTTTTTCATTCCGTAGGTTAAATTGCCCAGCACACGATAATGGGGAAACAAGCGTGCATCTTGAAACACAAAGCCAATATGGCGTTTATTCGGCGGCACAAACACGCCTTGCATCGTGTCCACCAGCACTCGCCCATTGAGGGTAATTTTGCCAAGATCAGGACGAGTTAAGCCGCTAATTAGTTCAATCAGCGAGGTTTTCCCTGATCCAGATAAGCCAAACAACGCCGTCACCCCACGTGCGGGAATGGCGAGATCGGCACACAGTTGCAGTTTGCCGAGCTGTTTTTTCACGTGAATTTGCAAGCCTTTTTCATGGTTTTCACAATTTTTCGTGGAAAATTCCGACCTAGCGTTATCGAGCATTTGCATTGCGTTGTCCTAATTTTTTTTGCATTTGACGAGCGAGATATTCTGAAATCACTAAGGAAATCAAAGCGATGGCGATGGCGATCACACACAGCCGAGCCGCTGCACCTTCTGCACCTGGCGTTTCAATTAAAGCATACATCGCCAGCGGAATGGTTTGTGT
Organism: Actinobacillus sp.; assembly: GCA_020026075.1. GTDB lineage: Bacteria > Pseudomonadota > Gammaproteobacteria > Enterobacterales > Pasteurellaceae > Actinobacillus_C. The sequence continues at coordinate 6,657 of JAHHQZ010000005.1, read as the reverse complement.
AACATCAGGAATATTAGAAACGAACGTGATCGTCGCCCCAAATTCGCCCAAAGAACGAGCGAAACCCAGCACAACGCCTGCAAGAATACCGGGTAGCGACAACGGCAAGGTGATAGTAAAAAACGTTCGCCAGCTGCCAGCGCCCAGCGTGCGTGCTGTTTGTTCAAGGCGGTAATCGATTTGCTCTAAGGCTAAACGAATGGAACGCACCACCAGCGGAAAAGCCACAATGCCAGATGCCAGCGCTGCACCGTACCAGTTAAAACTGAACGTAAAATCAAAATAATGCAGTAGCCAGCGACCAATCACGCCATTTCGCCCCATACTCACCAGCAACAAATAACCAATGACCACAGGCGGCAGCACCAACGGCAAATGTACAATGCCGTTTAGTAGGGATTTGCCATAAAAGGATTTGCGAGCCAAAAGCCAAGCCACAAAAATCGCCAGTGGCAAGCTGGTAGCCATCGCTACCGCTGCCACTTTAAGGCTTAAATGAATAGCATCCCATTCCGCCGCCGATAGGGAAAAATCCGCAAGCCACATCATTTATGGTCGCATAAATCCGTATTGTGCGAAAATTTTCTGCCCTTCACTGGATTGTAAAAAGGCCAAAAATTCACGGCTTTCTTGGTTATCCTGCCCTTTAATTAAAGCCGCAGGGTAGGTAATCGGTTCATAACTGGACTGTGGAAATTCCGCAAGCACACGCACTTTTGGCGTTAATTTCGCATCAGTGGAATACACAATGCCCATTGGCGTTTCACCTCGTTCCACATAGGAAAGCGCCACACGTACGTTCGCAGCTGGGGCAAGTTTTTTCTCAACCAAATGCCAAGCGTGAATGGAGGTTAACGACTGTTTCGCATAACGCCCTGCTGGCACGGCGTTTGGTTCACCAATGGCAAGACGGCCATCACCTAAATAGGACGTCCATTGTGGTGCACGTAAATTCACTTTGGTCAATTTGCTGTCTTTCGGCACGATCAACACCAATGTGTTGCGCGCAATATCCACACGACTATTGGCGGCGAGTAAATCTTTCTGTGCGAGGTAATCCATCCATTTTTGGTTGGCGGAAACGTATAAATTGGCAGGGGCGCCGTTTTCAATTTGGCGAGCTAATTTTGATGAGGCGGCGAAAGCCAGTTGAATGTTAGTGTCGGGGTGTGTTTTTTGGAAAGCTTGTTTGGCCGTTTGTAAAGCATTTGTCATTGATGATGCGGCAAAAACGGTAATATCCGCATTAGCGATGGCACTTGCAAATAAGGCAATACCTGCAAGGCTAAGACATTTAGTGAAGCGCATAGTAACTCCTAATGTGAAAAAAGAGTGGATATTATACGCCACTCTTTTTTTTAAAAAATATTCCTGCCTACAATTTTTACACACGACGTGCAGATTTTGGGCGGAAGCTTCTAATGATGTGTGGATGGGTGTCAATGTAGATACCGCTCAACAACTGTAAGCAATACGGTACGGCGGCGAATACGCCTTTTACCAACACATTGCCGGCCTCGTCTTTTACTCCTTCCAACGTTTCAGCGATGGCTTTCGGCTGGCCTGGTAAATTTAAAATCAAACTTTCGCCACGAATCACGCCCACTTGGCGAGATAAAATCGCCGTTGGCACGAAGTGCAAACTCACTTGGCGCATTTGCTCGCCAAAACCTGGCATTTCACGGTGTGCCACCGCAAGCGTAGCATCAGGGGTAACATCACGTTTCGCAGGTCCTGTGCCACCTGTGGTTAAAACGAGATGACAACCGTGATTATCCACGAGATCTTTTAAGGTGTTTTCGATCTCTGCTTGTTCATCTGGGATCAAACGGCTTTCCACGTCAAATGGCTCAACAATGGCGTTTCCCAGCCACTCGGTTAATGCGGGAATACCGCCGTCTGTGTACACGCCTTGACTGGCACGGTCAGACACGGAAACCAAACCAATTTTTAATTTTTGCATTATCAAATCCTCTATTTTTTATGGAGTTGTAGGGCTTTCTGTACAGGGGCAAAGCTTTTGCGATAGTTATCCAAAGCGCCCAGCTCACGCAATTTTTCTAAATGCAACGCCGTTGGGTAGCCTTTGTGCTTATCAAAACCATAGGCTGGATAACACTCGTGCAGGGCGTACATTTCGTCATCTCGTGCTACTTTGGCGAGAATGGAGGCGGCACTAATTTCCGCCACACGCAAATCCCCTTTCACTACCGCTTGGGCAGCCACGCCGAAATCAGGGGTGCGGTTGCCGTCCACGAACACAAATTCAGGGCGAACGTTAAGCCCAGCCACCGCTCGTTGCATTGCGAGCATTGTGGCGTGCAGAATGTTTAATTCGTCAATTTCCGCAGGCGTTGCGTAGGCGATGTGCCACGCAAGGGCTTTTTCTTTAATCTCTTTGGCAAGGGCGTTGCGTTTTTTCTCGCTAAGCTTTTTGCTATCCGTTAAGCCTTCAATGGGATTTTGCGGATCCAAAATCACCGCTGCGGTTACCACATTGCCCACCAATGGCCCACGCCCCACTTCATCAACCCCTGCAATTAGGGCGACATGTGGATAAATTACAGGCGGAAATTCCGGCGTAGGTTTTTTAGGCTGTCGTGCCATTGTTCTGTTCCTTTGTTGATGAATGAGCGTCCAGCAAAGCCTGCACTGCCAGCGCCGCCTCTTTATCGGCATCACGCTGAATCAAGCGGTGCAAATCAATAAAGCGTTGCTGTAAGGCAAAACGTTGCTGATTCGCAGCGATACTTGGGTCAAAAAATGGCAATAGCGCATTCGCAAGGTTACTCGGTGTACAATCCGCTTGAATTAACTCAGGCACCAGCATTTCTTGTGCGAGCAAGTTCGGCAGAGAAATATACGGCGTTTTCACCAACTGTTTCGCTAATTGATAGGTCAGCCCACTCATTTTATAGCCCACCACCATTGGCGATTTGCATAGCATTGCCTCTAAAGAAGCGGTACCAGAGGCCAATAGCGTAGCACGAGCCACGATCATCGCTTGACGTGCTTGACCATCTAAGGTGATAACCGCCAAATCAGGGGCGACTTTTTGCTTGATCTGCTCAAACTGCTCACGGCGTTTTTGATTTGCTAGCGGTACTAAAAACTTCACCTGCGGATACTGCGCTTGAACGAGCATTGCCGCACGCAAAAATGGCTCGGTTAGCTGTTCCACTTCGGCATGACGGCTGCCCACGAGAATGGTTAAATAATCATCGTTTTCTGCTAGACTTAACACTTTGCACGCCTCGCTACGGCTCGGTTTCAAGGCGATGTGATCCGCAAGGCTATGCCCGATAAAACGGCACGGCACGTGATGTTCATCGTAAAATGCTTTTTCAAAAGGCAAAAATGCCAGCACCATATCCGTTGCTTTGGCAATTTTGTGAATACGATTCTGCCGCCACGCCCACACGCTTGGGCTAACGTAATGCAGCGTTTTAATGCCCTGCGATTTTAGGTGAAGTTCCACGTTTAAATTGAAATCAGGTGCGTCAATGCCGATAAAAATATCTGGACGCAGCTCGCTTAGGCGGTTCATCATTTGACGACGAATTTTCAGCAAACGTGGCAAATGTTTCACCACTTCTGCCAATCCCATTACGGCGATTTCTTCCATATCAACCCAGCTTTCAAGGCCTGCGTTGATCATTCGCTCGCCACCAATTCCCACAAACTGGGCGTTTGGATAAAGCATTTTAAGTTGCTGAATTAAATTAGCTCCGAGAATATCGCCAGACACTTCGCCTGCAATCATTGCGATCACAGGCGTAGGTCGGAATTTTTCAGAAAATTTTTGCATAATGATTGAGTTGGTTTAGCGGATAATGCCACGCGTTGAGCGTTTGAAGAAGTCCAAAAAGAAACTAATGGCGCTGTCTTGGGCGGCATATTGCTCAATCTCTGGCATTACTTCATCAAGAGTTTTGCCGCTGCGATAAATGAGTTTGTAGACGTTACGAATGTCGTGCAAAGTGGATTTATCAAAGCCACGACGTTTTAAGCCCGCAATATTCACGCCGAATGGACGAGCGTGGTTGCCCTGCGCCATCACATAAGGTGGCACATCTTGGCTGACCATTGAGCCTCCACCAAGCATCACGTGCGCGCCAACGATAACGAATTGATGAATGGCAGACATTCCGCCCACGATGACGAAATCGTCCAGTTCAACGTGGCCTGCAAGGGTTGCGTTGTTGGCTAAAATACAGTTGTTGCGAATTTGACAGTCGTGTGCCACGTGGGCATTGACCATTAGTAAATTGTCGTTACCAATGCGAGTAGTGCCGCCGCCTTGCACCGTGCCACGATGAATGGTGACACTTTCACGAATACGGTTGCGATCGCCTACAACGGTGTAGGTTTCTTCGCCGTGATATTTGAGATCTTGGTTCACTTCGCCAATGGTTGCGAATTGGAAAATATCGTTATCTTCGCCAATTTTCGTGTGACCATTGATGACCACATGGGAATGTAGCTTGGTGCCTTTACCGATTTCTACATCTTTACCCACCAAACAAAATGGGCCAATGACGACGTTTTCACCAATTTTCGCCCCTTCTTCTACGATAGCACTTGGATGAATTTGTGCAGTTGCGTGAATAGTCATAACTTCCTCTTATTTTGGACGGCGAGCGCATTTTAATTCAGCTTCGCAAGCTACTTTGCCATCAACGATAGCTTTGGCTTGGAATAAGGAAATCCCACGACGCTCTTTGATGTATTCAATCTCTAAAATAAGCTGATCACCTGGCAAAACTGGGTGTTTAAAACGTGCGTTGTCGATACTCGCAAAATAATACAATTCGTTATCTAACTTGCCATTGGTTAAGCACGCTAACACGCCCGACGCTTGCGCCAGCGCCTCTAAAATTAGCACGCCTGGAAAAATTGGCTCACCTGGAAAATGCCCAGTAAAGCAAGGCTCATTCACAGAAATATTTTTTATGGCAGTTAGGGTTTTCCCTTCGGTATAGTCGATCACGCGATCCACTAATAAAAAAGGATAACGGTGGGGTAGAAAATCCATCAATTCTTTTGTGGAGATAATTTTTTGTTCGGACACAATTTCCTCGCTTGTAATACAGTTATGTAGCGCACAAAACGCTATGTAGGGATAAATGGGCTAAATTATGGCAAGAATTGCCTAGACACACAAGCAGCAAAAAGCGACTACACCAATAATAAAGCACTATCTTTACCCCTATAACTTGCATACAATAGGCTGGATTTTTCACGAAAAAAATGAAACGATTATGAATTTATCTCAATTTAGTCCTGAAAGCGAAGTGCTTGAACGCCATTTAACGAATCTAGCCCATCACAATATAATGATTGCTGGTGGTGTATGTGATGGTTTTCCCACTAAATTAGCCCAGCTCAATCCGCAAAATAAAATTATCCTTTGGACGTGGTATTTTGATTATGCAAAAACTGCAAATAATAATGCCCCTAAAAACCTAGAAATTATATTTGATGCCATTTGTCCTAAACCAATAGAAAATAGTATTTGGTTATTTTATTGGACAAAAAACAAAAAAGAAAACTTTCAACAGCTACATAGTTTATTAAATCACGCTAAAATAGGTCAACAACTATATATTATTGGTGAAAATCGTACAGGTATAAAAAGTGTAGAAAAGCTTATTGGCGAATTTGGTTACTTACAAAAAATTGATAGCGCTCGCCGTTGTAGTTTATATGCTTTTGAAGTACATACAAAAATTCCTGAATTATCACCGTCTTATAAGACCTATTCAATTAATATGGGACCGAAGATAGAAATTCCTATTTTATCTGGAGTTTTTAGTGCTGAAAATTTGGATTCTGGTACAGCTCTACTTTTAAAAACTTTTGATAAACCATTGAAAGGTAATGTACTAGATATTGGCTGTGGCGCAGGCGTTATAGGAACGGTTGCGAAAGTATTAAATCCTAAAATTAATATCACAATGGCAGATATTCACGCACAAGCCATCACCTGTTCTCGTTATGCCTTAGAAAGAAATAAAATCACTGGAAATGTTATTGCTAGTGATGTATTTTCTGAAATTACTGAAAAGTATGATGTCATATTATCAAATCCACCATTTCACGCAGGACGTAATACTGATTACGATGCCGTAAATCGTTTAATTTCACAGGCAAAACAGCATTTAAATATAGGAGGAGAGCTTAGAATTGTTGCCAATCGTCATTTACCCTATCCAAACTTACTAGATAACTATTTCGGCTCACACGAAGTATTAGCCAAAACAACAAAGTTTTGTGTTTATTCTGTGAAAAAATAAATTTTATTCCGGCCTAGATTATTCATTAGAATATTCTAGGCTTTTTAATTCATTCCTTTTCTAATCCAGCCTTTCACCATAGTTGCCTTGCTACATATATTGATTAAAGTTTATCTATTAATTTAGAAAATAAATAAGATCTATTTTGGAATAAAGTGGTGATAAAAGATAAAAAATAGCCTATATAAAAATATAGGCTATTAATAATATTATACTCATATGTTATGGCAGGGGCGGAGAGACTCGAACTCCCAGCATTCGGTTTTGGAGACCGACGCTCTACCAATTGAACTACGCCCCTAAAAGGTTGGCGGAACGGACGGGACTCGAACCCGCGACCCCCTGCGTGACAGGCAGGTAT
>JAHHQZ010000049.1 GCA_020026075.1 Actinobacillus sp. | reverse complement strand
AAAAGGGAGCTTTAAGAATTTGGCGGAGGAAGTGAGATTCGAACTCACGGAGGGCTACAAACCCTCGCCGGTTTTCAAGACCGGTGCCTTCAACCACTCGACCATTCCTCCGTGATTTAAGCGGGGCGGATAATAGTTTTTCTTAGGCTCCTCGTCAAGCAATTATTTTCTCAAAACCTATCGTTTTGTGATTTTTTAATCGGTTTTGTCATTTTTTTCGGCGAGTTTTTACAGATTACATATTTATTCGCAACTTCACATTTTTGATTGTTGAGTTACTAGTGGGAAAAAGGTAAATTAATACGCTTTGTTATCTCTCTACTAAGGTGGTTCTTATGGGAAAAAGTGTGGTTGTCTTAGGCGCTCAATGGGGCGATGAAGGCAAAGGTAAAATTGTTGATTTACTGACGGAACGTGCTTCGTATGTTGTGCGTTATCAAGGTGGGCATAATGCAGGGCATACTTTGATTATCAACGGTGAAAAAACCGTATTGCGTTTAATTCCAAGCGGCATTTTGCGTGAAAATGTAACCTGTTTAATCGGTAACGGCGTGGTGGTTTCCCCAACAGCCTTGTTGCAAGAAATGGGTGAGTTAGAAAGTCGTGGCGTCAATGTACGTGAACGTTTGAAAATTTCCGAAGCTTGTCCGCTGATTTTGCCTTACCACGTAGCGTTAGATCACGCACGTGAAAAAGCGTTAGGTAAAGATGCTATCGGTACCACTGGACGTGGCATTGGTCCAGCTTATGAAGATAAAGTGGCTCGTCGTGGCTTGCGTGTAGGTGACTTATTTGATCAAAAAGCCTTTGCTGAAAAACTAAAAGGTATTGTGGATTACTACAACTTCCAATTAGTGCATTACTATCACGTGGATCCTGTGGATTACGACACCATTTTGGCGGACACCCTCGCTATCGCAGACGTGTTAACAGGAATGGTGGCAGACGTTACCACGATTTTAGACACGGCTCGCAAACAAGGTTGCAACATTTTGTTTGAAGGTGCGCAAGGTACAATGTTGGATATTGATCAAGGCACTTATCCATTTGTAACGAGCTCTAACACCACTGCTGGTGGCGTTTCCACTGGTGCGGGCTTTGGGCCATTACACATTGATTATGTTTTGGGCATTATTAAAGCTTACTGCACACGTGTGGGCGGCGGTCCATTCACCACAGAATTATTTGATGACATCGGTGCTACGATTGCACGCAAAGGCAACGAGTTTGGTGCCGTCACTGGACGTGCACGCCGTTGTGGCTGGTTTGACGCAGTGGCAATGCGCCGTGCGATTCAAGTAAACAGCATTTCTGGTTTCTGTATGACCAAATTAGACGTGCTTGATGGCTTAGATGAAGTGAAAATTTGCATAGCGTACAAATTACCAAATGGTGAAGTGGTTGATTACGCACCGCTTGCTGCCAAAGACTGGGAAGGCGTGGAGCCAATTTACGAAACCCTACCAGGCTGGAAAGAAAACACTTTCGGCGTAACAGAGATTGAAAAACTTCCTGAAAATACTCGCAACTACATTAAGCGTATTGAAGAAGTGACTGGCGTACCTATCGCCATTCTTTCCACAGGCCCTGACCGTGTGGAAACGATGATCTTAGAAAATCCATTCGGCTAATAAAAATACCGTCCTTAGGGACGGTATTTTTTTATCTTTTAATGATTTCAACAATGTTAAATTATTT
>JAHHQZ010000048.1 GCA_020026075.1 Actinobacillus sp. | reverse complement strand
GCTCCACTTGCCCGAGTGGTGAAATCGGTAGACACAAGGGATTTAAAATCCCTCGACTTTCGAGTCGTGGCGGTTCAAGTCCGCCCTCGGGCACCATTTATCTTATACTCTGTCCCCTATAATCATTCATTATAATTTCGTATTCCTTTTAGTCCCTTTTTTAATTATCCCCACATTCTTAAAAATATATTAGTATTTTTCGATTCACTCGTTTTATAGTTTTTGCCAAGGTCGGAATATTCATTAAAATTTTGGCAAAAATTCCAGCCTAGGTTTTAGCACCGAAGTTTTTCGCACGGTGATTTTTAGCGTTTGCTTACTCCACTTTCCTGCACATTTTTGTGTCATATTGCTCGTCTAAACAACGAATCAATCGGGAAAACCTATTTCATAAATTGATTTAAATATAGATTTTTGTAATGAATCCACGTTCTCATTAGTTTTTATAAACCTTATAATAACTATGGTTTACGAACCGTGTTATTTTCTACTTAACTATTTCAGGAGTATTTTATGAAAAAAGCATTAGCGACCGTTGCGGCGTTGGGTGTCGTTGGCGCACTGGGAACCATCGGTTACGCCAATTATTTTGACAAACAGCAATCGGCAACGCTTTTGGAAAAAACCAAACTTTCTGGGCAAGCCAAAGCAGTTATGCAGGTGATGTATGACAGTGGCTGTCAATATTGCCACGCCCCAAACACGAAACTGCCACTTTATACAAAACTTCCCGTTTTGGATAAATTATTTCTATACGATATTCAACATGGTACACGTGCATTTAATTTAAACCAGTTCTTAGCTGGCGTGCAGAACCCACAAAAACTATCCGAAGTGGATTTAGCGAAATTGCAACGTGTCATTGAAAATGACGAAATGCCACCAAAACGTTTCCAAATGGTTCACTGGGGCAGCGCACCAAGTGCGGAAGATAAAGCCTTGCTGCTGGCTTGGATTACAAAAAATCGTGAAAAATTCCTGCCTAGCCATACCGAAGGTACGGATGCAAAACGCTTGGTTCAGCCGATTCCAGATGCGTTGACAGTGGATGCAGAAAAAGTGGCGCTGGGGGAATTTTTATACCACGATGGGCGCTTGTCTGGGGACGGTTCAATTCAATGCCACACTTGCCACCAGCTTAAAAATGGCGGTGTGGACGGCTTAGCCACTTCCACAGGGATTAAAGGGCAAAAAGGCGGTATCAACGCACCAACCGTGTACAATGCAGCCTTTAACTTCGCCCAATTCTGGGACGGTCGTGCAGCAACCTTAGCCGATCAAGCAGGCGGGCCGCCATTGAATCCTGTGGAAATGGGATCGAAAAACTGGCAAGAAATCATTGATAAACTAGAAAAAGACGAGGCCTTTAAACAAGCCTTCTTAAAAGTTTATCCAGCCATTGATGCCAACACTATCACCAACGCCATTGCGGAATTTGAGAAAACCTTGATCACGCCGAACAGTGCTTTTGACCGCTACTTAAAAGGCGATAAAAATGCCATTAGCCCAGCGGCGAAAAGAGGCTATCAATTATTCGTGGAAAATAAATGCGACACCTGCCATACAGGTATTGCAATGGGCGGACAATCTTATGAGTTCTTAGGCTTGTACGGTGATTATTTTGCAGATCGTGGCACGCCATTGACGGATGCGGATAAAGGTCGTATTTCCCATACAGGCAATCCTGCGGATTTACATAAATTCAAAGTGCCAACCTTGCGGAATATCGCCTTGACGGCACCTTACTTCCACGATGCGAGAACCAGTGATCTCAACGAGGCAATTAAGCTTATGTTGAAGTATCAAGTGGGCAAAGAATTATCACAAAAAGATGTGGAATACATCAAAGCCTTCCTTGAAACCTTAACTGGTGAATACAAAGGAAAAATGCTGACAAAAGAAGAGTAACCCACAAAATTAAGCCATAAAAAGCCCCAGCTAAACTGACACGAACTCCGAAAGTTGTGTTCAACTTTTGGAGTTCGTGTCACCTTAGGGACGGTATTTTTTTATCTTTTAATGATTTCAACAATGTTAAATTATTT
>JAHHQZ010000047.1 GCA_020026075.1 Actinobacillus sp. | reverse complement strand
CCTTAGGGACGGTATTTTTTTATCTTTTAATGATTTCAACAATGTTAAATTATTTTAAACATTGTGCATAATTCGTGGCTAAATGTTGCAAAAATTGCATATACGCTGTTTTGCTAAGGGTGATTTTCGAGCCTAAGGGGTCTAAGGAACCAACATTTACGCCAGTTTCTTTATGCAAAATTTGCACGACGTCTGGGGTAAATTCTGGCTCGGTGAACAAACATTGCACATTTTTATGAGCAATCATTTGCTTGATTTTCGCCAATGTGCGCACGCCCGGTGCCACAATAGGGTTAATCGTAAACGAACCTTGCTGATTCAAATGATAAGCCTGATTGAAATAATCATAGGCATCGTGATACACCACAAAGCCTTTTTTTGAATAAGGTGCCAACTGCTCTGCAATCTCGGCATTGGTCTTGGCTAAGTTTTGTTTAAAACTTGCCAAATTCGCCAAAATTTTTGCTTTTTGGGCGGGGTACTTACTTTCAAGCTTAACCGCAATCGCATCGGCAATTTGCTCGCTAATTTGCGGAGAAAGCCACAAATGCCAGTTGATGGCTTTTTCGTCCATTGCGTGGTGATCGTGATCGGCATCGTCGTGATGATTTTTCATTTCATCGTGGTGATGGTCTTGATCAGCATCATCGTGATGGTGGTGATGATGTGCCTCGCCTGCCAAAAGTAATGGTTTCACGCCGGCTAAATCAGCAATGGTTACCACATTTTGCGGCGGTAATTTCGCAATGTTGCGTGCAAGGAAACTATCCACGTCTTCCCCAATCCAAACTACTAAATCCGCTTGGCGCAATTTCTGCACATCGCTTAATTTTAAGCTGTAATCGTGCGGCGAGGCGCCCACTGGCACTAAAACGTCGGTGTTGGTTACGCCGTCTGCAATACCAGCGGCAATGAACCCTAAAGGGCGTAAAGAGGTCAGCACGTCAGCATTGGCGGCGGTTGTCGCCAATAAGCCTGCAAATGCAACGCCGTAATATGTTATTGAAAACTTTTTCATCATAATTTCTCCAAATAATTGCTAATTTTTCAGCAAATATTCCGACCTAGCTTTTTTGTAAAAGTTCCGCACGGTGAATTAATTTTTCAAGCACACGAGAAACGGCAAAAAAAGCAAAGGTGGCAGTGATCATTGTGGCAGCGCCAAAGCCGTTGGTACAGTTCATCGTGGCGGATACGGCACAATGTTCACTGGTTTGCGGGAAAATCAACGGCTGCGTGGAAAACACCGCATCCACGCTAAATTTTCGCTTAGGATTTTGGCTGAAATGGTATTGCTTGCGCAGTAAATTCCGCACCTTCGCCAACAGTGGATCTTGAATCGTGCGGCTTAAATCTGCGATTTGAATTTTGCTCGGATCCGTTTGCCCGCCAGCACCGCCAATGGTAATCAGCGGAATTTTATGCCGTTTACAAAAGGCGATCATCGCTGCTTTGGTTTTCACTTGATCGATGGCATCAATCACATAATCAAAGTTCGTACTAAGATAGTCGCCAATGTTTTCAGGGGAAAGGAAATCATCAATGATTTCGACCTCGCACGCTGGGTTAATTTCACGCACACGTGCTGCCATTACTTCCGTTTTCATCTGACCAATGGTGCTGGTTAAGGCAGGGAGCTGGCGGTTAATGTTGGTTATGCAAATGTCGTCTAAATCCACCAGCGTGATTTTGCCAATGCCTGAACGTGCTAAGGCCTCAACCGCCCAAGAACCAACACCGCCAATGCCCACTACGCAAACGTGCGATTGTGCGAACAATGTCAATGCTTGTGGCGAGTAAAGGCGTGCAATGCCGCCAAAGCGGCGCTCTGTTTCCGTTTCTTTCATCATTTATAAACCTGTTAAAAAAATCGGCATAAAGTAGCAAAAAATCCGCATTTTGACAGCTTAAAATTAATTTTGAATGCTGATTAAACGCCTTTTGCACAGGCAAAAAGCACTTGATTTTAATCCCTTGCCTTTGCGAAAAAAATCCGTATAGTACGCCCCATCGGACGCGGGGTGGAGCAGCTTGGTAGCTCGTCGGGCTCATAACCCGAAGGTCGTTGGTTCAAATCCAGCCCCCGCAACCAATTTTCTTCCTTTCATTCTTCAACAAAATTTCTCAAAATATTCCGACCTTCGTTTTATTTTCACCATTCCATTAGCCGAAGTCGTTACTTTTTTGTGGTTAAACCATTTTACGTGGCACAACTTAAATAGTTTTCGATGATTGGCGAACTGAAAGTATCCAACGGCATGCCGTCATATCCGCTGGTGGTT
>JAHHQZ010000046.1 GCA_020026075.1 Actinobacillus sp. | reverse complement strand
AAATCTGCACCTTAATTAGTTGACTGGTTAGTCCAACTTTTGGGGTGCAGATCATAACAGCGGTTTAATCCAATTTTGCAGGCCGGAATTTTTGTCAAAATTTTGCAAAATATTCCGGCCTAGCAATTAATAAAAATGATTGCAAAAGCGAGTGGAATCTCTAATAATGAGTGGCAAATTTGTGAATAAAAGATCAACGTGTTTTGATTACAATTCATTCGCTTTCCTCTTAAATTGGAGAATATTTATGTCTAAAAAACTCACCACCGCTTTAATTCTTACTGCGCTTTTAACAGGCTGTGCCGTTGAAGGGCATCGCACTGTCGCCACCGAATCGGTCGCCAGTTACCAAACTCCTTATCATGGCGTGAAATCTAATCTTGCCATTGGGCAATTTGATAACAGCAGTAGCTTTATGAAAGGAGCATTTTTTGAAGGACAAGATCAACTTTCAAACAGTGCGAAAACCTTACTCATCGCTGATTTACAACAAACAGGTCGCTTTAATGTGCTAGATCGTGGCAATATGCAACAAATCGCTGCCGAAGCAAAATTAGCAGGCAAAAATTTAAAACTCAAAGGGGCATCCTATGTCATAACAGGCAATATCACGGGCTTTGGTCGTAAAACCACTGGGGATCAACAATTATTCGGCATTCTCGGTCACGGCAAAAAACAAGTCGCATACGCACAAGTAACGTTGAACGTAGTGAATGTTCAAACTTCGCAAGTAGTTTATGCCGTGCAAGGGGCTGGCGAATATAATTTATCCAACCGTGAAGTCTTAGGCTTTGGTGGCACCGCAGGTTATGACGCAACGTTAAATGACAAAGTGCTGGGTTTGGCGATTCGTGAGGCTGTCAACAAATTGGTTCAAGGTATTGAGCAAGGTCACTGGAAACCGTCTAACTAATCAAGTTTAGAAAGGAGAGCCTTATGCGTAAACTACTTGGCATTGGTTCCATAATCACGGTGCTAACCGCTTGTAGTTCAAGCGAACCACCACTGTATTATTGGGGCAATTACCATAAAAACGTCTACCAATATTACACGGAACCAGGTAACACCAGTGCACAAAAAACAGAAATTTTGGCAACGATTCAACAAGCAAAAGCCCATCATTTACCTGTCGCACCTGGTATTTATGGTCATTTAGGCTTGCTGGAATTGCGTTTAGGCGATGTGGCAGCTGCACGTGCCGCCTTTAAACAAGAGGCAACCTTGTACCCAGAATCTGCGCAATTTATTGATTTCATCAACCGCCGCCAGCAAGGGGGTAAATAATGAAATGCTTAAAATTTCTCGCACTGTGTAGCGTGCTATTGCTAACCGCTTGCGGAGCCCACAGGCAACCTTACGACTACACGGCTCTCCAAGCCAACCAACCGAAAAGTATCGTCATCGTTACCCCTAAAAACGATAGCGTAGATGTAAATGCCAGCTATGCTGTAATGAGCTGGGCGGCTCAACCTTTGGCAGAAAAAGGCTATTACGTTTTCCCTGTGGCGGTAGTGGATGAAGTGTTCAAACAAAACGGTGTAACAGACGGCCACGTTGTTAGCCAAATTTCTACGGAACGCTTACGCAAAATTTTCGGCGCTGATGCAGCGTTATACCTGCAAATCACCGACTACGGCACGAAGTACTTAGTATTTGATAGCCGTACCACCGTGAGTGTGAACGCAACCTTGATCGACTTGAAAACAGGCAAAGTATTATGGACGAAATCCGTTACCGCTGACGATTCTCAAGATGATAGCTCAGGCTTGCTGGTTGCATTAGTGAAACAAATCGTCAACAATGTAAGCGACACTGGCTTTAAAGTAACAGGCAACGCAATGTACTCGATGTTTAGCACAGGCTATGACGGCGCTATTTTATACGGTCCACGCTCCCCATATTTCCAAAAAGATCCACAACTGAAAAAATAATCACACAATAAAAAACGCTTTAAGAAAACTTAAAGCGTTTTTTTTGGTCGGAATTTTTGTCAAAATTTTGCAAAATATTCCGGCCTACCTAAAATGATGTAAAAAAATCTCTTGTTTAAAATAGTATACTGGGGTACAGTATATAGCAGATCGATTGAGGTAACCCTATGCCACACACACCTGAAGAAAAAAAGAAAGTTCTCACACGCGTACGCCGTTTGAAAGGGCAGCTTAATTCCCTTGAAAATGCCCTTGAAAGCGAGCAAGACTGCAAAGCCATTTTGCAACAAATCGCCGCCATTCGTGGTGCAACCAATGGACTGATGGCGCAAATTTTGGAAAGTCACTTGCGTGAATCCTTTATGGAAGATGGGCATATCGATCCCAAAACGCATCATTCATTGAATAATGCCATTGAACTCATACGAACCTATTTGAAATAAGGAAAACAATGAAAACTATTAAATCTCGTGCAGCCGTTGCGTTTGCCGCTAACGAACCCTTACAACTTGTTGAAATTGATGTAGAAATGCCAAAAAAAGGCGAAGTGCTTATTCGTAACACCCACACTGGCGTGTGCCACACGGACGCTTTCACCTTATCAGGCGCCGATCCAGAAGGTATTTTCCCTGTGGTATTAGGTCACGAAGGTGCAGGAATTGTAGTTGAAGTGGGCGAAGGCGTAACCAGCGTCAAACCTGGCGATCACGTCATTCCACTTTACACTGCCGAATGTGGCGAATGTGAATTTTGTAAATCTGGTAAAACTAACCTGTGTGTCGCCGTGCGTGAAACACAAGGCAAAGGCGTAATGCCTGACGGCACCACTCGCTTTTCCTACAAAGGTCAGCCGATTTACCACTATATGGGCTGCTCAACATTCAGCGAATACAGCGTTGTGGCAGAAGTTTCTTTGGCGAAAATCAATCCGAACGCCAACCACGAACAAGTGTGCTTGCTCGGCTGCGGCGTAACCACGGGCATCGGCGCAGTAC
The DNA here is from genome assembly GCA_020026075.1 of Actinobacillus sp. GTDB lineage: Bacteria > Pseudomonadota > Gammaproteobacteria > Enterobacterales > Pasteurellaceae > Actinobacillus_C. Next base: position 641 of record JAHHQZ010000046.1, on the reverse strand, counting down.
ATAACACCGCCAAAGTGCAAGAAGGCGACACCGTTGCCGTGTGGGGTTTGGGGGCGATCGGTTTAGCGGTCATTCAAGGTGCACGTCAAGCCAAAGCAGGACGCATTATCGCCATCGACACCAACCCTGAAAAATTTGCGTTAGCCAAACAATTCGGCGCAACAGATTGTTTTAATCCAAAAGATTACGACAAACCGATGAAAGAAGTGCTATTTGAAAAAATCAACAAATGGGGTATCGACCACACTTTTGAATGTATCGGTAACGTCAATGTAATGCGTGAGGCCTTAGAATCCGCTCATCGTGGCTGGGGGCAATCCATCATCATCGGCGTTGCAGGCGCAGGGCAAGAAATTGCCACTCGCCCATTCCAGCTAGTAACAGGTCGCCAATGGAAAGGCTCCGCTTTCGGCGGCGTGAAAGGTCGCAGCCAATTACCAGGAATGGTTGAGGACGCAATGAAAGGCGATATCGACTTAGCGCCATTCGTTACCCACACAATGGGCTTGAACAAAATCAACGAGGCCTTTGAGTTATTGCACCAAGGCAAAGCCATCCGCACCGTTATTAAATACTAATCACAAGTGGTTAGAAATAGAAACATAAAACCTATAAAAAAACTATAAATAAATATAATTTTT